>CAYNIT010000114.1:0-13059 GCA_964397205.1 uncultured Phaeodactylibacter sp. | reverse complement strand
CCCTGAATGCCCGGGAAGTCCGTGGATTGGTAGAGCTGCCGGACCGTATACAGCGCGAATCAAACATTGTCAACATTTTCCTGGGCAGTACCTTTGAGGTGGTGCTCAGCAAAACCTGCGGCACCTCCTTCAGCTGGTCGCCCACAGCAGGCGTTACCGACCCCTTCGCGCCCCAGCCGGAGATTACCCCGGCCGTGGACGGAGAAGTGACTTACGAGATTGCCATATCGGACACCATCGTGCCCGGATGTGTAGCCCGCGATTCTGTCGTATTCAATGTCATCGACCCGGATGATCTGGACTGCCGGGTCATCGCTCTGCCCAATGCTTTTACGCCCAATGGGGATGGCCTGAATGACACCTTTGGCATCAGTAACCCCTTTGCCGTGGAGGAGCTGATCGTTTTTGAAATTTTTGACCGCTGGGGCAACCGGGTTTTTGCAACCAATGACCCCTTTCAGCGCTGGGACGGCGTCTACCGCGGGCAACCAGTCAATCCGGGCGCAGTGCGCTACGTGCTGCAGCATGTCTGTGACGGAGAAGAGCTGGTCCAATCCGGGGAAGTGGCTATTCTGCGATAAAAGGGGGATTTCTCCAAAAAATTATTAGTCCGTATATTCTCGGCAAAAATACACTGCATTATGAACAGGAAGTTCCTCATTTGGGCAGCTGCTCTGCTGATCGCCGCGGCTGGATGTTCACCCAAAACCAGCGAGCAAGTAGCGGAGGAAAAGCCGCAAACGGAAAAGCCGCAACCGCCGAAGGAAGAAGAAGGGCTGAGCCCCTGCCAGAAGTTTCGGGATGCGCCTTATCCGGATCAGGTGGAGACCAATTACGTGATCTATCGAGACTTTCTGCGGGCCGGAGAGTGGGACAAAGCCTTTGAGCTATGGAAAGAAGTCTACAATGTAGCCCCCGCCGCCGATGGCCGGCGCAATACGGTCTACGCCGATGGCATCCGCTTTTACGAGTACTACTACAGCCAAACCCAGGACACTGCCCTGCAGTCGGCCTATGTGGATACCATCTTCAGCATTTACGATGAAATCGACCGTTGTTACCCCGAGGGCGGCTACGTCAAAGCGCGCAAAGCCTTCGACCTTTTCTACAAGTACCGGGAGCGCGCCAGCAAAGAGGAAATCTATGAGATGTTTAAGGCTGCCATCGACGAGGACGGGCTTGATGTGCCGGACTTTGTAGTCAATCCATTTGCTTCCTTGTTGGTCACGCTCTACGATCAGGGCAAAATGGATCAGGAGGAAGCTTATAAGTACCAGGATCTGCTGAGGCGGCGCATCGAAAAAGGGCTGGAAGAGTGCAGCGGGACCGGCTGCGAGCGTTGGGAGATCATACAGGAGTACGCTCCCGTACGGCTGGAATACTTTGAGACGGTAGAGGGGTTCTACCCCTGCGAGTACTACATAGACAAATACTACCAGGATTTTCTGGACAATCCGCAGGACTGCGATGTCGTGCGTACCGTCTACAGCCGTTTGCAGTGGGGGCAGTGCCCCAAGGCCAACGAAAAATTTCAGGAAGTCATACGGGTAGGCAAAGAGCGGTGCCGGCCCGAGGCTGGCCCGGCGGATTCTGCCTACACGGCGCTGCGGAACGCCAATTACAACGAAGCCATTCAAGCCTTTCAGCAGGCCATCGGCGAGGAGGATGAGGTGGAAAAGAAAGCAGATTACGCATTGCTTATCGCAAAAATATACGAAGTGCATCTGCGCAACTTCCCCAAAGCCCGCGAATGGGCGCTGAAAGCAGCCGAAATCCGGAGCAATTGGGGCGAGCCCTACATGCTCATCGGCCGGCTTTACGCTTCCAGCGGGCCGCTTTGTGGGCCGGGCCGGGGTTGGGACAGCCAGGTCGTTACTTGGCCAGCCATTGACATGTGGAAGAAAGCCAAGCGGGTGGACCCCAACGTACGGGCTGAAGCCAACAAGCTGATTGCCCAGTACAGCCAGTTTATGCCCAACCGGGAAGACGTTTTCATCCGCAACCTTAAGGCGGGGCAGAGCTTCTTTGTAGGCTGCTGGATACAGCGCTCTACTACTATACGCACTTCGGATTAAGAAGCAACCGTTGGCAATGCGGCCCTGTAGCTTTCAACTAAAATAAAAAGGGGCTGCCCGGAATTTTCGGGCAGCCCCTTTTTTAAGAAACGGGTACCTACAGCACCATACGGTAAAAAGAAACCGAGCAATTTGGTGGCTTAGTTCTTAAACCGCAGGGTAACCGTTTCTCCGATCCCGCAGCCTACTTTAACTTTCTGGCCCTCTTCGACCTGTCGCATATGGCCCTCCTGCCGCGCAGGCATAGCGTCGTAGTACTGGTTCAGCCGCTTATCGGCATCGCCAGCTACGCTGCTGTCGATGGACTTGGCGTAGCGGTACTTTTCCATGGCAGCGAGGATAGCCAGGCGGGAGGTCCAGTCGTCGCAAGCGCTGCCCATTTTGGCGTAGGCATCCCCAATAATCAGGTAGGGCCGCCCCCAGCCGCTGTCCAGCTTAGCTGCTTTGCGGGCAGCGGATACGGCAGCCCGCGGGTTGTTTTTGCGGTAGATCTGAATAGAGGCGATGCTGTAGTGGATCTGAGCCCGCGCTTTGTCCTTTTGTTTGCGGTCGGAAGCTAAGCACTCTTTGTAGCGCTTAAGCGCTTTATCGTAGTTGCCTTCCTTTTGCAGCTGAGAAGCGTCGTAGCAGGGGTTTTTCTCCCGGCGCACCAACTCCAGCGAGTCATTGACCACCTTAGCCAGCTGCTCGTAGGCGCTCTTCAGCTCCGACATGACAGCTTGGGTGGTATCGCAGCCCTGCTGGCGCAGCTTAACGTAAACGTACTTCACCACCTCCAGGTCGTTGGGGCTCTTTTCGTACTGCGGCAACAGCTTCTTCTTGAAGTAATCACAGTCGAAGACATCGTCCTCTACCTCTTTGAAATGCGAGTTCATGCGGCCCAGTGCTGCATCGTAGTACTGGCCGTAGGCTTCGTTGTTTTCGATGTTGTGCTCGGCGATGCCTTCCAGCTTGGTGTACATTTGCTGGGCTTCCTTCTGGCTGATTTTTTCAGACTCAAAGAAGTAAACCAGCATCTGCCCCATCGGCTCCAGCAGGATGTACTCCGACTTATTGCCGCCCTTCTCGATTGCCTTCACAAAAGTGTCGTAGGTAGACTGCCGGTAGCCGTATTCGGGCATGTAGAACATGTCGAATGCCTTGCGGCCCAGCAGGAATGCTTCTTTGCCGTAGCATTCGATCTGCTGGTCGTACATGCCGATGATCCGTTCGGCCAGCTCTTTTTTCTTGGCCTCGTCGGTAGCCTGCTCGTACTTCACCTTGAGCAGCTTGCGGCCGTCGGAGAAGTGAGAGGGGCGCTGGCCATCAGCGGCAGGCGCTATTTCGTATACTTTTTTCCAGTTGTTGAAAGCGATGTTGAATTCCTCTTCGTTGAGTTTTTTCAAGTCCGCTACGGTCTTGCCCTTTACCACGCCCCGGTACAGAACGTGAGCATTTTCAGCTTCGTCTTTCTGGGGAGAATCATTCCAAGTTTCACACTGGGCAGCCGCGCTGCCTGCAAAGAAAGTAAGCAGTGCAAAGGCTATAAATGAAATGCGTAATCCATTCATGATTAATTAAATTTTCGTTTGAAGAACCAAGTGTTATCGTTTAAAGTAAATCCAAGTGTTATTCTGACGTAAGTCTCCTGCAGTTCGTCACTCAAGCCAAACTGTCCGCCTTCCAACGCCAGGTCGATGAAGGAGGTCCGCTGTCGGGGCAGAATAATAGGAAACCCAAAACCTATTGATAAGCCATAATCTTCCAATTGATTGCCCTCAAACTGCCGGGGGTCAGTGCGGTAGTAAGCACCAAACCGGTATTGTACGCGGGCGAAGTAATTGTCGTAGGAGGTAGCGTTCGGCGTTATAGCCCCTCCGATGCGCGCGTGCCAGCTATCCTGCAGCCGGTCATTGGGGCGCGCGTCGTTTTCGTAATTGCTCCACTGTGACAGGCCGGCTTCTACCCCTATTTGAAACTTGTTGAGCTTCTCATAGGTTATGCCGAAGGTATAGGAAGCGGGCAGGATACCATCGCCTTCCTGCCCGGTTTCATTGACCAGGGTGTCTACCACACCATAAATGAAGCTCTCCCGCTCGGCAAAGCGGGTGCCATCGGCAGAAAAACTATTATCGGTACTGCCCTGCAGGCCGAAAATCAAGCGGCTGCCTGTCGCCTTTTTGCCGCCCTCTCCATCGGGCTTTTTGAAACTGTAGGCATACTGCAAGCCAAACCTCCAGTAAAAACCAGAAAGCGTAAACTCGTCCACAAAGGTGGTCACATAAGAATTGTCGAGGCTGTCGAATTGAACGAAACGCTGATTGGAGATGGTCCCCTGATTCAAGCCAATGGTAACACCGCCGGCAATGGGGCCGTATTTGATGGCATTGCTCCAGCTGAAGCGGTAGATGCCGCCGTCTCCGATGAGTGCATTGGAAGTGCTGCCGTTGACCCCCTCCACCTGATCAGTAGTCCGAATGTTGTAGCCGACTGTCGTGAAGGGCTGTATGGCGAAGGCCATGCCCAGCCCCAGAGGAGACTGCTTGCGGTCCAGCACTTCATTGATAGGATTGATGAGCGGGAAGCCAAGTGCCAGGTAGCTGAGGTTGCCGCGCCAAGAGGTTTCGCTAGCGCTGCTGGACTCCAGCTGCACGCGGGTGGCGTCTAGCCCTACCTCCAAAGCCGTAGTCTCCAGGTAAGCCAGGGATGCCGGGTTGAGGAGGTTGAGGCGGTAAATGTTCTGATAGGGAGCACTGAGCCCGCCCATGCCCGCTTGTGCTCCAAAGAATTGATTGTCAAAATCTCCGAGCCCCAAACGCGAATAAGGCGAATTGATGGAAGGGCCCTCCTGAGCGCTTTGTCCAAACACAACGGTGGCGGTGCAGCACAAACTTAGAACTGCGGCCAGTACTCTACTCCAAACGCTTGACATTATAGTCTAGGATTTGATTCAGCCCTATAAGGACCAAATGGTGATTCACAAATATCTTTCTTTTCGTATGTTTTGCCAAAAAATTGGCATCTCCCCCCGTGATTAGAGGGACTAGGCTTCCAAATTCCGCCTCGCTCTTTTGCAAATAGCCCTCCAATTCCATGAGTGCACCGAGCTGAGCCCCGTTGCGCAGGGCTGTTTCGGTACTCTTGCCGATCCAGTGCGGCAGGGCCCCAACTGCTACCTTGGGCAGGCGGGCGGTGAAAGCATGCATGGCGCGCAGCCGCATATCTAAGCCCGGGGCGATGTTCCCCCCCTGGTAAGTGCCCGCTGCATCCAGCCAATCGTAAGTGATACAGGTGCCGGCATCCACAACCAAGCAGGCTTGGGCAGGGAATAGGGCGTACGCGCCGCAAACTGCTGCCAACCGGTCCTTGCCAAGTGTTTCGGGAGTCTCGTAGGAGTTGCCAATGGGCAGCGGTGTGTCCGCACTGAGTTCCAAGCAGCGGAAGTGGTTTCGAAACCTCTCGCCTGCATCGGCTGGCAGATCATGGCTTACCGTAGAGAAGATGATATTTTTGACCGAAAGGTTGGCTGCCAGGCCATAAAAATCAGCGAACGACCAGTTTTCCCAGCTTTGGGTACGAACCAGCTTCCCCTCCGAAAATAAGCCTGCCTTGGCTCGGGTGTTGCCTATGTCAATGGCGAGATTCAAAAGCCATCAGTGTTTAAAGTGCCGGATGCCGGTAACCACCATCGACATACCGTGTTCGTCGCAGAAAGCTATGCTGTCCTTATCGCGTATCGAACCGCCCGGCTGTATAACTGCCCTAACCCCCGCCTCCTGCGCAATTTCCACGCTATCGGCGAATGGAAAGAAGGCATCCGACGCCATTACCGCGCCGTCCAGCTCCAACCCGAACTGCTTAGCTTTATCAATGGCTTGCCGCAGCGCATCCACCCGGGATGTCTGCCCACAGCCCATGCCCAGCAGCTGCTGCCCACGGGCCAGTACGATGGCGTTGGACTTGAGGTGCTTGACACATTTGTTGGCAAACAGCAAGTCGGCTACTTCTTGCTCCGTAGGGGCCTTTTGGGTCACCGTCTTCAGCTCCGCTGCACTTTCGAGTTTCAGGTCAGTATCCTGCTCGATGATGCCGTTGAGCAGGCTCTTAAAGCTGCGCTCGTGCGCATAAAAGTCTTTGATGCGCAACAGGATGCGCTTTTTCTTCTGGCTGAGGTGCTCCAGCGCTGCTTGTTCAAAAGCAGGCGCGATGAGCACTTCGTAGAAAATCTCGTCAATTTCCCGGGCGGTAGCCAGGTCCAGGGTTGTATTGGTGATGAGAATGCCGCCGAATGCCGATACATTATCGGCGGCCAGGGCATCTCTCCAGGCTTGCAGCACGTTGGTTCGGGTGGCGACGCCGCAGGAGTTGGTATGTTTCAGAATGGCAAAGGTTGGCGGAGCCTGCTCGAACGCTTTCATCAGGCCTACCGCAGCATCAATGTCCACCAAGTTGTTGTATGACAGCTCCTTGCCGCCGATTTTCTCAAACATATCCTCTAGCTGCCCGTAGAATAGCCCTTCCTGATGCGGGTTTTCGCCGTAGCGAAGGGGCTTTGATTGCAAAACGCTTTTTTTGAATACCTCCCCGCTTCTGTCCCCATTGAAGTACTGGAATATAGCGGTGTCGTAGTGGGAAGACACCATAAAGGCCCGGCGGGCGAGTTCCTTGCGGTCCGACAGTTCGGTATGCCCCTCTTTGTGCTTCAGGACATCCAGCAGAAAGCCGTATTCAGCCTTGGAAGGCACGACCGCTACGTCCCGGAAGTTCTTGGCAGCCCCCCGGATCAAGGCGATGCCGCCGATGTCGATCTTTTCAATGATCGCTGCTTCTTCATCCGTACTGGCAAGGGTGGCCTCAAAGGGATAAAGGTCGACGATGACCAGGTCGATTTCTGGGATGCTGTATTGCTCCAGCTCCGCCTGATGGCTGTCCTCCCGGCGTGCTAGGATGCCGCCGAAGACCTTGGGGTGCAGGGTTTTGACCCGGCCGTCGAGTATGGAAGGGTAGGAGGTGAGGTTTTCAACCGCTTCTACCTCGGCGCCCAGCCCTTCGATGAACCTTTGAGTCCCGCCGGTAGAGTAGAGCTTAACCCCGAGCCGCATCAGTTCTTCCACAATGGGCTGCAAGCCTTCTTTGTGAAATACGGAGATCAGGGCAGATTGTATTTTTTTGCTTGCCATGCCTTGGATTTTAAGGAGGCAAAGGTAGGAATTTTACGGTCAAATCTCCCAGAGATATCCTATATTCGCGGTCATGAGGTACACATCAGCCATAGCTATCTTGTTGCTGCTCTGGAGTTGCCAGTCGGAGGCTCCCGGCGAGCAACCAACTGCCCCCGAGCCGCTGCATCCGGAAAAGCGGGCCGAAAGCGTCATCGAGCAAGCCTTGGAGGCTCACGGCAGTGCCCTGGTAGACAGCGCTGCCATTGAGTTTGACTTTCGCAAGTTCCAATTTCGGGTCAAGCGTCAGGGCGGCAAGTACGTTTATACCCGTACTTTTCGGGATTCCAGCGGAGCGGTAGTGCGCGACCGGCTGAGCAACGATGGGCTCATCCGCAGCGTAGAAGGGCAAACCGCAACCCTTAGCCCTAAGGACAGCGCCGCCTACGCCAGCTCGGTCAATTCTGTGGTGTACTTTGCGCTGCTGCCCTATTTCCTGCAGGACGAAGCGGTGCAGGCTACTTACCTGGATACCGCTCGCATCAATGGGGAGCCTTACCACAAGCTCAAGGTAACCTTCCGGCAAGCCGGCGGCGGGGAGGATTACCAGGATGAGTACGTTTACTGGTTCCACCGCAGCCGCTATACCATGGACTACCTGGCGTACAATTACCAGGCCGATGGGGGAGGCGCGCGCTTTCGGGAGGCCTACAACATCCGCCAAGTCGATGGGCTGCGCATCGCTGACTACCGCAATTTCAAACCTAAAACGGACAGCCGGGAGGTAGCTGTTTTCGACTCGCTATTCCAAGCCGGGCAAATGGAGCAAGTGTCGCTCATTAAGACGGAAAATGTAAGCCTGAGCCGATGAAGGTCCTGATCGTCCGCTTTTCTTCTATTGGCGATATTGTGCTGACTACTCCGGTCATCCGCGCGCTCAGCCAGCTCGGGGCGGAGGTGCACTACCTGACCAAGCGTCCCTTCCGCAGCATAGTGGAGGCGAATCCAGGCGTAGACAAGGTTTTTGCCATCGACAAAAAAGTACGGGAGGTACGAGCCGGCCTGCAGCGGCAGGGATACGACTATGTGCTGGACCTGCACAACAACCTGCGGAGCTTGCAGGTCAAATGGGCGCTCCCAGCCAAATCCTACACCTTTGATAAAATCAATCTGGAGAAATGGCTGATGGTCAACCTCCGCATCAACCGGCTGCCGGCAAAACACATCGTAGAGCGCTATATGGCCCCGGCGCAGCGCTTGGGCGCTGCCTACGACGGCCAGGGCCTGGATTATTTCATTCCCGAAAAAGAGGAAGTGGCTACCGGGCCGTTGCTGGAGGCTGAGGCGGATGCCCCCGCCTACTTGGCCTTTGCCATCGGTGCTGCCCATAGTACGAAGCGCCTGCCCACCGACCAAATCATCACCCTCTGTGAACAGTTGCCCCTGCCGGTCGTCCTGCTGGGCGGGCCGAGCGAAGCGGAGGAGGGCAATACCATAGCCGCTGCGGTGCGCAAACAGCAGGTGGTCAACACCTGCGGCCAGCTCAACCTCCATCAGTCGGCTTCGGTAGTGCGGCAAGCCAGCAAGGTCATTACCCACGATACTGGCATGATGCACATCGCCGCTGCTTTCCAAAAGGAGATCCTTTCTCTCTGGGGCAACACCATCCCCGCTTTCGGTATGTATCCTTTTTACCCGCAAGGCGTACAAAAGAACCAAAGCTTTGAAGTAGAAGGCCTGCGCTGCCGGCCCTGCTCCAAAATTGGTTTTCAGGAATGCCCGAAGGGCCATTTTAAGTGCATGCGGGAGCTGCCTCTGGAGAAAATAGCCGCTGCAGCCAAACCCGAATAATGTCGGCTAGCGGGGAAAAAAGCCTGGCAAGAGGGTTGGTCTGCCCGGCCTTAAGCCCTAACTTGCCTGCCGATTTTGCCAATTTATTGAAGAAAAAAATTATCTTTCGGCTTCGACCTCGAGTGGGGGCATACCGGGAAAAACGTGTTCCTAATCCGGTGGCTTGCCTTCCTCTAATCTGCCAAAACAACTACATTTCTATGAAGCTTGCAAAACCTCTACTCTTCTCATTGCTGTTTGCTGTTGCAGGAAGCCTGTCCGCTCAGGACCTCCACTATACCTTGTTTAATATGTCCCCGCTCTCCCTCAACCCAGCCAATACGGGGGCTTTCTTCGGTTCCGTGCGGGTGGGGGGCATCTACCGCGGGCAGTGGTGGGCGGTCAACTCGGAACGCGGCTACAATACCCCGGGCGGCTACATCGACGCGCCCATCATCCGGGGGTTTCGCGATCAAGACTGGGTAGGCGTGGGGGCCACGCTCATCAATGACCGCTCCGGCTCGCTGAATTTCACCACCAACATGAACATGCTCTCAGCTTCTTACCACCTCGGCCTGGGCAAAGAGGGCAAGTCGGTGCTCACCCTAGGCCTGCAGGGCGGGCGGGTCGGCCGCAGCTTTAATTCCGGCAATGCCAGGCTGGCGGATGAGTACGATGGTGCTACTGGGCGATTTGATCAGGATACCCAAGACCCCGTAATCAGCGGCCAGGGAAATGCTGCTGGAATGGGGGAAGAGAATGATGTGGAAACGGACTACCTAGACTTTCGCGCCGGCTTGCTTTTCAAATCTGAACTCAATGAATCTGACCACTTGGAAGTAGGGGTTGCCCTTGGCCGCCCAAACCGGCCGGATTATCAGTTTGGCGACTCAGCCAGCATAGCCGATGACCTGCGGCGGCGGGACATGCTCATCACCGCCCATGCCCGCTACGAGTGGGCGCTCAGCGACAAATGGTCTGCGGCGCCGACCGCTATGTTTCAAACTACTTCCGGCGCTAACGAGATCAACCTGCAAGCCTGGGCGGGCTATGACTTGAAAGATTTCAAGCCCGACAAGGAAACCCTGCTGCGATTTGGCCTGGGCTACCGGGTAGGGGACGCGGCTAAGGTGCTCGCTGGCCTGGACTACGGCTCGCTGCGCGTAGCGGCGGCCTTTGACTTGAATGTATCCCAGTACAGTGTAGCAACGGACTATCAGGGGGCCTTTGAGATTGCCGCCTACTATATCTTTAAAATCTACAAAGAGCCGGAAATCAAGCCCGCTATTCTTTGCCCGAGCCTCTGAGGCTGGTTTAACAGTTTCTTAAAAAAGTTAAGTCCACGATAGCCGTTTATAATCAAGGACAAACCATTGAAAAAATCTATGAAAAACGCATCCATACTCACCCTTTTATTTTTCGCAATGGGAGGCAGCCTGCTGCAAGCGCAGCCGATCACCCAATCCTCCTACGAAGAAAACCTCAAGGCAGCCCGCAAGGCATATCAAAACGAAGACTGGTACAACGCACTCGACCGCTACCAAACCGCTCACGACGATCGCAAAGACGATGCTCTGCTCGATACCATCGCTTGGTGTCAGTACCACCTGCGCGACTACCGCTCCGCCGAGCGTTCCTTCCGCCGGGTGCTGCGGCTTGCCGATGAGGGAGAAAAGGACGAGCTGCGTTTCGTCTACGGCCAGCTCAAGAAAATCAACCAAAAGTACGATGAAGCTATCCCGGAATTCGAAAAATTCCTGGCGACGAACCCGGGCGACAGCCTGGAGGTGCTGGTGGAGAATGAGATTGCCGGGGTAGAGCTGGCGCAGGAGCTGCCGCCCAACCTCAAGGGCGTAAGCGTGGAAAATGCTGGCAGGAGAATCAACGGCAGCCATTCGGAGTATACGCCAGCCCTGGCTTCCAACGGCAACGAAGTCTACTTCGCCAGCTTCGATGCTGATGATATCATCTTCATGGAATTGGAAGACGGCCAGAAAAACCAAAAGCAACAGCAGGCCCAGCAACAGCAGGACAAGCGCGGGCAGCAAGACAAGGAGGAAGAGGAGGGACAGGGCCCCACTTTCGCCCAAATATTTACCGCTCAGCGGGAGGATGCAGAATGGGGCAGGCCCGAGCCGCTCGGCGGTGCCGTCAACCGCCCGGAATTCCACAACAGCAATGTAGCGCTGGCGAAGGACGGGCGCACCATGTACTTCACCCGCGCCAAGCTGGAAGGCAATACGCTGGGGGAAAGCAAAATCTACTACAGTACCGGCGGCAGTGAGGGCTGGAAAGGTGCCGAAGAGGTCAAAGGCATCAACGGCGACTACCTGGCCAAGCACCCGGCACCCGGAGAATTGTTCGGCAAGCAGGTCCTGTTCTTCGCCTCCGATATGGAAGGCGGGTACGGCGGCTTCGACCTCTACTACGCCACCCGCATCGGCGAGGGCGAATTCGAGGACCCCGTCAACCTGGGAGAAACCATCAATGGCCCGGGAGATGAGCAAACGCCCTACTACCGAGACGGTACCCTGTACTTTTCTTCCACGACGCATCCCGGCCTGGGCGGTTTCGACAATTTCTACTCGACCTGGGACGGCACCTCCTGGAGCCAGGTGCTCAACATGGGCCGGGGCTACAATACGAGCTACGATGATTACAGCTTTACACTGGATGAGGAGGGCTACTTCGGGCTGCTGACCTCTAACCGGCCCGGCGGGCGCTTCCTTTACTCCCGTACCTGCTGCGACGATATTTACAACATCAATATTGACCGCATCGTGGTGGACATCGTGGTCGGCACCTTCACAGAGCAGAAACAGCCGCTGAAGAACGCCACGGTTTCCCTGGTCCCTATCAAGAACGACAGCCCCGGCGAGCCCAACACGCAGTCTACCGGCAAGAAAAGCAACGTGGCTGGTTTCGACCTGGCGCTCGAGACGGAATACATGATGATCGCTGGGCACCCGGACTACTACCCTGATACCGTACGCCTGAATACGGTGGGGGTAACGGAGTCCAAATCCTTGCAGCATCGCTTCTACCTGAAGCCCAAGCCGGTGCCGCCGCCTGAGCCGGAGGTCTACAAAATCGAGGAGCCTATCGTCTTAGAGAACATCCTCTACGAATTCGATGACGACCGCATTCTGGAAGAAGCGGAGAGCGACCTGCAAGTGGTATATGACCTTATGATAAAGCACGATACCATGGTCATCGAGCTGAGCTCTCATACCGACAACCGGGGGGACGACGGCTACAACAAGCAACTCTCGCAGCGCCGCGCTGAATCCGCCCGCAGCTGGCTGCTGGACAAGGGCATCGAAGGAGACCGAATAGAAGCTAAGGGCTACGGAGAGACCCGGCCGCAGACCGTTAATGCCCGGAAAGCAGATGATTATGACTTCCTGGAAGAAGGCGATGTGCTGACCGAAGGCTTCATTGACAGCCTGGAAACGGAGGAGCAGCGCGAAATTGCCCACGGCCTCAACCGACGCACCGAGTTTAAAATACTCGAAGGGCCGACTACCATTACCATTGAGCGGATTAAGAAAAAGGAAAGCCTAAAAGAGGAGGCGGACCGCGGCAGCTTGCCCGCTGCGAAGGGGCCAGAAATGAAGTTCGTGCAGGAATACGTCGACTTCGGGGAGGTGAAAAAAGGGGAGAAGCGCTCCCACACCTACGTTTTCTACAATGCTGGGGACGAGCCCTTCACCATTGATTTGATCTCCGCCTGCGAGTGCACCGAGATCGTCGATGATCCGAGCGGCGAGACCTTCGAGCCAGGCGAAAAGGGCCGGCTGGGCATCGTGTTCGACAGTTCTGAGAAAGAGGAGTCAGAAACCATCGATATCGACATCTTCCTGCAGGAAAACGACGAGCGCGGCAATCCCATGATCATCACTGTACAGTACGCTTTCAAACTGGTGAAGTAAAAACAGCAGCTTCAGTTGGAATGCGGAGAAAGGCTTAGGGGTCGCGCAATAACAAGTTACCTAGAATAGGCGAAGTTATTTTGT
>CAYNIT010000113.1:0-13103 GCA_964397205.1 uncultured Phaeodactylibacter sp. | reverse complement strand
CAGCTGTTTAGCGAAAGCTGTAACCCGCAAGACACCGGCACGGTAGAAACCCTGCTGCAAAACCAGTTTGGATGCGACAGCCTGATAATCACTACCACAACGCTCTTGCCGGGTGATACCACGTTCTTAACCCCTGTCATTTGCCCGGGCGATAGTATCTTTATCAACGGCCAATTCTATTCAGAGCAGTTTGCCAGTGGCGTGGATACTTTTACAAGTACCAATGGCTGCGACAGCTTGGTATTTGTTGACTTAAGTTTTTATGCCGATCCGGAGGTGCAGGCCATTGATACGGTGCTCTGCGCAGGCGAGGAGCTGCGCCTGTTTGGGCAGGTATTTAATGAAGCAACGCCCAGTGGAGAAGTAGAAGTGCAGGGGCAAAACGGCTGCGATTCATTACAGATTGCGGTCAACCTTTCTTTCAGCGAGCCTGCCGCTGAGGTCTTGGCCAACAGCCCGGATTGTGTAGGGCTAACCGGCAGTATTGAGCTGAATGGCATCAGTGGAGGCGTGGGCCCATATACCTATGATTTAGAAGGCTTGGAGAGCGGGCAGGTAGGGGGAGGCTCCTTACTGCTGGAAGATATACTGCCGGGAAGCTACACACTGACCCTGATGGACGCTATCGGCTGTGAGGGTGGCGCTTCCATCACCATTCAGGAAGGCCTGGAGCCGGTAGTAGACCTCGGCGCGGACATTAATACGGCCCTGGGAGAAAATATAGTATTAAACCCCTTCATCAACTTCAGCTACGATACGCTCATCTGGCAGCCGGCCGAAGCAGTGGATTGCGAAGGCTGCCCCATGCCGGAAGTAATAGCCGCAGAGAGTATAAACATTCAACTGACGGCCGTCAGCGAAGAAGGCTGCGTGGCGGAGGACGACATCCGCATTCTGGTCGACCGCCGCAGCTCTGTCTACGCTCCCAATATCTTCAGTCCCAATGGGGATGGGCGCAATGACTACTTTACGCTCTTTGCTGACCCTGGCCAGGTGGCCAACATAAGCCGGCTGTCGGTTTTTGACCGCTGGGGCAATCAGGTCTTCGAAGGGGTCAACCTGAGCCCTAATGTGGAAGCCCAAGGCTGGGACGGCACCTACAGAGGGGAAGCTATGGACCCGGCCGTGTTTGTCTTCTTTGCCGAGGTGGAGCTGGCCGGCGGGCGGGTAGAGCTTATTGAAGGGGAGGTTACTTTGCTGCGGTAGGTGCCATAGTTGCGGTTGACCTGAATGTCGTAGCTGAAAGCTATTCAGCTACGACAAGGAACTCTGTAACAGCAATCAACGTTATAAAGTCATATTAAAAATCAAAGCTTATGAGTGTCGCGCAGATGAAAAATGCCCTTCACCGTATGGCCGTCGAGACGGACGACCCGGATGTTCTGATACAGATGAAAGCGTTCTTTGCGTCTGTTTTAGGTGACCAAGACTGGTGGGACAGTATCTCTGAACAATAAATTGGTTCCGGTTGACAACAAAACGAAGAAACGCTATGAAAGTCCGAACCTTGCTGTACCTCCTTGGAATGGCGTGCCTACTGAACCCCCTGCTTACCGCCTGTGGAGCCCCCCCTTCTGATCCCGAAGCAAAAGAAGCTATGCAGAGCGCTAAAGCAAAGGCTGCGAACGCCCTGAAAGCGGAAAAAGACAGCTTACAACGAGAGCTGAAAGCCGCCCGCGACCGCATTGACGAGCGCCTAAAACAATTGCGCGAAGACCTGGACGACACTTCCGCTGAAGCCGAAGAACAGCTCAATCAACGCATTCGGGAGCTGGAGCAGCAGCGTAAATCCATCAATGAGGACCTCGAGCAAATCCAGGGAGGCCTGAAGGAAAGCTGGCAGAACTTCCGCAAGAACGCTAGCAAAACGATACAGGAGTTGGAGCAAGACTTGGGAGAGCATTTCTAGTTTTTCTTCACTAATACACTAAGCATGCGAACCGTTACAACGACCGCCCTGCTCCTCGCTTCTGTCTTGCTTCCCGCACAGACGCCGGAGCCTTACTGCAATACTGCCTTCAACTACTGCCTGGAGTATCCGGCGGAGTTGCAACGGCAGTCCGGCGGGGACACTTCCACTCTAGCAGCTTTCCAATCTGCCGACGAGGCCGTCCAGCTTCAAGTATCCGGGCACTCTAACCCTGAGCAATGGAGCTTGGAGGACATCTATTACTTCACCTTTGAAGATAAGCTGCGCCGTAACCCTGATTTGAAAATACTGGAGGAGGCCTTCGAAGCCAACCGCTTCAAATTGGCCTATCAGGAGGGAAATCGGCTGTACTACCACCAACTTTTCCGCCGCCCCACTCAGTACGTCCACCTCAGTTTCTACCTGCCAGCCGATCAGCCGGAGCGGCTCGAGCGATTGCAGCGGAGTCTCAAGCTGGAATTTCCAGGGCAATAGGTCAAAGTTTTTTATCTTCCCGTTCCACCAATTATCGCTCTATGGAGGATCTGATTTATTACTACTTGATTCCTACCGCCATCCTGCTGCTCATCTGGCTGGGTTTGATGTACGCTATGAAGCGCAAGCAGCGCAAGCGGCGAGAACGTCGCCGCTTCGGCGACCGTTAAGTGCCTTCGCCGGGGCAATCGCCGGGCATCGCCTCTATCCACTCCCGGATCAGGGCTATTCCTTCTTCATGCGGCACTGCCCGGCCAATCTCCGGCATCATTACCCCCGGATCCTCGGCTTGCATGCGGTACAGCAAAATGGATTGCTCCGGATGGCCAGGCCGAATGCCAAAGCTGCGCCCGCCGGAGCCTTTGCCCGCCGCTACCGGAGACTTGCAAATCCCCAGCTGGGCGGGGCGGTCGGCGAAGTCCCTGCCCAAGTACAATCCGGTGGTGTGCGCCGGGCCTTCAGGATGATGGCAGTGGCCGCAGTTGACTTCCAGGTACGCCAGTGCCCGCGCTTCCAGGGAACCGCTGCCAGGCTCCTCCCAATCCGCCAGGGCAGCGTACTGCTCCGCCCAATCTCCCGCCACCAATTTGCCTTCGGCTTGCCAGCGCCGGAGCTGATTTTCAGCCCGCCCGTCGGAATATTGCAATTCAGCATTCAGGTTGCGCACCTTCGGGCCGATGGGCAATAGTTTTTTCTGCTGGTTGTGGCAGCTCTTGCACTGATTTTTATTAGGTACCGCGTACTCTACCGTTCTGGCCTGTCCCGTTTCGTCTTTCCAGTGGACCGTTTTGAAATCTCCGACCAAATTAAGTTCGGCCTCCGTATCCGATTCGTTCCAGACGTAAGTGTAGGCGTCCCATTCCCCATCGCGCTTCATCAACAGGCGGGTTTCCACCAGGTCCCGGCCCTGGCTAGGCTGGCTGAAGTCCGCCGGGTAGTAGAAATGCTTGATCAGCACGCTGTTGTCGGGAAACTGCAGCCTGCCGTCTTCGGCAACGCTGGCCTGTACGCTATCCGGCATCCAAACGTAACGGGCTTTGTGCGCGTAGTCGGTAAACAGCGGCGTGATGGGTTCGTACAGCAACACCCCTTCGTTGGGCGAAAAGGCTTCCGGCGAAATCGCCCTGAAAAAACCATAATCTGACAATTTTGGGTAGGGTGCCTCATCGGGATCGAAATGGACACCTCCCGACGGCAGGGGCTGGCTACTCTGGCAGTACCAGAGTAAGCAGGGAAAGGCGAGCAGAAGAAGCAGTCGCTTGGGCATAGCTTCAGCAGATTTTTCAGAAAAATACGCCATTCTTATGTAATGAGCAAACCAGCGGCATCCTAAGGAAAAACACCATGAAAAAATTGCTATTACTGGCGGGTTTAGTATTGCTGTTGGGCGCGGCTTACCTCGCTCCAGCCAGCCATCAGAATTTCATCCTTGAGGGAACTGTCGTAGACGATAGCGGGCAGCCGCTCATCGGCGCTAATATTTTGGAAAAGGGCACCTCCAATGGGACTGTTACTGACTTAGATGGTAAGTTTGAGCTGCAGGTCCCCTCCGAATGCGTCCAACTGGAAGTCAGCTACACCGGCTACAAAACCAAAACGATACCCAAAGCCTGTGCCGGCCAGGAACTGCAGATTGAGCTGGAGGCAGAAACAGCAGCCCTGGAAGAGGTTGTCGTCACCAAACGGCGGGATGCAAACAAGAACCAGGCCATCAGTTACTTAGTTTCCCCACAGCCCAATAGCCGTCGCACCCCAGCGGAGCCAACTCCCAACTGGAACACCGAAGACTACGGCCTGATACAGGAAAACCGCTTCCTCAGCGTTGGGCAGGAGCCGCTCTCCACGTTCTCCATTGACGTGGACGCTGCCTCCTACAGCAATGTGCGCCGCTTTGTCAACAACGGACAGGTGCCGCCCAAAGACGCCGTGCGCATCGAGGAACTGGTCAATTACTTCGAGTACGACTACGCCGAGCCGGCGGGAAGCCACCCCTTTGAGGCAAACACTGAGCTCTCCACCTGCCCCTGGCAGCCCGAGCACCAATTGTTGCACATCGGCCTGCAGGGCGAGAAAATCCCAACGGAAGACCTGCCGCCCTCCAACATCGTCTTCCTCATCGACGTATCCGGCAGCATGAGTGATGCCAACAAGCTGCCGCTGTTGAAGTCTTCCTTTAAATTGCTCACCAACCAATTGCGAGAGCAAGACCGCGTAGCCATCGCCGTGTACGCCGGCGCCGCCGGGCTGGTGCTGGAATCAACTCCGGGCGACAATAAACAGAAAATCCTCGATGCGCTGAACCAACTCAAAGCCGGCGGCTCTACCGCGGGCGGTGCCGGCATTCAGCTGGCCTACCAAACCGCGCGCGAGCATTTCATCGAAGGCGGCAACAACCGCGTTATCCTGGCTACCGATGGCGACTTCAACGTGGGCCAGAGCAGCGATGCCGCCTTGGTGCGTATGATCGAAGAAGAGCGCGAAAGCGGGGTGTTCCTGACCGTCTTGGGCTTCGGCATGGGCAACTACAAGGAAAACAAGATGCAGCAGCTGGCCAACAAGGGCAACGGCAACCACGCCTACATCGACAACATCAACGAGGCGCGAAAGGTACTGGTCTCCGAATTCGGCGGCACCGTCTTCACCATCGCCAAGGATGTCAAGATTCAAATCGAATTCAACCCAAGCTACGTGCAAGCCTACCGGCTGGTCGGCTACGAAAACCGCTTGCTGGAGAACGAAGACTTCAACGACGACAGCAAAGATGCCGGCGAGCTGGGTTCCGGCCATACCGTCACCGCCCTGTACGAGATCATCCCGCCCGGCGTGGAGAGTGACTTTATCGCCGAAGTAGACGATCTTAAGTACCAGAAAAAAGTGCAGCCGGGCAAAGGCAGTGATGCCCGGGAAATAGGCACCGTCAAGCTGCGCTACAAAGCGCCGGACGGCAAGAAGAGCCAGAAGCTGGAAATCCGTATTCCCGCTAAAGCCCAAAAGCTGCGCAACAGCAGCGATAATTTCCGCTGGTCGGCGGCTGTAGCCGAATTCGGCCTGCTGCTGCGCAATTCAGCGTACAAAGGCAAAGCAAGCTACGCCCAGCTGATTGAGCTGGCGGAAGGCGCCAAAGGCCCAGATCCCCACGGCTACCGGCAGGAATTCATCAATATGGCGAAGGCACTGCAGAGCCTGGCGGAGCCAGGAACGGCGGAGAAAGAGTAAGCGCGCGGCTATGGCGCTCAGCTGGGTAGCGAAGCCATTGCTTCTCTCAGCTGGGCTGCCGGCTCCTCAAAACACCTCCCCGCCCCCGCAGCGGTAGGAGCTAAGATCATGCGAGACCTGTTCAAACTCATTGGCAGCATCCACATTGGCAAAGCGCAGCCCCTCCCCGGGCTGATCGATACAGATGTTCATAGGATTGGAGCCAGAGCGGCTCTCGTCTACGATGCCATCGTAGAGGATGTCCTGCGGCTTGCCGGGGAAGAGGTAATTGACCATTTTGCCAAAGTCCTTGCTCAGGTCGGGCACTGTGCGCTTACGCTCGTAGGTATTGCTGTGGATGTGGATGTCGTAGGAGTAAGGGTCGTAATCTTCGTCTTCCCAGGGCTTTTCAGTAATCTGGTAGCTGGCGATGGCCGTGCCGATGGTCTTGTGCCCTACGATTTCATTATCGTAGATTTCTACGCCTTTGGCAGCGAGCAGGATAATGCCCGTACCCGGCGGTACGATGCCCACGATATTGCCCGCCGGCGCGAAGTTGCTGTGGTTATTCTTGATGATCTCGTTGTCGTAGATTTTGCAGTCGCGCCCGTTGCCCGCCGGCAGCTCGGGCAAATCGAAGACGAGGATGCCGCCGGTATTGTTCTCGGATCGGTTGTTGTAGACTTCTGCCTTCGTGCAGTTCTCGATTTCGATACCCGCAACATTCTCATAGGCGTAACAGTCGCGGACCACCACATTGGTACACTGCCCTACGTAGATGCCCGCATCGGAGGCATAGCTCGCTTCGCAGTCCTCAATCAGCACATTCTGGCTGGCTACTGGATACAAACCATAGCCGCCGTTGGATTCGTCTGCCCCGCCGCGCCAGCTCGTTTTGACGTTGCGGATGGTGATGCCTGCACAATCCTGCAGTTTGATGGCATCCCCCTTGGTGTCGAGTACGGTAAAGCCCTCGAGCGTTACCGAATCCGCGGTGATGCGCAGGCCTTCCGCGCCGGCTTTTTGATGGTGAAAGGACAGCACCGATTGGCCGGGGCCCGCCCCGCGCAGAGTCACATTGGAGATACCATCTAAGGACAGTGGGCGGTCGAATTCGTGTACACCCTCCGGTATTTCAATCACATCGCCTGGCTGTGCGGTGATGAGCTGTTCTTGCAGTTCGGTATAAACTGCCTTGGCGATGGTGTCAGAGACAGCGATTTCGGGGGCATCGCTGCAGCCCGCCAAGAGTAAAAGGGCAAAAAACGTCAGGGCTCTCATAGCAAAGTGGTTGTAGTATTAGCTGAATTGGGTTACGAGCTTTTAACTTTAACGTGAGGTTTGGTCTTATTTACTGTTATTGTAAATATACATCAATTTTTGACCTGCGACTTCTACCAAAGTCTAACTCCTAGCTTAGCAGGATTTCGGAGAAGTCGCAGGTTTGTCTTGAAGTCAAACCTCACGTTAAATGTAGCAACTTCGGCGCTAGAAGCCAAAATTAGCGGCCGGCTTGCATCTTTTCCTTTATGTAAGTATATTGTTGTAAAAAACATGCGCTCGGTCCCATTCGCCCAGCGCGGGCATGAAATTGTGGGTATAGAAGAAGTAAGCAAAGGGTTATCCTGCAATTGCTGCTGCCTGAGCTGCGGTGCCCGCCTGATTGCCAAAAAGGGCCAACATCAGGCTCATCATTTTGCCCACTACCAAGGCGATAGCTGCGCCCATGCTCTGGAGACCAGCCTGCACCGCTACATCAAGGCCCTCTTTCAGCGAAAGCGCTGCCTGGCTTTGCCGCCTTTGTACCTGCATAGGCAAACCAGCGCCTACTTGCCCGCCCAGCTGTTTCGCTACGAGCGAGTCGAAGAAGAGCCCTTTCTGGGACAGATATACCCGGACCTATTGCTGCGAGCGGGGCGAAAGACGCTACTGCTGGAGATCAAAGTTACCCACGCGGTGCCCCCCCTAAAACAGCAAAAACTGCGGCGGCTGGGCCTGCCTGCTTTAGAAATAGACACCTTGCCGCTATACGAAACCTACCTGAACCGGAAGGGTGCCCCTGGCCAAAGCGGCTTCGAGCACAGCCTTGTCCATGGCCTGTCAGGCAAGCAGTGGTTATTCCATCCGCTGCGGCAAAAGGCAGAATTCCACTTGCGTAAACGCTCGGTGCAGCGCCGCGTCAAGCATCGGCGCTACAAAGGCTTTCACCAGTACATCGCGGAAGGCTGCCCACTTGGCAAACGGCGCTGGCGCTCGGGCTTCCGGGCGGGCCAGGCTTACGCCAATGTCATACAGGATTGTATGCACTGCCCCCGCTGCCTGCAACTCGAGTACGAATCCGCCTACGTTGGCTTCCAGGAAACAGCATGGGAACCTAAGACGGTACATTGCTGGGGCCATCTCGAAGCGCCCCCGCGCGGCAAACCTTGGCAAGGCTTGGTGTGACGCGCCCCCGACAAAAGAATGAGGGGCGTCCCGCTTTTGGGGGCTTATTCATCAAAAAATAGCCTTTCCTTTCTCCATCCCCGCATTTGCATAGTACAACCACTCAGAATTGCTGGGGCCGTACGGAGCAATATCCGAGTTTTTCTTATATTTCAGATAAAATTAAACTTATGCGCCAGACCATTACCACTACACTCTTGCTTCTTATTTGCTCCATCCCGCTCGCCGCTCAGCAGCTCGTCGACAGCGAATACCTGGGCGAGCGCAGCGAACAGCAGCTGCAGGAAGATTTCGGGCCACTGATCCAGAACGGCATCGAAATGTACAAGCTCACTTATACCACGCCCGACATCAACGGGCAAACCGATACGGCTTCCGGCCTGCTGGTATTACCGGTACGCGACGAACTGCTGGCCTACCCGCTGCTTTGCTACCAGCACGGGACGGTAGGCGAAAAGTCGGATGTCCCTTCCAACCTCGCCGGCGGCTGGGAACTCGCTGCAGTTTGGTCGGGCCTGGGATACGTGGCCGCCGCGCCAGACTTCTTAGGCCTGGGAGAATCCCGCGGTTTTCATCCCTACGTACACGCCGATACGGAGGCTTCCGCTGGCCGGGACATGATGCGCGCCGCCCGGGAATTTTGCGAAGACAGCCCTACTGCCCGGCTTAACGATCAGGTTTTCATTACGGGCTATTCCCAGGGCGGACACGCCGCTGCCGCTCTGCAACGCCTGCTGGAAGCCGAACATGCGGAGGAGTTTCCGGTCACCGCTGCTGCTCCCATGTCTGGCCCCTACAGTATCTCTGGAGAAATGCTGAAGGTTATCCTGCAGGAAGAGCCTTACTTTTTCCCCTCCTACCTGCCCTACACCGCCCTTGCCTACAATGAAGTCTACGGGCTGTTCGCGGAGGTGGAAGACTACTTCGTGGAGCCGTACGCTTCCGCCATAGAGGAATTCTACGAGGGCGAGCGTACCCTCAGCAGCTTAAATGGCTTCCTGATTGATGAGCTGACCGCCAACGAAGGGGCTTCCATCACCCGGTACATGATGCAGGACAGCCTCATCAATGTGCTGGAAAGCGGGGACCCTTCCCAACCGATCATTCAAGCCCTACAGGACAATGACGTATACGACTGGGCCCCGCAGGCGCCTACCCGCCTCTACTACTGCACCGCCGACGATCAGGTCGTATATACCAACAGCCTCGTGGCGGACTCCGTGATGAATGCTAACGGCGCCAATGATGTGGCTTCCGAGGATGTGGGCCCGATGCTCGACCATGGGCAATGCATAGAGCCAGCGGTAGCAGGCGCTGCCTTTTTCTTCTTGAATTTCCAAGAAATTTTGGTGAACAGCGGGGAAGGCCCTGCGCCGATGCGCCCTTTCGAACTCATGCCCAATCCGGCTAGTGAGCAGGTGCGCGTTGCCGGCCTGCCTGGAGAAGGCCTGCTGCAATTGATCAGCCCGGGCGGCCAGGTGCTGAGGTCCTGGGAGGTCCTTCATCGGGAACAAGCCCTTTCGGTAGCGGGCCTGCCAGCAGGCGTTTACTTGCTCCGCCTGGACTCAAAAGCGGGCGTCAGAGTAGAAAAGCTGCTGATTCGCTAGCTGTCTTCTGCAATCGCTTGCGCCACCCGTTCGGATTCTCGGAAAACTACCCCGAGGATACCGCCGGGCTGGTGATTGTCGAAACCTACAAAGTAGAGCCTTTGAAACTTCCCCGAACCAATACAGTCTTTGGGCAATTGCTCCGCATTGAGGAGCCCTTCCGACGGCGGGAGGAAGTCCATCAACTGCGCCCGGTAACCGGTAGCCAAGATCACTTTCGTGAAATGCCTGCTGCTGCCATCCTTGAAAATGGCACCACCCGCATGGAAGCGCTGCACGCCCGGCACTACTTTGATTTTCCCCGCTTTGATTTGATCTACCGTGCCGATATCGATTACCGGCGTTTTGCCCTGTTCCCGCAACTGACGGGCGGGCGGAGTAGCGGAAGGCTGCAGGCCGTAGGGGCGCAGGTCGCCGAAGGCGAGGCGCTGCACGCGCTGCCCGATCCAGTCGCCCAGCCAATGCGGCAGTTTAGCGAGGGTAAAAGCCGTTTTCTGAGTCGGCCGCCCCAGGAAATCCCGGGGTACGATGTTGACTGGGCTGCGGACAGACAGATAAACCGGAACGCCATGCTCGGATAAGTCCAGCGCAATCTCCGCCCCGGTATTGCCCATTCCAATGACCAGCACGCGTTCGCCGAGAAAGGGCTGTGGATCGTGATAATCCCGGCTATGCAGGATGCGCCCCCGAAAATCACGCTGCCCTTCGAAAGTTGGCAGGTTGGGCACTCGATTGACTCCGGTGGCGAGCACCAGGTGGTTCGTTTCGAAGGCGGCGCCGTTTCTGCAGACGGCTTTCCACTTGCGGCCGCTCCGCTCTACCCGCTCCAGGCTGTGCCCGAAGTACGGGCGTACGCCAAACTTTTTGGCATATTCCTCCAAATAGTCTGCCAGCTGCTGCCGCGAGACGTACCGGGGATAATGCTCCGGGAAGGGCAGATGCGGCAGATGGGAGTGTTCCTTGACCGTATGCAGGTGCAGGCGATCGTAGTGGTGGTGCCAGGCGTGCCCCACTTGCTGGCTCTTTTCCACTACATCAAAGGGAATGCCGAGTTTTCGAAGCCGTCCGGCTACCGACAGGCCGGCTGGCCCAGCCCCTACTATGAGTACGTGGGTCTTAATCATGGCCTTGTTCGAGTTGGTGGATGCCGTTCCGCAGGCCATCTGGTATGGGTGCCTTGCGGCGCTGCCGGTAGTCATAGGTCACGATGGTAGCGCTGGCAATAGCCACTAGGCGGCGGTGTTGTTTGCTGTACATTTTGCAGTGCATGACGAAGCGGTCTTCCTGCATTTCTGAGACCTTTATGCCTAAGGTAATGGTGTCCGGGAAAGTGACGGGCAGCAGGTATTTGCAGTCTTGCTTCGCCAGAATGACGCCCGGCCATTCCTCTTTCCCTGGTTCGTTGACGATGGGGTAGTCCAGCTCATGGAGGTAGATGACTCTGGCATGCTCGAACCAACGCAGGTATACGACGTTGTTGACGTGGTTCGCGGCATCCATTTCTCCCCACTGTACTTGAATTTTTGTCTTCACAGGAAACCCTGCTAGTTCTTTCTTGGCTGATGACATGGATAGCTGTTCAGAAATTTAGGCCTGTCTAGAAATGGTTAAGATAAAGTATTTTGGGGACACTCATTCCTGCCGCAGCCATTCTGCCAGCCGCTCGGCAATCATCAGAACGGGCGCATTGGTGTTGCCGCGGATGATGACCGGCATGACACTCGCATCCGCCACCCGCAGCGCCCCCAAACCGTGCACGCGCAGTTGCTGGTCCACTACTGCCTTCTCGTCCTTTCCCATCTTGCAGGTTCCCACCGGATGATACAGGCTCTGTGACCATTCCCTCAGGTAGTCCTTTAAGGCTGCTTCTTCCTGAACCTCGGGGAGAGGCATATAGCGATCTTCAATATAAGGCGCAAAAGCCGCCTGCGCCATAATGCGCTCGGTGATGCGGTAGCCGCAGAGCAGCGTTTCCAAATCGCGGGGATCGCTGAGGTAGCGGGGATCAACCACCACTTTCTCACCAGGGTCATTGGAAGCCAGGCGGACCTCACCCCGGCTGAAAGGGTAAATCAGCGTGGTGCCCAGGCCCAACCCATTTCCGGTTTTGGGATTTTCGAACCCATGGCGCAAAAAGAATCCAGGCGAGAAGTGCCATTGCAGATCGGGTGCCTCCAAGTCTGGCCGGGAACGCAGGAACCCACCGCATTCAGCGATATTAGAGGTCAGCATGCCCCTTTTTCCCATTATAAATTGTGCGAGGTACTTAAGGGAGTAGGGAAAACGCTCCAGGCTGTCCAGCGTATCCCGCCTCCGGGTGCGGTAGACGGCACCAGCCAGCAAGTGGTCCTGCAGGTTTTTGCCCACCCCCGGCAGATGATGCCTTGGCTTGATTCCGTGCTGTCGCAGCACCTTCGCGTCCCCGATGCCAGATAGCATCAATAAATGGGGGCTGTTGAAACTGCCTGCGCAAAGGATCAGCTCCCGGTAAAGACGAGCCCTTCTAACCGATCCCCCTTGCTCGTATTCTACACCTACCGCCCTGCCATCCTCCAGCAGAATACGATGTACTGGAGCCTCCGTTTTCACCTCCAGGTTTCCCCGCTGCCGGATGGGGTGAAGGAAAGCCGCTGCCGCACTGCAGCGGTGCCCGTTTTCTTGTGTAAGCTGATAAAACCCAAAACCTTCCTGGCCGGTGCCATTGAAGTCAGGATTGAGCGGATAACCCGCCTGCTGAGCTGCTTTGAGCAAATCGCGGCTTATGGGGTGGCGGTGCCGGGACGGGCTGACCGTCAGCTCTCCAGCTGTGCCGTGGTATTCATCTTTAAACTCCAGGTTGCGCTCGTGCTTTCGAAAGTAAGGCAAGACGGAGGCGTAATCCCAGCCCGTGTTGCCCAGGGCAGCCCAGCCATCGTAATCAGCCCGGTGCCCACGGATGTAAATCATGGCATTAATGCTGCTGCTGCCACCCAAAACCTTACCTCGGGGCTGATAGAGACACCGGTTGTTCATGCCCGGCTGCGGCACCGTATCGTAGCCCCAGTCAAGAGGGCTGCGGAATAGCTTGCTGAATGCAGCTGGTATTTGAATGTTGGCATCGCGGTCGGCACCCCCCGCCTCCAGCAACAGCACCCTGCAACGGGGATCGGCGGACAGCCGGTTCGCCAGCAAGCAGCCGGCAGATCCAGCACCAACTATGATGTAATCGTAGGGCATAGCTCAAAGTCGCTTTGGTTAGGAATAGGAAAGATAGCGAATTTTCGCTTGCAGGGTGGAAAAAGGGGCTGCCAATTGTAACTTGCAGCAACGATCCCGGACCAGCTAAGTATTGCATCCTTTCCGGTTTTGCCCTATCTTTAAAAAGGATAAATAACTATAGCCTTGCAGAAACAAAAGACCGCCCCCATTTCTGTGTATTGCCAGGCCGGCGCCGCTCGCTGCGGGTCTGTACC
>CAYNIT010000112.1:0-13152 GCA_964397205.1 uncultured Phaeodactylibacter sp. | reverse complement strand
AGGGAGCTTACTTGGTTACATCGATCCGCGGGATTAGATTTTACCGCAAGTGCAACTTGCTACGGTTTTGACTAGGATTGATAGCGGCGCGTCGGTGCAACCGACTTGCAGCGTTGCCTTTGAGCTTGTGGAAGTGTTTTGAGTATAGCGCTTCAATCTATAACAACTGAGGCGTATATCAAACTAAGAACAGCGGGGGATTTTTTACGACCTCAAACTTCGGTAACTACCTTTCGAATGATGGCTTCTACTTCCGTCAAAGACGGGGGGATGGTCGTATCCAGTCTGGAGACTGAATACAGCCTTAAACTATTTAAATTAAGAACACTTTGGACATCGGAATATTGGATTGTTGAGCGGATCCTGGCGTGGAAGATGAGCTTTGGCGAGAAAAAGCAGGTGCTGAGCTGACTTTTATCACTATGGCAGCGGCTACTACCTTGTATCTTATTGCCTACTGAAACCCCTGCTCCCTATGGAAAAAACTGCTCCTGGCTTTGGCTCGTTGGCCATAAAAACGATCGTCGTACATACCGTCACCTACTTTTTAATGGGCCTCATTGCTTCTTCCTTGTTACTGAGTTGAGCCGGAAAAGCGAGCAGAGAGACTTAACAAATAATTAGCAATCACAACTCATCTTGGTAACAATTAAGAGCGTTTTTTGCGGAAATTTTTAACAAATGGTATTTCTGACAATTATAGGCTGGATGCTGGCCGGTTTTCTTGCTTTCGTCATGCTGTACAGCCTGCTCGGCCTTTTGTGCTTTACCATCCCTGCCAACCGGCGATACCAGAATACAAAGCAGGATATTGAAATCTATGTGGTGTCCAACGGAGTGCATGTAGATTACATTCTGCCCAGCATCTCCCCCTATTTTAATTGGAAGGAGGTGCTGGATGACCGCCACTACGAAACGCCCTTCACCGAACAGAGCTACCTCGGTATTGGCTGGGGCGACCGGGGCTTTTACCTGGAAGTAGACGAATGGAAAAACCTGAGCCTAAAGGTTGCTGCCCGGGCAATGCTGATGCCAAGCCCCACCCTCATGCACATTACGGCGCATCCTGCCTTGCCGAAGGATCAAAAGCGCCTCGAGCGCATCCACCTCAGCGCTGAACAATACTTGCAATTGTGCGGCTACATTTGCAGCTATTTCCAGGAAGAGAGAGGCCAAGTCATTCATGTTCCCGGTGTCGGCTACACCTCCAACGATAACTTCTACGAAGCAAAAGGCGCTTACCATGCCTTCAGCACCTGCAACTTCTGGATCAACCGGGGGCTGATCCGGATTGGCGTGCGGGCGCCGATATGGTCCCACAGCGAAGGCGGTATTTTCTACCAACTCAAGAAGGCGCTTCCTCCCACGGCCATTAACTAGTGGCGAAGGGTACAGTTACCTGTCCCTCTTATCCGGGCAGCATTCTAAGGCTAGACAAAAGTCAGAAACCCGCCCTAAAGTCGAAACGACGAAAGGCAGTGAAGTCCTTCAGGGCCGGAAATGAGCCTGCATCCAACACTAGACGGGTAGGCGGATGGTGCTGTATGGCACGGTTCCCAATTGCTAAAGCCACTACTGCAGCACTCCCTCCAACCCCAGCGCCCGCAAAATCCGCTGAAAGCGTGGCTCATTGTGCAGGGGGCGGAAGGCATAATCCACGCCAATCCAGTTCAGTTCGTTGTCGCGCTGCTCCAAGGCCTCTTCCAGGAGGCTTATGGCTTGGCCGGGCTGGCCGGCGGCAGCGTAGATCTTGGCAGCATTTCTGGCGCAGTATTTCTCTCCGGCGCGGTGGCGGGTTTCCAGAGTTTGGCACAACTCCATAGCCCGGCCGTGTTCCCCCTGTGCGAGGTAGGCCAGCCCTAAGAAGCCCAGCAAATTGCTGCCCCACTGTTCTAATGGCTCGTCCTGCATAGACTGCAAGTACTCGATCGCCTGCCCGGGCTGCCCCTGAAGCGTATACATATTGGCGCGCAGGCCAATACTGGCCGCGTGGCGGTCGTACAGGCCGAGCCCTTTTTCCAGGGCGGCCGCCGCTTTGTCCCATTCTCCAGCGTAGTAATGGGTTTGCGCCAGCGCAAAGTAGTTCCAAAAGAGATGGGGGTTATCTACCAGCCCCTGCTTGGCGAGGGCTTCCGATTCTTCATACCGGCCCTGCAGGCATAAAACCATGGCGAGCCCGCCAATGGCGTACTCCTCCTTATTGTCGATAGACAAACTGCGGCGGAGGTAGCTTTCTGCCTGCTGTATGTCGAGCATCCAAAAAGCCATCCAGCCCAAGTTGTGGTAGTAGGAGCTTTCCAGATTAGGGTCACCGACGATAGCGTCCAGGGCAGCCCTTACTTTTGGGTACACCTCCTCAATGCGTTTGTCGCCCCAGCTGCCGGCCATGGTACAGTACACTTTAGCCAGCTCATTGTAAGCGAGGCTGAAGTCTGGATCCAGGGCGGTGGCTTTTTTAAAAAGCGTAAGGGCTTTTTCCAGAGAATCCGGATGGGCGAAATAGGAAAGATTGCGCCCTTTGAGATAGGCATTATAGGCCTGGTAGTTTTCGGTAGGGGGAAGTACCAAATACCCCCCGGTTAAATCCAGGCTGCCGGTGAGGTTGCGGATGACCTCCCGGGAAATGCTCTGCTGGAAGAGGAATACTTTTTCTTCTTTTTGGTGGAAGCCATCGGACCATACCAGATGGCCGTCTTCCACAGCGGCAAGCTCTACCCGCACGTACCAGCCTCCTTCCTGCTCGGACAATGCTCCCTTGAGCAAGTAGGGCACACCGAGCTCTTCGCCAATTTGTCGCAAGGATTTGTCGGTGCCCTTGTACCGGGCAGAGGCTTGCCGGGAGATGGTGGTGATGCCGTCCACTTTAGACAAAGCAATGATGAGCTCATCGGTCAGGCCGTCGGCCAAGAAGGCGTTGTCCGTATGATTGTCAAAGGGGAGTACTGCAATGCGCCAGCTTGCCGGTTCCGGCCGCTGGGGCAAAAACCGGCTGCCCAGCCAAAAGGCCAGCAACAGCAGAGCGCCCGCTAATACACCGTACTTGCCCAACGCAGACTTTGGGGTGGGGATATCTCCATTTTGTATCGGCTTTTCCCGGGGATCGGCAGGCTGCGAAGCGGTAGGCCAATGAGCAAGAGCAGCAGTAGGGGCCTGCCCCAGGTCGCGCTGCAGCTTTTCAGCAAAAAACTGGTAGCTGCGCTTGGCCTGATGGTGCTTGCCAGCCCGTTGGAGCAGCTGCAGGTAATCACGCATACTGGCCTCATCGTAGGGCAGCAATTGAACCTGGTGTTCAGCAAAGGGCAGTGCTGCTTCCGGCTGATCAGCATACCGCCGGACTAGGGCCTGCAGCCACTCGGCCTTTCTGCGCCGCAGGCGTTCCCGCATGCTGTCCACCCACTCATCAAAACCGGAAGCATCTGGTACAGAAAAGTGTTCCAGCAAGGGAGGCGACAATTGGGCCAAGGCATTTTCTACAGCGCTATCCGGTGCTTCCCCCATTTCATTATTAGCCAACCAGGACAAATCTGAAGCCAGGCCGACCTGCTCATTGAGCGCTACCTGCTGACGGTCGGTAAGAATGAGGGGAGCCTCCTGGCCCGCTGAGGGTACAGCTTTACGGATGCGATATACAGTCTGCCGCAGGTTTTGCAGAGCCGAAGGAATCGGCATCCCTGGCCAGAGCATTTCCGCCAGTCTTTCTTTAGGAAAACTCGCCTGCCCGTTCACCTGGCATTCCACGATCAGGAAGTACAGCAGCGCCCGGGCTTTGACCGCGCGCAGAGCCGTTAGCTCTTCTCCTTGGTACCAAATGTTCGGATGCCCCTGCAGTTTCAGGCGCAACTGCGGTTTTGACGTTTCTTTCACGCTAGTAATATCCTCCATATTAAGCTCTTTGACGGCTCCCTGACGGGGCAGCGCTTATTTAGCGATTGTAATTCCTATACACCCTCCCCTAAAGTTACTAGGAATATAAGACTTACAGAAGGCCCGAGGGGGCATTCTGTAGAATACTTAACAAGAAGGCAATGGGGTGCAGAAATGCGTTAAGAATGAGTTTACATTTTTTAAATAAACGCTTTACACATTATGAAAAACGCCATTTTTAAAACCGCTGCTGTCTGGTTGCTTAGCCTGGGGATGCTTGCTGGATTGACGAGCCTGCGGGCGCAGTCCTATGACAAGCAATACTACAAGGTCACCTTCTTTGACACGAAGAAGGAGGATATGAGCCAGCAGGAATTCATCGACTACATGCTGGAAACCCACATCCCTCTGGCGGCTGCCATGCCCGGGCTCAAGGGATATATCGTCAATTTCCCCAAGCCCGAGCTGTACGGCAGCGAGCAGGAGGAGCCGCCCTACGATGCCATAGCCGAGCTTTGGTTTGAAGACGAAGCCGCTTTTCAGGCCGCGATGGAATCGGAGGAGGCTCAGCCGGCCTTGGCTGATGCGAATGAGCTATTCGCGGAATTCCCGCCGATGGTCGTCTCAGAGGAAGTCATGATGGTATATCCGGATAAGCCGGCCTGGAAAGATGGCTATAAGGCTACCTACCTGTGCATGAAGCAGCCGGATATGGAGTTTGAGGATATGCAGCTGACCACTATGAAGCATTACATTCAACGGGTGATCGGCCTGCCGGATATTCAAGGGTACTCCTACAATTTTTCCGCTACCGACGATTCGGAACTCCCGTTCCACTTGATGGTGCACACTTGGTTTGACAGCAAGGAAGCCGCCGACAAAGCCTTGAAAATAGCCTACGGCAGTTCTGTCATGAAGCAAATCCGGGAGAAAACCCTGTCTAAAATGACCGGTATGGAAGTGCAGGAGTACGTGGTCATCACGCCGCCTACTTATCGCAAGCATTTTGCTATTCCTAATTAATGGTATCTTCAGGCCAACCCGTGTGGCAGGCGCTTGTTGCCTGCGCCGGTTTGGCCTGCCTACCATCTGGCTCAGGCTAAAAAAGCCTGCTCAAAACCGATGCTGACCTCAGTATGAATGCTAATCTTGCCCAAACCGAAGCTTTTCAGCGCCGCCGGCAGCGCATTTACGCCATCGACTTCCTGCGCGGGATGGTCATGATACTGATGGTCCTGGACCATGTGCGGTATTTCTTTTACTACGGCTCCTTTTTGAACAATCCGCTTGATCTGGAGACCACCACGCCCGCTCTGTTTTTTACGCGCTGGATCACCCACCTGTGCGCCCCAGCCTTTGTCCTATTAGCGGGCGTATCCATCTATCTGAACCGGCATAAGATGCGAGACAACCGGAAGCTGAGCCGCTTCCTGTTGACCCGAGGGCTACGGCTTCCCGCTTTGGGTGGTCTACGCAGTTTGGGCCCTGGCGATTGCCCTGCTCTATCCCGTATGCCGTTGGTACCAAAGCCATAAGATGGCACATCCGGAGCAGTGGTGGTTGCGGTATTTGTAGTCAATCAACCGGATCAGGTCCTATTCCGATCCAAGATGGAATACAAAGTATCCAGAACCAGCCGATTCCAGCTGTATGCTTGTACCCTGCTCGCCGGTCGGGATAGGAACGGAAGCAATCCAGTTTCCCTTCCCGATCGTACACGCCCTGCTTGGCAGTCAGATAGCCATTACTATCCAATCATGCCCCTGCTCGTAAGCTTGAATGCTCATCAGGGCAGACTTCCCCTCAGGCGATTGAGCTCCTCCTCTAATTGCTGTGCGCTTCGGGCAGAAGCAAAATGCCTGTAGCGCGGGCTGCGGATTTGGCCGGCTGAGTGCCCGTATTCTAAAAAACCGGTCGGCCAACAGCTAGTACAACAGGGAAAGGAAAAAACCAGCCAGGCAACATTCGGCCCCGACTCCCCTTCGCAAAACCTTGGCAATTTAGCCTGAAGGAGCGACCTTTGCGCAAATTTTTAAACCCACAGCTGATGATCCACTTCTTCGGAGCCCCCCAACGCATCGTATTCGCAGTCCAGGCCACAGAGCCCCTTTCGGAAAGGGAGATTCCCAAGCTTACCTGGCTTTTTGGGAATCAACCCTTGTTAGAGACCGATGCGGTACGTGGCAGCTTCGTCGGCCCCCGGGCGGCTATGGTCTCGCCCTGGAGTACCAATGCGGTGGAGATTACACAGAACATGGGCATTGCGGGCATCCGGCGGATCGAGCAATATACCCCGCTAAAGGACGAGACCGACTTTGACCCCATGCTGAACCAGCGCTTCGCGGGGCTGAATCAGGAGCTGTTTACCATTGACATCCAACCGGAGCCTATCCGGCAGGTGGACGATATCGCGGCTTACAATGCGGCGGAAGGGCTGGCGCTCAGCGAAGAGGAAGTGGCCTACCTAGAGCAGGTGGCTGAGCGTATCGGCCGCAAGCTGACCGACTCGGAGGTGTTTGGCTTTTCGCAAATCAACAGTGAGCACTGCCGCCATAAGATCTTCAACGGCAGTTTTGTGATCGACGGGCAGGAACAGCCGGATTCCCTGTTTTCCATGATCAGAAAGACGTCGAAAGCGCACCCCAACAGCATCGTATCAGCCTATAAGGACAACGTCGCTTTTCTCAAGGGGCCGAAGTTGCAGCAGTTTGCGCCGGAGCGGCCCGATGCGCCCTCCAACTACCAGAAAAAGGAAGTGGATACGGTGGTTTCCCTGAAGGCGGAGACCCACAACTTCCCGACTACCGTAGAGCCTTTCAACGGGGCAGCTACGGGTAGCGGAGGCGAAATCCGGGACCGCATGGCGGGCGGTATTGGTTCCTTGCCTTTGGCGGGGACAGCGGTTTATATGACTGCGTACTCCCGCTTATTGGAAAACCGCCCTTGGGAAAAAGCCATGCCCGAACGCGAATGGCTGTATCAGACGCCCATGGACATCCTGATCAAGGCCTCTAACGGCGCTTCCGATTTTGGCAACAAATTTGGCCAGCCGCTGATCGCCGGCTCTTTGCTGACCTTCGAGCACGCCGAGCACGCCCGCAAACTGGGTTTTGACAAGGTAATCATGCTGGCGGGAGGCGTTGGCTCCGGCATTGCGGGCCAAGCCCTGAAAGAGACACCCCAGAAAGGGGACAAGATCGTTTTGCTGGGTGGGGACAACTACCGCATCGGTATGGGTGGGGCGGCGGTTTCCTCCGCCGACACGGGGGCATTCGATATGGGCATTACGCTCAATGCCGTGCAGCGCTCCAACCCGGAGATGCAAAAGCGGGTCGCCAATACGGTCCGCAATTTGGTAGAAAGCGCAAATAATCCCATCGTCGCCATTCACGACCACGGAGCCGGTGGGCACCTGAACTGCTTTTCCGAACTGGTGGAAGAGACAGGCGGCCGCATCGACCTTGATGCCTTGCCCATCGGCGACCCCACGCTTTCTGCTAAAGAAATCCTCGGCAATGAGTCGCAGGAACGCATGGGGCTGATTGTAGGCGCGGAGGACCTGCCGCTGCTGCAAAAAATCGCCGAGCGCGAGCGTGCGCCATTGTATCTGGTCGGCGAGGTGACTGGCGATATGCGCTTTACGGTCGTTTCTAACTCGAAAGGGGAAAAGCCATTGGATTTGGGGCTGACCGACCTGTTTGGCAGTTCCCCCAAGACCATTATGGAAGATCAGGCGGTGGAGCGCCATTACGAAGATATCGATTACGAGCCTAGCCAACTGCAGGTTTACTTAGAGCAAGTCCTGCGCTTAGAGGCGGTGGCTTGCAAAGACTGGCTGACCAATAAAGTGGACCGTTGCGTAAGCGGCTTGGTCGCCAAACAGCAGTGCGCGGGCCCGCTGCAATTACCCCTGAACAACTGCGGGGTGATGGCGCTGGGTTTCGACACCCCAAAAGGCGTTGCTACCTCCATCGGGCATGCCCCCGTGAACGCCCTGATCGACCCGAAGGCCGGATCCCGGAACGCCATAGCCGAAGCGCTGACCAACCTCGTCTGGGCGCCGCTGGAGGAGGGATTGAAATCTGTTTCCCTATCTGCCAACTGGATGTGGCCTTGCCGCAACGAAGGCGAGGATGCGCGCCTGTACGAGGCGGTGCAAGCGGTGTCTGATTTTTGTATCGAGCTCGGCATTAATGTACCGACGGGCAAGGACTCCCTGTCTATGAAGCAGAAATACCCGGACGGCGATGTGTTGGCACCGGGAACCGTAGTCATTTCTAGCGTCGGGGTATGTTCGGATATCAATCGGGTGGTGGAGCCGGTATTCCAGAAAGACGGCGGGCCGGTGTACTACCTCAATCTATCGCAAGACGATTTCCAACTGGGCGGCAGTTCATTTGCGCAAATCCGTAATAAGATCGGCCAAGCAGGGCCGGATATTAAGGACGCTCAAAAGCTGGCGGCTACCTTTAACGCGTTGCAAGAACTCATTAAGAAAGGTGCCGTAGTAGCCGGGCACGATGTGGCCTCCGGCGGGTTGATCACGACTTTATTGGAGATGTGTTTTGCCGATACGGACTTGGCGGCAAAGGTGGACCTGAGTGGCCTAGGCGAGCAGGACAGCGTGAAAGTATTGTTTGCGGAGAATGCGGGGGTCATCATTCAACTGAAAGACGAGGCGGGTGCAGAGGAATTGAGCAACTTCCCTATCCCCTGCCACCGCATCGGCACAGTAACAACGGGAGATACGCTATACATCAAAAACGGGAAGGCGCAACACCGGTTTGACATCCCCAAACTGCGGGATGCTTGGTACGAAACCTCCTGGCTACTGGATAAAAAACAAACGGCCGGCGGCTTAGCCGACCAACGCTACGCCAATTACAAAAAGCAGCCGCTGCGGTATGAATTTCCAGCCGCTTTTACTGGTGCCTTCCCAGCTCTACATGCTGACAGGCCCAAACCCAAAGCGGCTATTTTGCGCGAGAAGGGAAGCAACTCAGAGCGCGAACTGGCACATGCGCTGTACTTAGCGGGGTTTGAGGTACGGGATGTGCACATGACCGACCTGATGAGCGGCAAGGAGACGCTGGAAGATATCCAATTTTTAGGCGCGGTAGGCGGTTTCTCCAACTCGGACGTACTGGGCTCTGCCAAAGGGTGGGCGGGCGCGTTCAAGTACAACGCCAATGCCAAGAAGGCGCTGGAGCAGTTTTTCGCCCGCGAGGACGTGCTGTCGGTCGGCATTTGCAACGGCTGCCAGCTATTCATGGAGCTGGGATTGATCTACCCGGGGCAGGCCCCCCACCCGCTGATGGACTTTAACGACTCCCACAAGCACGAAAGCGGATTCACTTCGGTGAAAGTCGGCAAGAACGATTCGGTCATGCTATCCAACTTGGAGGGCAGCACGCTGGGTGTTTGGATTTCCCACGGCGAAGGCAAGTTCAACCTGAGCTTACCAGAAACCGACTACAACATCGTCGCCAAGTACGCTTACGAAGGCTACCCGTCCAACCCCAACGGCAGCACCTACAATACGGCTATGCTGGTGAGCCCGGATGGCCGGCACTTGGTCACGATGCCGCACATTGAGCGGTCTATCTTCCCTTGGAACTGGGCACATTACCCAAAAGAGCGGCAAGATGAGGTTTCCCCCTGGATGCAGGCTTTCGTGAATGCGCGGGAGTGGCTGGAGAATTTATGATTGCCATTTGCCGTTCCCGCGACTGAAGCCGCCGGGCTCCAGAATAAAGCCCGAGACAGCAGTAGAAGCAGTCAGCACAAGACGAAAGCGCAAGTAAAATAAGAACCCTGACTTCCATGATTTCCCGCCTGGGAGGATCACCTGGAGTTTGGGCACCGGTGAAAGCCATCTGGAGGTTACATTTTTCAGGAATACCCAGGCTTATCAATCCCCTTTCCCCAGCTCAGGCTGCATTTCGTACTTGCCCAGCTTCAGCTCTGCGTAGGAAGACTCAAAATCGATATTCTTTATGGCAAAACCACGTTTTCTGAACATGTGCAGCATCGTCGTATTCGCCTGAAGGACATTGGCGTATATCCTTTCGATGCCCCGCTCTTTGAAGATATTCAAGATCAGGTCGGTCATGTAATTGCCGAGGCCCTGCCCCTGCCACTTGTCGGCCACTACGATGGCAAATTCGGCGCTCTTCTCATCAGCGTCGTTCACCATCCGGACTACGCCGATCATCTCCTTTTCACCGCTTTCATTTTCGATTTCGGCAATCAGTGCCAGCTCGCGGTCGTAGTCGATCTGCGTGTAGCGGATCAGCAGTTCGTGGTTGACATCACCGACCAAGCCGAAGAAGCGGTAGTACTGGGTTTGTTTGGACAGCTTTCCGAAGAAGGCCTCCTCCAGGGGTTCGTCTTCGGGCCGGATTGGGCGGATAACGACCTCGGTGCCGTCTCGCAGGCGGTAATCGAAGGTGTGTTCCTGCGGATAAGGCGAAATGACGAGGTGCGAATAAGGCTTGATTTCCTCGCCGGCTACTTCCTCATCGAGGATGACCTTGGCGTCCAATACGAGGCCACCCGATTCATCGACTACAAAGGGGTTGATATCGATGCTTTTGATATCGGGGAAATCCATGACCAAGTAGGCAAACTTGTACAGCAAAAACTGTATCGATTTGATGTCCACCCCTTCCATTCCCCGGTACCCTTTGAGGAGCTGGTATATCTTGGTATCTTCGATCAGCCGCTGGGCGAGGGCCATATTCATGGGGGGCAGCCCGACATTGAGGTCCTTGAATACCTCTACGGCAACGCCGCCCATCCCGAAGACGATCACCGGCCCGAAGATGGGGTCCTTTTTGGAACCGATGATCAGCTCGTATCTTTTGGAAACCATTTCTTCGACGAGCACGCCGTGAATATCGGCATCGGGTTTGGCCGCTTTTGCCCTGCCGACGATATCTGCAAACTCTCTTTTTGCTTTTTCCCGGCTATCGATGTGCAAGACGACTCCCCCGACGTCCGTCTTGTGGGTGATGTCCGGAGAAGCAATCTTCATGGCCAGCGGGAAGCCAATTTGCTCCGCCATGTCGGCTGCTTCTTCCGCCGTGGTGGCGATGGTGTTTTGGGTGACCGGAATCTGGTAGTTGACCAGCACGTCCTTGGCTTCTTCTTCTGTCAATACAAATCGCTGCTCTTTGATGATGCGGTCGAGCAGGGCCCGGTTTTCATCCTTGGCGGGTTCGAACTCATGGGGGATGGTGGCCGGCGTTTCGTAGAGTGCTTCGATATTCCGGGTGTAGCAGTACATATTCATGAAGGTGTTGACGGCATTTTCGGGGACCCGGTAAACCGGCACGTCCCCATCCTCCAGAATATCACGGCCTTCCGCTACATCCGTTTCTCCCATCCAAGAAGCAAGTACCGGCTTTTTATGATTGCGGGAGACGCGGGCGATTTCCCGGGCAATAGCTGCCGGGTCGGTCATGGCTTGTGGGGTTAAGATGACGAGCAGGCCGTCCACATTCGGATCTTGCAGGCAGGCTTCGGCGGCGGCGTAGTAGCGGTCGGCACCAGCGTCTCCGAGTACGTCCACGGGGTTACCGTGGCTCCATACGGGCGGAAGCGCTTCATTGAGCTTTTCAAGGGTGTCGCTGGACAGCTCCACCATCTTGCCGCCCAGGCGGACGATGCGGTCGGTAGCCAGCACGCCCGGGCCGCCCGCATTGGTAACGATGGCCAGACGGTTGCCCTGTGGCCGCGGCTGCATCGCCAGCGCCTGCGCCGCATTGAATAATTCTTCGATATCACTGACTGGGATAATCCCCGCCCGTTTGAAGGCAGCATCGAAAGCTCGGTCGTTGCCGGCCAGGGTGCCGGTATGGGACATCGCTACCTTGGCACCCGCCGAACTCTTGCCCGCCTTGAGGACAATGATTGGCTTGGTCCTGGAAAAAGCCCTGGCGGCACTCATAAACTTCCGGGCGTTCGTCAGGGACTCCATGTAAATGACAATGCTATTGGTGCCTGGGTCGGCGCCGAAGTAATCGATCAGATCGTGGAAACCGACATCTACCATAGAACCGATGGAGACGAAGTGGCTGAATCCTACATTTTGCTCCACCGACCAGTCGAGGATAGCCGTGCACAAGGCCCCGCTCTGAGAAATGAAGGCAATTTTGCCGGGGAGCGCCATCTTATTGGCAAAGCTGGCGTTCAGCTTTATGGAAGGTTTTATAAAGCCCAGGCAGTTGGGGCCGATGATCCGCATGTCGTACTTCCGGGCTGTTTCCAGAATGTTTTCGACTTTCTGCTTGCCGTCTTCCCCCGCTTCCATGAAGCCGGCGGAAATGATTACAATGCCCCCCACCCCGTGTTCGCCGCATTCTTGGACGATATCCGGGACGGTGGCAGCGGGCGTAGCAATTATCGCCAGGTCAATTTCATCCCGCGTGTCCTTCAGGGTGGCGTAACTGCGTACGCCGTAGACGCTCTTGTGCTTGTAGTTGATGGGGTAAACCGTACCTTTAAAACCCGAGCCGATCATGTTTCGTATCAAGGCGTATCCTACGCTCCCTTCGTTGTTAGAGGCGCCAATTACGGCGATGGTTTTGGGGTCAAATATCTTTTTCATTGGTATTGTGGTTCTGTTCTCTTTTGCAAATCAAAAGGGTGATCTCTCTATATCATATTCCTCATAAGTTGCCTTTTGAAAAACGTATACCGATTTCGTTGGTCAAGACGATGTACTTGCTCTAAAGGTACTCATGAAGCAGTATGACCATTTTGGAAATAATCAGCGATTGTAACAAACTGCTTCCCACCGCTTCCCGAGGCTTTGCAGGGTTTTGCAGAAGCGTTTTATACCCTTTGTAATAGATCGGATGCCCATCTACCATTTCGTAGATCATAGACTTGGGAATGTGTAGGGTATCTTCCATGCTGTCTGCTAAAGTATGCTTTGTCGATACTAGATTCAGTAAAGATACACATTTGTACACTTTTGGGTTGCGCAGCAGCCTGTTTTCCTAAGGTTCGCCTTAAAGCTTTGATTATGAATGGGTAGCCCTCCCTGACTACGAGTAAGAAAGTACTCACGGAAAAAGATGTCGATGTCACATTGAAGGATACCAGCGTCATGACAAGGGACCAAGACGACCGCTACTACAATGTGCTCGGGGACTATTTCATGATTCCAATCTCGGAGGTGAAAAACATCAACATTACTTACTATCAGGCGATGGAAGGGTAGGAAATGGGTTATGCCGGCGATTATGGGGAGTGCCTGAAAATGGAGAAAACTAAAATCTA
>CAYNIT010000111.1:0-13154 GCA_964397205.1 uncultured Phaeodactylibacter sp. | reverse complement strand
CAGCATTCTTAACCCTGGCTTGTCACGGTAGAAGAACCTTTCGGTTTCCAAAAACGAATCTTCGGTGAGTTCGACAACTTTTACCTCTAGCGCCCGAGGGGGGTATAGTTAGGATCGCCGCTTGCCCCGCATCTCGGATGCCGACAAAGCGCAGCCTCGTCGGTAAGCAAGGGCATCCCAGACGCTAACGGTCTGGACCGGGCAAACTGCTGGAATGCAGATGGCCAAGCCGTTTTCAAAAGCCAGCAAATCTGGCAACCAAAGCCCCATCCCATTTTTCCCTTCCCCATATCCTCCTTATTTTGTCAGCAAAAAATTATGGCACTCGATATACAGCATACCGTGCTCGACCGCTTTCTGCGGTACGTGCAGATAGATACCCAATCCGACCCAGCCTCGGATACTTTTCCCTCCACCGAAAAGCAGAAGGGCTTCAGCCAGCTGCTGGTGCAGGAACTGAAGGAGATGGGCGTTGCCGATGCCGAGCTTGACGAATACGGCTATGTATATGCTACCATACCCGGCAATACCGACAAAGAGGTACCCACCATTTGCTTCTGCTCCCATGTGGATACTGCTCCGGATTGCAGCGGCAAGGACGTCAAGCCTATCGTGCACGAGCATTACAAGGGGGGCGTACTGAGTTTGCCCGACGACCCTACGGTGCGCATCGACCCCGCGCAGCACCCGGAGCTGGCGCAAAAAACCGGGCACGATATCGTGACAGCCAGCGGCAAGACATTGCTCGGAGCCGACAACAAGGCGGGAGTGGCGGAAATCATGGATGCCGCTCACTTTCTGCTCAACCATCCGGAGGTCAAGCACGGGCCCATCCGCATTTTGTTTACGCCGGATGAGGAAGTCGGCCATGGCGTAGACCATGTGGATATGGATAAGCTAGGAGCAGACTTTGGCTATACCGTAGACGGCGAGCGCCTGGGCAGCCTGGAAGACGAGACCTTTTCGGCGGATGCCGTTGACATCAAAATTACGGGCGTCAGCATCCACCCCGGCTTCGCCAAGGGCAAGCTGGAGAGCGCGCTCAAAATCGCCGCGGATATCGTGGCGGCCTTGCCCAAAGACCGGCTTTCGCCGGAGACTACGGAGGGCAAAGAGGGCTTCATCCACCCAGTAAGCATGAGCGGGGCGGCGGAAGAAGCTCAAATCTCGCTCATTCTGCGGGATTTCGAGGATGAACTGCTGGCGGCTCATCAGGAGGAGCTGCGCCGGATTGTAGATGGCGTGATGGAGCATTACCCCAATTCCAAAGCGGAGCTGAAGGCCACAGAGCAGTACCGCAATATGAAGCAGGTGCTGCGCCGCTACCCGCAGGTGGCGGAATACGCTGAAGAAGCCATGCGCCGCGCCGGGGTAGAGCCCCTGAAGCGGAGCATCCGCGGCGGCACGGACGGTTCCCGTTTGTCGTTCATGGGGCTGCCCTGCCCCAATATTTTTGCCGGCGAGTACGCGTTCCACTCCAAGGAGGAGTGGTCTTCCGTGCAGGATATGCAGGCGGCAGTGCGCACCATCATTGAAATTGCCCGGCTGTGGGAGGAGCGGGCTTGAGGTTTTAGTTTGTTAAATGCAGGAGCAAATCAAGAGGGTGAAGCTGCTGTAAAGCTCAGGCGGAGTTGCTGATCAGATTTTTGCGGTGGTAGAGGAACGCCTTCCTCATGCTCTAGAATGCGCAGGCCAATAAATTTGGAAAGCTTCACAGGCACGGCATTGCCTATAAGTTGTTCAACATTAGTTTTAGTGGCGTTGAACTTGAAATCCTTTGGAAAAGTCTGCACCATTGCACGCTCTTGCACAGTCAGCGCCCTGATTTTGTCCGATATGGGGACGGGGTCATTGGGATGTCCTTTATATCCAGCAGGTACCGGACGATTCACACCGCGTATGGTAGGGGCGGGTTCATCTATCGAAAATATACCTCGTCGGTTGTAATTCCTTGGGTGTCGGTAGTAGTATTCCAGGCCAAGCTCCTCTCCAAAGTAATCTCTGAGCGTGGTAGGCGTTTTTGATTTGTGGGCTTCGATTCTTGCTAATAAAAAGCCGTCTGCCTCTTCAAGCCTTCCTATGGAGAAAAAGCGCTTCCGTTTTTGTGGAACTCCGCAGTAGCTGGCATCAAGGATGATTTCTGTGATTCCGTAACCTGCGTTCTTCAGGGCCTCACGTGCTTTTTTATAAGCTTGGCTTTTCATGGTACGCTCCACATTTTCCATGACGTACCAATTAGGGCGAACCCCTTCAACGATCATTGTGAATGAATAAGTAAGGGAGGCTCTTTGCCCTTCTGTCCTTTTCCCGGCTTGGCTGAAGTCTTGGCAGGGAGGGCCGCCAATGATGGCATTTACACCCAGGTTTTTCAAATCCGACACAACCTGCTTGACATCGGTCAAATCGGCCTGAGCTATTTCGTGGGAGAAGTTGTCGCGGTAACAATTAACCGCTTCCAGCCAACTGTCGTAAGCTTTTACTACTTTGTGTCCGGCATCTGAAAAGCCTAAGCTCATGCCCCCACATCCAGCGAATAGATCAGCGATTCTCATGGAAAAAATATACTTTTTGCTTAGTTAAAGGTAGTTTAGGAAAGGACAATATACACCAAATTTGGTTTGAAAAAAAAGCTTTTGAAAACAAAATATTTTTATTTGCATCAAAATGTTTTAGCTTATGGCGGAGCCAAGCCTCTATGGTATTCAACGGTCTAACAGAAAAGGGAAGGACTTGTGGGGGAAGAATCAATTCAACAGTACTTTTCCTGCTGCCTTGGCTTGTTACATGAGGGATAAGAAAAGAAGAGCTGTTTATCTTAAATTGGATGATCAACAGCGTGTAGTAGCAGATGAGATTTCTATAGATCAAGTGTTCAATGTTGCAGCTTCCAATAAAAAGGCAACAAACTTTCAATTTGAATCTAAATACGAGCCATACCAGAAGTATTCTTTTGACGATATACGTAACATCGATCTCGTTGTTAAAGAAGCCAATCTTTTCAGGCGGGCATTGGAAATTAAGCTAACTGTAATTCCGGACTCGTCTACCTTCCAGGATGCTGAACGTGATTGGGGGGCAGAGCTTGTCGTCCGGCCAGCGACCACCTCCTATTGCGCTTTAGGTATGGCAAGTTCCTGTGAAAAATCCTTTGGAGAGCTAAGAGATATATTCGAGCCACTTTGCCGAGATATTAACCATTAGGACAATATTGTTGAAATATCTTCCCTGCAGAATGAAATAGTTGAGGCGTTGAATCGTTTTCAGTACTCTTTTTACAAAAAACAACAGCCATTTCTGCTCCAGCCGGTTTGGAAGACTAAAGGTAAGTCACCCTTTCTCGATGACAATGCCTTTGACTTGTTTGTCTGGAGCGATTTTGCATTATGTCGGCCATTCATCGAGCGTTCGAATAGTAAATCCAAAACAGTGAACAGGTATCTTAGGAGCTCTGCCAGGTTAGTACGCATACTCTATGAATTGGCCAGCAGCCAAAAGGCGAGTATCGGAAAAATATACACAGAAATGGCTTTCGGTCATCAGAGTGATAAAGAATTCGCTTTAAATGGCAAAGTGACCAGGGCATATATGAATTCTCCTCGCCGCTCCAATCCTAGTTTGCCCCCAGAAATTCTCAAGGAGATCATTCTCAATGGAGGTGAAGAAAATTTAAGCCCGGAGCGACGGTTTGATCAAACCATATACTATACAGCGGGAAAACTGTTCGATAAACTATGAGGCTCGCAAGCCATTATTTCTACACCGTATACCCCCCATCCGCCGTATACACGCCGCCGGTGCAGTAAGAGCTGGCCGGTGCCGCCAGGAACAACGCCAGCCCGGCAATTTCTTCTACGGTGCCCACGCGGGGCAGCGGCAGCTGGGCAAGGGTGTGCTTCAGGATCTTTTCGTTGCTCCAGAGGGCTTCGCTGAATTTGGTTTTGATCAGCCCCGGGCAGATGGCGTTGGCACGGATGCCGTAGGTGCCCCATTCCCGCGCCAGGACTTTGGTCAGGGAAATCAGCGCAGCTTTGCTTACGCTGTATATGCCCAGTTGATGCTCGGGCGTCAATCCGCCCACGCTGCTGATGTTGAGGATGGCGCCCCCGCCCCGCTCCTTCATGCTGGGCAGCGCCAGCTTACAGAGCTCGAAGGGGCCCTTTACATTGACCGCCATAATCTTGTCGTACGCCCAGCTTTCGGTTTGTTCTACCGGGCCGAAGACAGGGTTGGTAGCAGCGTTGTTGACGATGATGTCGATGCCGCCGAAAGCCTCGGTGGTTCGTTGCACGAGCCCCTGCAATTGCTCCGGTTCGCCGGCATTGGCGGCGATGGGCAATGCATTTTTCCCGATTTGATCAGCGACAGCCTCCACAGCTTCCTGCTTGCGGCTGGAGAGTACAACGCGGGCGCCGGCTTCCGTAAAGGCGTGGGCAATGGCAGCGCCGATGCCTTTGCTGGCACCGGTGACGATGGCGGTTTTGCCCTCTAATTGGAATTGGTCGAGTATTGGCATAGGGCCTTTTTGGCAATATACTAAATCAGCCGGAACTACTTTCTTCCAGCGCCTGCTGATTAGGCGCAGCGACGGGTTGTAGGTAAAAGCATCGCATGTCCAGCTGAGGGAAATGAAGAACTTATGCTTCACCCCAAGCAGGTGCACAAACAGCCAAACCATACAGGCGAAAAACCCTTGGAACCGAATGCGGGGCAAATCTACCACAGCGTGGTTCCGGCTGATGGTGGCCATAGCGCCAAGGTCTTTGTAGGCGAAGGGCTGCCATTCCCGGCTCCGCCTCTTCCACTTGAAGTTCTCCGCCAGCTGCTTGGCTTGCTGCAGGGCGACCTGCGTACTTGCCTACAAGGTACTCGGCGGCGGCAGCATAGTCAAGAAAATGCCAGCTTTTCGGAATCGGCAGCCAGGCAATGTGCCCAAGCTCCATAATTTTCTTTTCTTCGCAACGTTTTTGAGGTCGTAAACAAAAAATTCAATTGTACATGCGCAACATGATTACAGCAATGCTCCTGATCGCGGGGCTGCTGAGCACCACCAACTATTCCCAGGCACAGGAAATGGACTCTCTGAGCTACGCGCTGGGGGTCCTGATGGCAAACAACCTCAACAGCCAAGGATTTGAGGAATTGGACAAAACATCGCTGATCACGGCATTCCGGGCGGTGCTGGATGGGGAGGAGACCCAGATTTCTCAAGAGCAGGCCAATCAAATCGTTACCCAGCACATGCGTGCCAAGCAAGAGGCTGAGTTTGCTGAAAAAAAGCAAGAGGGGCAGGCCTTTCTGGATAAAAACGCCGAGCGCCCGGAGGTAAAAGTGCTGCCCAGCGGCCTGCAATACGAAGTCCTGCAGGAGGGTGAAGGTGAAAAACCCACCGCTGACAGCAAAGTAAAGGTGCACTACCACGGCACTTTGATCGATGGCACGGTATTCGACAGCTCTGTGGAGCGCGGCGAGCCGGCTACCTTTGGGGTAGGGCAGGTCATCGAAGGCTGGACTGAAGCCCTGCAGCTGATGCCCGAGGGGGCTAAGTGGAAACTCTACATCCCTTCTGATTTGGCTTATGGCGCGCGGGGCGCTGGCCAAAAGATCGGCCCCTACACGACTTTGATCTTTGAAGTAGAGTTGTTAGAAATCATGTAAGCCACAGTTTGGTGCCGAGGCTAGCGGACTTGGCGGGTTGTACCAGAGCCAGGTGGAGCTGTGCATTTTACGCAAAACCAATCGTTTGGGTAGCGAGCCATACTGCTTTATCATAGCCTCGGCACCGACTTTTTCCCCTGGCATTCAGGGGGAGCGAGAGACATATACGCGCTCGTCTGACTCCAGCGCGCTGGCCGGCAGCAGCCACAGCTCCCGTTGCAAGAAATCCACTACGACATCCTGCAGGTCCTCCAGCTGGCAATTGCTGCAGGAGGCGTAAAAATCAACGGTCTCGTACAGCGCTTCCTCACAGCTGTAGGGCGCATCCTCGTACTCTTGCAGCACTTCAGGGACTTTTCCGAAATTGTAGGGCGTACGGGGGCAAGGTGCCATGTACGCCTGGCTCATTTGCAGAACATGGTAGAGCGGCGCAGCGCGGAATTCCATGAATTGCTCGCCTACGCGGATGGAAGAATAAGCCGGGGCATCTGCCGGCTCAATGCTGATGCGGGCCACTTGCCCGGAGGCGGTCACCCACTCCTGTGAGCGGAGGGGAAGGAACGGGTGGCCATTGGAATTGGAGACTTCTGCGGAGGTGCAGAAACAGAACATGGCTAGAATCAGGGGGTTCATGTTTTCAGTTTTTTGGTTTTCAGATGTTGCCTTCTACTAAGTAGTCGCGCCAGGGCCGAAATTCCATAAAATTTGAGCCGATTTTTTTAAAAACCCCAAGCCCCTGCATTCAGCGGAAAAAGCCGTAACTTTGCCCTCTTATCCGAAAAAAGCGAAATGAGCAACAGCATAGTAGCCATCGTAGGCCGGCCGAATGTTGGTAAATCGACCTTTTACAACCGTCTGTTGGGAGAGCGGCAAGCCATCATTGACGATACGAGCGGTGTGACCCGTGATCGGCAATACGGCAGCAGCTTCTGGAACGGCAAGACTTTCACCGTGGTGGATACCGGCGGCTTCGTCAAGCATTCGGAGGACGTTTTTGAATCGGCTATCCGCTCCCAGGTAGAAATTGCCATAGCGGAGGCCAAAGTGATCATTTTCATGGTGGATGTGACCACCGGCATTACTGACCTGGACGAGGAAGTGGCCGATATGCTGCGCCGCACCGAGAAGCCCGTTTACCTGGCCGTCAACAAAGTGGACAATCACAACCGCATGATCGAAGCCAATGAATTTTGGGGTATGGGGTTCGAGAACACTTTCTTCCTATCCTCCATTACGGGCAGTGGTACAGGCGATTTGCTCGACAGCGTGGTGGAACACATCGCAGAGGAGGAGCCAGAGGAAGACCGCCTGCCTCGCTTCGCCATCGTCGGCCAGCCCAATGTGGGTAAATCCTCGCTTACGAATGCTTTGCTGGGAGTGGAGCGCAACATCGTCACTGACATCGCCGGCACCACCCGGGATTCCATACACGCCAAATACGAAAAGTTCGATAAAGAATTCCTGCTGGTGGACACCGCCGGCATCCGCCGAAAATCCCGGGTACACGAAGACCTCGAGTTCTACTCGGTCATGCGCGCCATCAAAGCCATAGAGGAGGCTGATGTTTGCATATTGATGATCGATGCGCAGAAGGGCATCGAGGCCCAGGATATGAGCATATTCCGCATGGCGCAGCGCCGCAACAAAGGCATCCTGTTGCTGGTCAACAAGTGGGATTTGGTGGAAAAGGAAACCAATACCGCTCGGGATTACGAAAAGGAACTGCGGCAGCGGATTGCCCCCTTCTCCGATGTGCCTATCCTGTTCATCTCGGTGCTGGAAAAGCAGCGCTTGTTCAGAGCAGTAGAAGCGGCTTTGCAGGTGTACGAAAACCGTAGCAAGAAAATCAAAACCTCTCGTCTCAATGAGGTGATGCTGGAAGCCATAGAGCGCTATCCGCCGCCATCGCACCGGGGCCGTTTTGTTAAAATCAAATACGTCACCCAGCTGCCTACCTACTACCCCGCTTTTGCCTTCTTTTGCAACAACCCCAAGCATGTGAAAGATAACTACAAGCACTACCTAGAGAATCAGTTGCGCCAACACTTTAACTTCATGGGCGTGCCGATTGGTGTTTTTTTCCGAAAGAAGTGAGAAGGCACCGAAATTTATACGCCCGCTTGGCATTAAATTGCCGACGGTGTATATTCGCCCTCAAATTACCTAATCTATGCCAATTATAGAAACGGCCCTTCCGGGGCTGAAGATCATTGAACCCCGAGTATTTGAGGACGAGCGCGGCTACTTTTACGAAGCCTACAATCAGCGCGTCTTTGAAGAAATTGGCATTCATGCCAATTTTGTGCAGGATAACCAAGCTCGCTCTACCTACGGTGTCCTGCGGGGGCTGCACTATCAGATTGGGGAATATGCACAAGCTAAATTGGTGCGGGTTATCGATGGGGAGGTTTTGGATGTCGTGGTCGATATACGGAAGGATTCCCCGACCTATGGCAGGTGGTTGAGCATCCGCCTGAGCGCGGAGAACAAACGTCAGGTGTTTGTTCCCCGTGGCTTCGCCCATGGCTACGCTGTTCTCAGTCCTACCGCCGAGTTTTTCTACAAATGCGACAACTTCTACTCCAAGGAGCACGAAGGAGGCATTCGGTACGATGACCCGCGGATTGGGATTGACTGGCAGCTGCCACCGGACAAGATCATCCTTTCAGAAAAGGACAAAAAGCTGCCGGGGTTTGAATCCCACCGGCCGGCTTTGGTCTGCGCCTGATGGAATGATCCGAGCGGTCCGCCGGGCTGCGCCCTATGAACGGCTAAAGCAAGTCCCCTTATCATCTGCTTCCGCATGCACAGGGAGTCGGACGGTATATCCCTTTTCAATGCTTAAGCTCTGCCCTATATCTTCCGTTAAGTACGCGCTATATCTGACCCCGCCCAGCCCATATACATTGTTTTACCACAGCCTGCCCACTACCTGCGGTAGAGCGATGCCGTGGTTGGCCATGCCGTTGGAAACATCTGCTTACGCAAAAGGGGTTTTGCGGCGCGCCTGAAGGAGAACAGCCCGCACCCTGTCGGGCACCGGCTGCTTGCTTTCTCTGGTGATCCCGGCAGGATTCGAACCTGCGACCGTCTGATTAGAAGTCAGATGCTCTATCCCCTGAGCTACGGGACCATTTGTGTTTTATCCATTGCTTGCCATATCCTGATTTGAGATATTTTTCTCTTTTCCTGGCTTCATGCCGGGAGGAGAACGACTCAAAAAAGAAAAGCTGCCAAGGCCGCCACGCTTTTGTGGACTTAGTTTTGCCTCTATTGTGCTCCTTGAGCCGCCGCTGTACATTCTGGGCCATGCCGACGTAGAAGCGGTAATGTTCTGCACTTTTCAACACATAAACAAAGAACATGGCAAAAAAATATTGTTTGTTTTTCAAGCCAGATGCTCCCTGCCTGCCAGGCCGGCTGGCGCCAGCCAGGCGGGCAGGCAGGTATCCCCTGAGCTACGCCTGCCTGCCGTTACCGTCAGGTAGGCAGGGGACCATTTGTGTTTTATCCATTGCTTGCCATATCCTGATTTGAGATATTTTTCTCTTTTCCTGGCTTCATGCCGGGAGGAGAACGACTCAAAAAAGAAAAGCTGCCAAGGCCGCCACGCTTTTGTGGACTTAGTTTTGCCTCTATTGTGCTCCTTGAGCCGCCGCTGTACATTCTGGGCCATGCCGACGTAGAAGCGGTAATGTTCTGCACTTTTCAACACATAAACAAAGAACATGGCAAAAAAATATTGTTTGTTTTTCAAGCCAGATGCTCCCTGCCTGCCAGGCCGGCTGGCGCCAGCCAGGCGGGCAGGCAGGTATCCCCTGAGCTACGCCTGCCTGCCGTTACCGTCAGGTAGGCAGGGGACCATTTGTTTTTTGTGCAAAGAAAAGAAAAATTTGTCTATTTCTGGGGCAACAAGGTCTGCAAGCCCGAACAATACTCTCATTACACTTGCTGGACACAGAAAGTTCTCTAAATCTGGGTGAAGGAAGCCTGTAAGGCAAGCCACCTTAAAAAGGGAATCAGCTAGACGTAATCAAGAAAGAACTGCCTCACTCCACTACCGCCTCCTCCAGCCAGGGCAACATCCGCTCCACCCAGAGCGCGTACATCTCGGCGGAGGGGTGCAGCTGATCGCTGGCCAGGAGTCTAGGCTCTTCCAGGCCCTGCCGGCTGATATCGGTGATGTTGACAAAGCGCAGCCCGAGGTCCTGGGCTTTCTGCTCGATGTAAGCATTGTACTTGTTGATCTCCATGCTGATCTGTTCCGGCATGCTGCTGTTTTGCCCAAAAGGCGTGTAGGCGTAGTCTGGTACAGACAGCAAAAGCAAGCGGCTGCTGTCAAGTCCGGTACGGCTCAGGGCAAAGTCCAGTAACGCCTGGTAGTCGCGCTCGAAGTCCGAAAACGGTTTGCGCTGGTGCTGATTGTTGACGCCTACCAACAAGGTGACAAAGTCGTACCGATCGCGGAAAGTTGCCCGTTCGGTTTGCGCCAGCAATTGCCCGGCAGTCCAACCGGTTTGTGCTACTACCCGTGGAATTTGGAAAAAAAGGCTGTCTCCGTGCACGTCATTGAAGCGGCCCACTAATTGACTGGGGAAATTGCCGGAAAAAGCAATGCCTTCTCCCTTGGTGTAGCTGTCCCCCAGCGCCAAGTAGAACAAAGTATCGGCTGTTGCTGCACCGGGAGCCGGCGGATTGTTCTTTGGTGTCGGTTGGTATTCATCCTTCTGGCAGGCAGCAAGCAGCAGCAATAGGGCCGAACAAACAAACAGCAGTCTTCGCATAGTGATTGATGGAGAATTTCTCTCAATATACGAATTCTATTCGCTGTGGTTCAAGCTAGCCCTCGCAACTGCCGCTATTTGACATATTTTTGCAAAATAATGGATGCCAGGCTGTCATATCGGCAGCCTTCGGCGAGTGCTCTGCCATATCGTCTTGATTTCGGTTCTGGCATCGGTATTGAGCAAACATAAGGCGAGCAATCCTGCTTATATCGAAAAACCCAAGACTATGGCTGAAAATATAATCACTGATGGGGATGTCATCGAAGAAGCCTTATCAGACGCAGACGGGCAGCAACTACAGAAAGTAGACAATGTGCTGCCCCAGAATTTAACGATTTTGCCGCTCTCTCAGCGGCCCATTTTCCCCGGCCTAGCTATGCCGCTCACCTTCAGCGGAGAAGCCCAGGTCGATGCACTCAAGAAAGCCGTAGACGAACAGGAAGGCTATATTGGCTTGGTCCTGGCCCAGGAAATGAACAAGGAAGACTACACGGAATCAGAGCTGTACGAGGTAGGTACGCTGTTTCAGGTCCTGCGCCTCAATCCGGTAGCCAATGGCGCGGTACAGGTGCTCGGAAGAGGGGTGACACGCTTCCGCAAAAAGCGAGTCGTGCTGGTCAAGCCCAAATTGCGCTGGGAGGTAGATTACTACCACGAGCCCGAAGAAAAACCCGATCAGGACCTGCGCGCCTACATGATGGCCATCAGCGGGGAAATCAAAGAATTGCTTAAGCTCAACCCGCTCTTTCAGGAACAGGTGAACATGGTAGTTTCCCAGCTCAACTACGATGCGCCGGGCATGACCATGGATGTCATCAGCAACTTGCTGTCTTCCGATGCCGAAGTTCTGCAGGAACTGCTGGAAACTTACGATCTGCACGAGCGCGCCCAGAAGCTGCTCAAGATGATCAAGGAAGAACTGGAAATTGCCCAGATCCAGAAGCGCATCAATCAACAGATTGAAGAAAAAGTCAACAAGCAGCAGAAAGAATTCTTCCTGCGCGAACAGCTCAAGGCGATCAAAAAAGAGCTGGGCATCGAAAAAGAAGAAGGGGAAAGCGAGGTGGAAAAGCTGGAGCAGCGCTTCGCTGAAAAAGAACTCCCGGAGGAGGTGCAGAAAACGGTAGACGAAGAGCTCGACAAACTGCGTACGCTCAACATTCAATCCCCAGAGTTCAACGTCACCCGCAGCTATCTGGAGAACATCGCCAGCTTACCCTGGAAGCACTACTCCGACGATAATTCGGACATCAAAAAGGCACGTACCGTCCTGGACGATGAGCACTACGGCCTTTCCGAAGTCAAGGACCGCATCCTGGAGTTTCTCAGCACCGTCATCAAGCGGGGTACCGTCAGTGGCTCCATTGTCTGTCTCGTTGGCCCGCCGGGGGTTGGTAAAACCTCAGTCGGTAAATCCGTAGCTCATGCCCTCGACCGCCAATTCTACCGCTTCTCCGTAGGTGGCATGCGCGACGAAGCGGAGATCAAGGGGCACCGCCGCACCTACATCGGTGCGATGCCCGGCAAGCTCATTCAGGCGCTCAAACAGGTGGGCACTTCCAACCCGGTCATCATGCTGGACGAAATCGACAAAATCGGCACCAGCTTTCGGGGCGACCCCGCATCGGCTTTGCTGGAGGTACTGGATCCGGAGCAGAACAATGCTTTCCGCGACCACTACCTGGATTTGCCCTACGACCTTTCCAATGTCCTGTTCATCACCACCGCCAATCAGCTCGACACCATCCCCGGCCCATTGCTCGACCGCATGGAAGTGATACGCCTGGCCGGCTACGTCACCAGCGAAAAGGTGCAAATCGCCAAACGCTACTTGCTGCCCAAGCAGTTGAAGGAGCACGGGTTCGAATCAGACGAGATCGACATTACTGAAGAAGCCCTGGCGCTCATCGCTGAGAAATACGCCCGGGAAGCAGGGGTGAGAAATCTGGAAAAGCAGATCCGCAAAATCATCCGCAAAGCTACCCTAAAGCTGGCCGAAGAAGAGGAAATGAATTTCACCATCGGCAAAGAAGACATCGAAGAGTACCTCGGCAAGCCTGTTTTCAAACCGGAGCGCTTGTACAACGAGTCCGTATCCGGCGTTGCGCTTGGATTGGCTTACACCTCCCTGGGAGGGGCTACCCTCTACGTTGAAGCCAATGGCATAAAGGGTAAAAACGGCAGCTTCAAACAGACCGGCCAACTGGGCGACGTGATGAAAGAGTCCGCCCAAATTGCCTACAGCTACATCCGCTCGCGCTTGTCGCGTATGGAGGATTCCAGAGCGCAGGAGTACTTTGACAACCATCAGGTACACCTGCACGTACCAGCTGGCGCAACGCCCAAGGACGGCCCTTCAGCGGGCATCACCATGGCGCTGTCGCTGTTTTCTTTGGCTACCGGCCAGCCTATACGCGAGGACATTGCCATGACCGGCGAGCTGACGCTGACCGGCAAGGTGCTGCCCATCGGTGGCGTGAAGGAGAAAACCATTGCTGCCCGCCGCGTTGGCGTTGCCAACCTCATCCTGCCGGAAGATAACCGGCGCGATTTTGAGGAACTGCAGGATTATATCAAGGAGGGTATCAGCGTGTACTACGCCGATTACTTCGAGGATGTGCTGCAGGCAGCTTATCCGGACAGTGACTTCTGGAAGCTGTAGCTAAAACTGGATATAAACTTCCCCTTTTAACCGCCCGGGCACCGCTCTGC
>CAYNIT010000110.1:12131-13213 GCA_964397205.1 uncultured Phaeodactylibacter sp. | reverse complement strand
TTTATGCTTCCCTTAACGGAGGGTTTGGAAAGGGCAGCGTTATAAATGGTAAGGGCAACAAATTGGCTTTTGCTACCGTAAGATTTCAATAAGCCATCTAACTGTGGCCATCAAAGACCGTACTATGAGAAAGTGGACGATGTGGATAGCAGTAGGAATACTGGCGCTGACGGGATGTCAGCGGCCAGTAAAGCCGGAGGTCAAACTGCCGGGTACGGCTCCTTTTTTGCGCCAAGCACAGACAGATTCCATAGCCGCTTTAGTAAAGCGTATGAGCCTGGACGAAAAGCTCCGGCAATTGATGGTGCTCTCGGTGGACAAAGAACTGCCGGCGGGGGAGTTTGGGTACGGCGGGTTGGCCTGGAGCGGGCTGTCGCCGGAGGAGTGGCAGCACTGGCGGGAGCAACAATCGGAGGATCAACTTTTCCCGCCTTTGTATATGGTGCCCTCCGGGCAATTGCCCAGCAGTCATCTGGAGGGAGGGCCGCAGCTGCCAGCTTGGAGCGCCCTGCGAGCCATAGGGGAAGACAGCCTGCGCCGACGGCTCGAACGGGCTCATCTGGAACAAGGGCGGGCTTTGCGGCTCAATGTAGTGGCCTTACCCCAGTTCGGCCAGAACAGCCTCGGCTTGCCTTTGCCCACTGCATCTTGGCAAAGGCAGGGGCAGTACGTCAACCAGCTCTCCAGCCATCACTTGCTGTCCGTAGCTGCCGGCTTTGCAGCAACGGATTTGCTGCAGCCAGACAGCAGCCATCTGCAGCAGCTGGGCTACCTGCGAAGCCTGATTGCCTCTGGTTTAGGAGGCATTGAACTTTCCCCCGCGCTCTTGGGTACAGAGGAAGATGCTGCCCGCATCGCTCGTTTTTTCCGACAGGAACTGAGCTTCGGAGGCTTGCTCTTCGCGCCGCTGAGCGACCGTTCTCAAATGGACGACTGGCTGCGGGCGGATGCGGACCTGTTTATCGTAAAGGAGCAGGGCCTGAACCGGATGATGGACTTCCTGAGAGCTGCTTACCGGCGCGGGCAGCTTCGGGAGGCTGCCCTACATGACAAAGTGGAGCGCATTTTACTGGCGCGGCACT
>CAYNIT010000110.1:9170-12031 GCA_964397205.1 uncultured Phaeodactylibacter sp. | reverse complement strand
TGCCCTACATGACAAAGTGGAGCGCATTTTACTGGCGCGGCACTGGGTGGCTCAGTCACAGGCACCGCCTTCGGAGCCCAGCGAATTTGCTGCTTTGGAAGCCAAGCTGTTAAGCAGCGGAGCAAAAGAAGAGGCAGCACGAGAGCTGCCGCTCCAGCCGTATCTCAGTGCCCGAGACTGGCCGTTCTGGCGGCAAAAAGCCCTGGAGAGTGCCTTGGTTCTGGCTGCCAATCCTGGCGATCGTATCCCGATGCCCAATGATACCGCTGCCCTGCAGGTGTGGCATTGGCCTGAGGCGCCATTCTCCAGTACACTGGAGGAGCACCTGCAGCGCTACCGCTCTACCCGCCGGGTAACGGAAGAGGCCGGGCTGCGCAATAATGCCCCCTTGGTGTTGGTACTGCACAATGAAACGATAGACGCTGCAGCTGGCAGTTACATCCGGAGCCTGTCTGAGCAGTATCCGCTGGCTTTGGTCAATCTGGGGCAGCCTGAAAATCTGCGCCAGCTGGATACGAGCTACGTGGTACTGCAGGCTTTTGACACTTCCGAAGCTTCGCGCTCCCTGGCGGCTCAGTTGCTGATGGGCGGCATTCCGGCGCAGGGTCGTTTGCCAGAAGCCTACAGCCCATTGTTTCAAGCTGGGCAGGGCTGCCGCACGACGGCTACGCGGCTGGGCTACGGCTCCCCCCTGGAGCGTGGGCTGTTGCCGGAGCGTTTGGTTGGTATTGATGCTATAGTGCAGTCCGCCATTGATGAGGAGGCCTTTCCGGGTGCCCAATTACTGGTAGCGAAGGGGGGCAAAGTGATTTATCGGAAAGCCTTTGGCCATCATACTTACCAAGCGGAGCGGCGAGTAAAAACCACTGATCTGTACGACCTGGCCTCCATCACCAAGGTAGCAGCGACAACGCTGGTGGCCATGCAGCAGTACGATGCGGGCGCATTCGAGTTGAACGACCGCTTGCGGGTGCATTTGGAATTGCCCCGCTATTCTCGTTTGCGCAATCTTAAGGTAGAGCGGTTGCTGTCGCACCGCACTGGCATTCAGCCGCACTTGCCGGTTTTGCCTTACCTGCTGGAGCGCCAGCCGGGCAATGCCGATTGTTCCCGTTACTTCTGCCGGGAAGCTTCTCCCAGCTTTCCGATAGCAGTGGCGGATTCCTTTTACTTTGCCCGGAAGTACTACGATCAGATTTGGGATGACATGCATCGCCTGCGCACTCCTTACACGCGTTTTCGGTACAGCGACGTCAACTTTGTGCTGCTGCAGCGCCTGCTCGAGACGCTGGGCGGAAAACGGCTGGATTCGCTGGCGGCGGAAGCCTTTTATCAGCCATTGGGGCTGCAGCATTTGCAGTTCTTGCCCGGAGGCCGAAGCGATGTAGTGCCTACCGAGTACGATCAGCGCTGGCGGCATCAGCAAATTCATGGACATGTGCACGATGAAAGTGCGGCGCTTTTGGGAGGCGTAGCGGGGCATGCCGGCTTATTTGGCAAGGCTGACGATTTGGCGGTGATCTTTCAAATGCTGCTCAACGAAGGGGCCTACGGTGGCCAGCGTTTCTTAGAGGCTTCTACCGTAAGGCACTTCACTGCTGCTAAGCATGGCAACCACCGCGGGCTGGGTTTCGACAAACCCAAAAAGGAGGAAATCGGGGAGGAGGCTTTTCCAGGCGAGGCAAGCACGGAAGTATTTGGCCATACCGGCTTTACCGGCACCTGTGTCTGGGCCGATCCGGAGCAGGAGCTGATCTACATCTTCTTGTCCAATCGGGTGTATCCGGACCGCAGCAATCGGAAACTCTTCCAAAACCGTGTGCGGGAGCGTATTCACGCGTTGATCTACGATGCGCTGCATACCTATGAGCCGCACTGGCCAGAGCTGGCTCTGCCAGGAAGCTTAATCGAGTAGGCCCTCGAGCAGCCAATCGGCTAGTGCTTGCCGGTTGCTCTCCAGAATGATGCGCTGCTGATCGTAGGTGTTGCGTATGTTGGCCAATTCGATGTATACGCTGACTGGCTTAGTTTCCCGCAGCATGTGGAGGTCGCGTGAGGAGACCGTTCCGTGGTACTGGCCGCTGGCGCGGTACTTCTTGTATTTGCGTTTGAGCGCGCGGTGAAAGTCGAGGGCTGCAGACCGGCTATCTTTGCTGTCGGGATGGTAGTAAAAGAATACGTCTTTGCGCTCCCCCTTATTGCGGGAGTCCACATGCACGATGATGGTCATCTGGTCGGCTACGCCCTTCTTTTTGTTTTCTTCGTAAAGCTTATTGATGATATTAGAACGCTGGAAGAGCCGCGGTTTCTGCTGGCGCATCATTTTGACGTTGCCCCACAGCACCTCATCGTAGTCGCAGTCGAGGAATTTCTCCTTGCGTATGCCGTCATCGTCCCGGGTGATCATGTAGGCGGTAGCCCCGTGGGCTATAAGGTTGCGGCAGAGGCGCAGAGCGACATCGTAGGCGTATTCGTCCTCGCAGAGCGAGTATTTGCCACGCCGGCCAATGGCACCTGGGTCGGGGCCGCCGTGGCCGCTAACCAGGTAGAAGACCTTGCCTTTGAGCTGGTTGCTGCGCAGGGGCGTGCGGGCGTACGCCCCTCCGAATATGGGGAATTCTCGGCTGCCCCCGCCTGAGCTGGCGGTCTCCTCCGGCTGTTTGGGGTCAGGATCGGGGATAGATAAGTCGGCTTTGGGGCAGTGCAGCTCGTGGTAGGGCACCCAGAGTACTTGGTCCTTTTTGAAAGAGGATGTCCGCAGTTGTCGTTTTAGCATTAGCTCGTTGTAGTCTTGAATGCGGACGGCCATGTTCCAATCTTCGATCCCGATGCTGGAGCGAATGGTATTGCCGTTGAAGCGG
>CAYNIT010000110.1:0-9160 GCA_964397205.1 uncultured Phaeodactylibacter sp. | reverse complement strand
GGCCAACGATAAGCCGGGCATTTTTCTTCAGGTCGTTGAGGGCGTAGAATTGCTGGAAATTGCAGGAATAATGGTCGAGCTCGTACCGGCGCAGCAGCGAATAGATGCCATCCCCGGGAGCCGCCTTGATCTCGTAGTACTGCGGTTTTGCCCACTCCGCGCTGCCTGGGTTCGCGCCCAAGCCAAGCGGCAGCAACAGCAGGAAGCCATATAGAATCGGTTTCAGCATAGTCATCGTTGAATACTGCAGCGAAAATATAGCCAAATTGGCAGAATATGCCAATGCCTGAATTGCAATACGTGTATTTAGGCCAATTGTTTTTTACTTTTGCCCGTTATGGGACTTATACGAGCAATCGGAACACTGCTGCAGAAGGATATCCGGCTGGAATTTCGCTCTGGTTACGCCATTAGCGGCATTTTGTTGTACGTCTTCTCTACCATCTTCATTGTTTACTCCGCTTTTCAACGTGTACAGCCGGATGTCTGGAACGCGTTGTTCTGGATCATCATCCTATTCGCTTCCATTAGTGCGGTAGTCAAAAGCTTCGTACAGGAGAGCAGCCGCCAAGAACTGTACTACTACAGCTTGGTGAATCCCCTGGCCGTCGTTCTTTCCAAAATTGTCTACAATATGCTGCTGCTTTTCCTGCTGAGCCTGCTTACCTGGCTGGGCTTCAGCTTTGTGGCGGGCAATCCGGTGGTGGAAACGGCGCAGTTCTTTCTGGTGCTCTTCCTCGGCGCAACTGGTTTTTCCATCACCTTTACCTTCATCTCAGCGATTGCCGCCAAGGCGGACAGCAGCGCGACCCTCATGGCGATTCTAGGGTTCCCGCTGATTTTACCGGTACTGCTAACGCTGATCAAGCTGTCCGCCAATTCTTTGCGCTTGCTGCGGGATACCAGCATTGATAAGGATATCGCTATTCTGGTTGCTATTGACCTGATGCTGCTGGCGGTGGCAATAGTGCTGTTTCCGTTTCTCTGGCGGGATTAAACTGCGGTTTTAAATATTGGCAGACCAAGCGCTCCGGTGGAGAATAATGACAATTAATTTATATTTTGGGCACTGTCAAAGCCATCTTGAGCTGTTGTTTATAGAAAATCAAGAGTTATGCTCCGAAAGCATTGGTGGAAAGCGCTGGGCGTGATTTTACTGATTTACGTATTCGTAGCGGGCATGGTAGTGCCCCTAAGCCCCGGCTTGCTGGAAGTAGAGCCGAACAGTACGAGCACGGGCAGCCTCGTCGAACTAGAAGTCGTGGGGTACAACTCCCGTTTTCAATCAGGGGGCGAGATACGAGCCTGGCTGAAATTGGACGACGAGCGTGCTTTGGCTGCCGAAGCCATCGAAGTGGAGGACGAACGCCACATGCGGGCGACCTTCGACATTCCCAGGTTGTTGCCCGTAGATCGCCGGGTGCAGGATTTTACGCTGGTGGTGGATAACGAGCTGGACGGGACATCGGTTTTGCCCAAAGCAGTATTCGTTACGCAGGACAGCCTGCAGCCGGAGCAGGGGGCTGCTCTCTGGCCCAATGGCCCGATCGAGGGCTTGCACGAGCGCTGGACCATGACCTTCCCTTTTCGCAATATTCTGTACGAGTCCATCCGCAACACCTACTTCCATGTGCCGCTTTGGTTTGCCATGGTTTTCATATTCATTGGGTCGGTTGTTTTCAGCATCCGTTATCTGCGCACTGGCCAATTGCTGGAGGACAGCCGGGCGCAGGCGTTTACCAAAGTTGGGATTTTCTTTGGTTTGCTAGGGCTGGCCACGGGTGCCATTTGGGCTAAAAATACCTGGGGCGCTTACTGGAGCGGCGATGTGAAGCAGAACATGACCGCTATTGCTCTGCTGATATACTTTGCTTACTTCATCCTGCGGGCGGTATTTGAAGACCTGGACAAGCGGGCGCGTATATCGGCAGTGTACAATATTTTCGCCTTCGTCGCCCTCATTCCGCTTATTTACGTCATACCGCGGCTTACCGACAGCCTGCATCCCGGGGCGGGCGGCAATCCAGCCTTCGGCTCACAGGACCTTGACAATACCATGCGTATGGTATTCTACCCCGCTATAATCGGCTGGACGCTCATGGGGTTCTGGATAGCCGACCTCCTGTACCGTATGGAAAAGCTCAGGCTCCGTACCTGGGAAGTTGCCTGAATTAGCGAATTTTCGCTATTTTGTTTGTGATTTTGCGCTAAAATGCGGATATTATGGGAGTAAAATTTATCCTCTACGACAAAAAATATCTTACCCATGGCTGAGTACGTAAACATGGACACCCTGCGCTTTCAGATGCATCAGGTACACCAAATGCCACAGCTTTTTGATTATCCGCGCTACGCTGAATTTGACAAAGATGCCATAGACATTTTCCTGGACGCGGTGAAGGACTTCGCCGACCAAGATTTGTACCCCTGCTTTCGGGAGATGGACGCTGCACCGGCGCACTATAAGGATGGTACGATCGAGGTGCATCCCAAAGTAGGCGAGGCTATGCGCAAAGCCGGGGAGCTTGGCATCATGGCAGGCCCCTACGAATTGGAGTACGGCGGCCTGCAGATGCCTGGCATGGCTTCTCACGCTGCTTACTACATTATGGAAGCTGCTAACAATCATATGCCCGGATATATGGGGCTGACGGCCGGCGCTGCCCACCTCATCATGGTTTTTGGCAACCAAGCACTCAACGACACCTACGTTCCTAAAATGCTGAGCGGAGAATGGGCGGGCACGATGTGCTTGACTGAGCCGCAGGCTGGCAGCTCGCTTTCCGACATCACCACTACAGCCTATCCGCAGGAAGACGGCAGTTACCTCATTAAGGGGCAGAAGATCTTCATCTCTGGCGGCGATCATGAATACAATGACAATTTCGTCCACCTCGTACTAGCGCGTATCGAGGGCGCTCCCGCGGGCACGAAGGGAATTTCTCTTTTTGTAGTACCCAAGCATCGCCCCACTGAAGACGGGAGCCTGGCCGGCAATGATGTGGTCACCGCTGGCGATTATCAAAAGATGGGGCAGAAGGGGTACTGCACCACGCATCTGGTATTTGGCGAAAACGAAGGATCGAAGGGCTGGCTGGTTGGCGAAAAACACCGGGGGCTGAAGCAAATGTTCCAGATGATGAATGAAGCCCGCATTGCGGTAGGGCGGGGGGCGGTTGCTATCTCCTCGGCGGCGTACCACGCCTCGCTGCAGTACGCTAAAGAGCGCCCACAGGGCCGCCGCCTGAAGAACGATGGCACCAAGGACCTGTCCGAAGAGCAGACGCTGATCATCAACCACCCGGATGTACGGCGCATGTTGCTGCTGCAAAAAGCCATCTACGAAGGAGCGCTTAGCCTCGTTATGCAGACGGCGCTCTACCACGATTTGGAAATCGTCTCGGAGGGGGAGGAACATGAAAAATACTATCTGCTGCTCGAACTGCTCACGCCCATTGCCAAAGCTTACCCTTCTGAGAAGGGCCGGGAGGCTGTAGACAACGGCCTGCAAGTGCTGGGCGGTTATGGTTTCTGTGATGATTTTGTCCTGCAGCAGTACTACCGCGATATCCGCATTATGGCTATTTATGAGGGTACTACGGGCATTCAAGCTCAAGATTTGCTGGGCCGTAAAGTGACTATGCAGCAGGGCAAAGCGGTACAGTACCTGTCTGCTGAAATCCAACGCGATATACAGCAGGCGCTGACCTACGATGAGCTAAAGCCCTACGCCGCTAAGCTGGGCGAAAAGCTGCAGCTGGCGCAGCGGGTACTCGGCCAATTGATGCCCTACGCTATGAAGGGGCAATACGAGCGCTACCTGTCGGATGCTACAGTCTTCCTGCAATTCATGAGCACTATCGCCGTAGCCTGGCAGTGGCTCAAGATGGCTACTGCCGCCAAAGAGGCGATGGTCACCGGAGACGAAGCCTACGGGCTGCCGTTCTTAGAAAGCAAGCTGCACTGCATGAAGTTTTTCTACAAGTATGAGCTGAGCCAGGTGGACAGCTTGGCAGAAGTGCTGATGGACGAAGAGGTGTTGACCATACTGGAAGAGAAGGAGCTGATCAGTTGAGAAAGATTTAAATTCTTCTTAATGCCGCCCCCTTGAGCAATGCCCGAGGGGGCGGTCGTTGTTTCATGTGATGAATGAAATACTGCACCATCTATGAAAAACATTAGCCTGCTATTCTCAATGTTGTTCTGCCTGGGGCTCGCTGGGCAGGATACGGTACGCTATACCGCTGATTTCCAGTTTGAGCGCGGTATTTATCCCACTTTGGAAGACTGGAAGCAACAGCAGCCGGTTAAGCCGGCGGATATCATCGTGGAGCTCGACCCCAACAGCTCCAAATTTTTCCAGTACCTGCTGGCAAAGGAAGAGTTCCGCTACCCGCGACAGAACGAAATTGTCTACCAAAAGCCGGAAGATATCTTTGGCTATTCTCCGGACGGTGAGCGCCTGTACTACGGCACAGAGTACCGATTCGAAATCGTAGGCGCGATATGCCTGCTGCGGGAAGTTGGCCAGGTGGATACTTATTCTTCCTTTATCAAGCCCGGTGAGGAATACGAAGCTGCCCGGGAGGAAGGAAGCGGCAAGCTGTACGTGCTGGAGTTCGAGACGGGCGATTTTTTCCGCTACCGAGCCCGTAAGGTTAAGAGAATTTTCAAGCAGGACGAGGAACTCTACGAGAGGTACAAAAATGCCTCCGGTGATAAGGACGATAGAATACGAGCGTTCATCAAGGAGTACAACTTCCGCCATCCCATCTATTTCCGCAAGTGAGGTTTTGGGCAATTGGGCATGGCTGGAAGGTCGGTTCCCGAGCGGGTGGCGTAAGAAAATGCCTATCGGGGCCGAACATGCCCGCTGTTCTGTCTTTCTATAAATGTACTCAAAAAACTACGAGCCTATGCCAATTACCAAAGAAGATTGGAAAGAACTGGGCGTTGGCCTAGGAGCTTTTGCCGCTAGCTTTTTGGTAAAAAAGCTGTTGGAAAACGGTTGTCGTCAAGTCTTCAAGGAAGAGCCCCCCGATAAACCCGAGCGCGAAGAAGAACCCGACTGGGTGCGCCTGATTGGATGGACCTTGGTGAGCGGGCTAGCGGCTACTGCTACAAAAACCCTGGTAAAACGAAAAGGGAAGAAGCAAATCGAACATTGATTTTACCGCACAAGACCATTTACCATGAAAACAGTATTAACGATCTTTCTGAATTCAACCGCTTTGACTGGTATCACCTTGATGTCTGATTCTTAAGATAGTACAATGCGCCCATGAAAGCCGCAGCCCTGTATATGTGGGTACTGCGGTTTTTTTATTCGCACCAAAGTTGAACGAATACGAAGTGGGCCTGGGTATTGTCCGATAACTCTATCATTTCTGCATCTGGCCCGCAGACATAATCGAACCAGCCGCCCTGCCGGTTATCGAGCAGGTAGGCTCCTGCTGGCAGTTCTTCAATGAAGACAAAGCCGTCTTGATTTGTGCTGTAGGAGGTTTGATTAAGCCAAAAAGACCAGCCGGTTTCCAAGGGCTGATTGGGGTAGGCGAAAGCAATGGTGAGCCGGGGCAGTTCGCAGCTTTTGTAAGCCTCATGGGCTTGTCTCACTATGGAGTCCGGTACGGCGAAGGGGTTGTCACAGGGATAAAGGGTTTCTTCAGACGGCTTGGGAATCTTTTCCCATTCTACAGGGAAGTGGCTGCAGGAGGCTGACAGGAAGGCTAGGCCGAGCAGCAGGCCAATGAAAGTTTTCATAAGGGTATAGGTTTTTGGTTTTTCAAAAATACGAAGCGCTACGGACATTTTCAACGCAACACCTCCTGCCATTACGGTGTTATACGCAAAAATTAAAATCTATGGTTACAAAACATTGTATATGCCTGCTGTTTTGTGTTGGCACTATGTTTTCTTGCTCCCAAGCGCAGGAACCACAGCAGCCGGGAGGAACTGCCGAAGCCAAGGGGCCCTTCATAGGGCTAGAAGGCGATACCCTCAGCCAAGTTGAAAAAACTACTGAGGCCTGGAAAGAGGAATTGGGCGATCAGGCTTTTAATGTGCTCCGGGAAGCAGGTACGGAGCGGCCTTTCACTGGGGAGTACTGGGACAACAAGCAGGAAGGGGTTTACCTCTGCCGGGGCTGTGGCTTGCCGCTGTTTTCTTCGGATACAAAGTTCAAATCTGGCACCGGCTGGCCCAGTTTTTGGAAGCCTATCCGGGAAGCGCATGTTCTCCTAGAAACGGACAATAGCCTTGGGATGAGCCGCACCGAAGTGCTCTGCGCGCGCTGCGGCGGCCATCAGGGGCACGTTTTTCGCGATGGGCCCGAGCCCACTGGCCTGCGGTATTGCATCAATTCCGTATCCCTCCATTTTGAGCCAGGAGCAGAAATGAAGCAGTAGGGCATTACTTATCCCCGTCTTTGTCTCCCTTATTTTTCTTGCGGCGCTGATCGCGGCGGATGCGTGGATGGTTCCATTCTTCCTTTTGCGCGAATTCAACGATTTGCCGCATGAACGCCATCATGCCTAAGAATACCAGGTACCCAACCGTGAGGACGAGGTAAATCCAGCGGTAGGACCCTGCTTCATCTATGGACATAGAGGAGGTGAAGTAAGCCAGTACGCCCGAAACCACCGCTAGGCCTAGGTAGCTGTAAATGGAACGGCCCCAGTACTTGAGCATATTCTTGGCGGAAAGCGAGAATACGCTGTTGCCCATGGCGAACAGCAAGAGAAAGGACGCTGCCGTCATCCAAGGGAACCGCTGGGGCACGTATATCAAACCGGTCAGTTTGATTAATTTAGCAGACAGGATGAACAGGAGCACCGCCCCGAGGGTTGCGGTAGCCTGTACGACGGGATTGTAAGCCTTTTCGAAAAGGGAGGAGCTGGATTCTGCTGAGTTCATGTATATTGCTTGCTGGTCCTAATGTATGGTTAAAAGCCGCATTGGTCAGAAGATAAGTCTTCAATAGGTTTTTATCCTCTGCCAAACGTTCATATTCTGTTTGTCTTACAAGATACAACAAACACCGCAGTTTATGTTAAAACGAAAGTCGATAATTCTACTGGCTTTTTTGTTGTTTGGAATCGTTCTAAATAGTGCAGTTGCTCAGCCTTTGGAAATCTGGGAAGTACAGGGGGCAGGGAGCTCCAGCCCGCTGGAGGGAGAGACTGTTTCCCTTGCTCCGAGCATTGTGACGGCGCGCGGCAGCGGATTCTTCTTTATACAGTGTCCACCCAGTCGGTCAGATAACAATCCGTTGACATCAGACGGTATTCTGGTTTCAGGAGCATACTTCGGCAGCCCGGGAGATGTGGTTGCTGTAAGCGGCAGGGTAGAAGAGGAGGATGGCATGACCCTACTGGGTGGCAGCAATTTGTCTATCGACGATAGCGGGGAAAACCAGCCGCTGCCTGATCCTGTGGAGTTGGACGAGAGCCTGCCTGCTCCGGAGCCAAGCCCCGTGCATAGCCTGGAGCGGGTGGAAGGGATGCTCGTTGCCTTCGAGGCGGCCGCTAATGGCCCAAGCGGCGATTTTGAGACGGCCCCCATGCGCATAGGTGCCGAGCGAGTATTTCGCGAGCCAGGTATTGCTTACCCTGGATTGCCGGGGCTGCCAGTCTGGGACGGCAATCCGGAGTTGTTCTGGCTGGACCCTAATGGACTGAGCGCGCCGAACAATCGCTTCATTGAAACCGGCAGTCAAGTTACGGCCACCGCGCTCATGGCGGAAATTGACACCGACTTTTGGGTGGCGTTGCCAACCGAGTACAGCCTGGTACCGGGGCCTGATGCTGCGCCGGTGCGCTTGCGGGAGGCAGGCGAGTACACGATAGGGTCGCTCAACCTGTGGCGTTTGTTCGAAGAGTCGTCGAATTACCCCAATCGCTTGCAGAAGCTCTCCCGCTATATTGGCGAACAGATGCGCCTGCCGGATATTCTGGCGGTGCAGGAAGCCGGCAGCCTCAGCGCACTGAATGAGTTGGCCGCCCGCTTGGAAGAGGATTATCCGGGTGTTTTTTACGATGCTTACCTGCTGCCCTCCAATGACGACATTAAATCAGGTTTTCTGGTGCGCTCCTATCTGCAGGGAGTAGAAGTTACGCAGTTGGGGACCAATGAGGTGTTTTCCTTTAGCGGCGGATTGCTGCACGACCGGCCGCCGGTACTGTTGCGGGCTTTGCTGCCTACAGAGCCGGCTACGCCTGTTCAGGTACTGAATCTGCACCTGCGCTCTCTCATCGGCATAGAGGGCAGTATAGCGGAGTTCGTACGCCGCAAGCGGCATCAGCAGAGCATTTCAGTGGCCAGTATGATTGCCGACTTGCGCGGGAATGGCAATCTGGTAGTTTTGGGAGATTACAATGCCTTTCCCTTTACCGATGGTTACGTGGATGTATACAATCAGATCAGTGGCGGCCACTCGCTAGGTGCCCTGTTCCCTCCGGTTGACATTACTGCCCCGCCGCTGGACAATCAACTGGCGCAGCTGCCGGCGAGGGAGCGCTATTCTTTCGTTTTTCAGGGCAGCGCTCAGGCGTTGGACCATTGCCTTACGGCAAATTTGCAGGGCTTGGTGTCGAACGGCATCCAATACGCCCGTGGGAATGCGGATTTTCCGGTGGCTTATGCTTCTAACCCCAATTTGCCGCTGCGTGCCTCTGATCACGATGGCTTGGTGCTGTATCTGCAGGACGAGCAAACTGTAGGACGGCCAGCTCTCGAGCAGCTAAACAAGCTGCGGCTGCAGCTGCCCAATCCGATCTACACTGGCGCAGCGGTGCAGCTTTGGACCGCCGAAGGCAAGCTTCGAAGCTTACAGGTTTATGCCCTTTCGGGCAAACAGGTCGCAGCTTTGCCCTTGTCCGGGCGAACAGAAACGGTCTTCTGGCCTGCCCTGCCGGTCGGTGCCTATGTTGTGGTGGCAGCAAGCACTTCCGGGCGTTTGCAGCGGCGCGTTGTGGTGGTTGAATAAAAACTTCTTGCACTGGAGCGGAATTGTGGCCCTGCCGCTTCTCTACCACAATATCTACCGCTGAATTACAATAGTTGTGGGAATGTCAAGGTTTTTGGGAAGGACATTGTTTTACCGCACCAGCTGCTGCGCCAGCCCCTGCAGCTTCTTTTCTTCTTCTGCGCTGAGCGGGAT
>CAYNIT010000109.1:0-13244 GCA_964397205.1 uncultured Phaeodactylibacter sp. | reverse complement strand
CGCGCAGATCGGCCGCAATGTCCACCTCAGCGGCGGCGTGGGCATAGGCGGGGTATTGGAGCCCTTGCAAGCGACCCCGACGATTATCGAAGACAACTGCTTTATTGGGTCCCGCTGTATTGTGGTGGAAGGCGTAAGGGTGGAAGAAGAAGCGGTACTGGGTGCCAATGTAGTGCTGACTCAATCCACACGTATCATAGATGTGACGGGCGATGAGCCAGTGACGCACAAAGGCCGGGTGCCAGCACGCTCCGTGGTCATACCGGGCACGTACACCAAAGAATTTCCGGCAGGGGCCTACCAGGTAGCCTGCGCGCTGATCATCGGTCAACGCAAACCGAGTACGGACAAAAAGACGTCCTTGAATGATGCCCTGCGGGAATTTGGGGTAGATGTGTAGTGCATTGACAGCTAAAAGCTTAACCATCAGGCCGGGGCGGGAGAGGTTCGCGCTTCATACCCTTCCCGCTTCCATCTAATTTTAACACCGCTCTCTGAACAATTACACCAGTCTGCCAGTTACTGCTTTGTTCGGAGCAAGAAAGTTGAATTTTTTATACATCCTGAGAACACACTGTGAGGCTAAGGGCTTAGATCGCCCAATTTATGGGGCAAAACGCCCTTTGAAATGTCTAAAATGTGCAAAAAGATAGTATTCCGAACAGATTATGTGACCATTTTCATACAAAATAGCAAAGCTTAATCTTACCTTTGCACCTGTTTTTATCACAAAACACTCTAGTTTATGAATCACAACCTATTAGTTACTAGAAGTTTATTGACAACTTTAGTGCTGTTGTTCTTCTCTGTGGCATCCTTTGCGCAGGATGCTGGCAGAACGGTCACCGGCACGCTTACGGACAATAGCGGCGAGCCCCTTATCGGCGCTAACGTTTACGTTAAGGGTACTCAAACCGGTACCGTGACTGATTTTAACGGCGACTACGAGCTGGAAATCGGCCCTGATGCGGAGATACTGGTCTTCTCCTACGTAGGGTATGGTACAAAAGAAGTAGCGCTGGAAGAGGGCAAAGACAACTACGACGTTATTCTCGGCTCAGAAGTGGAGCTCGACGAGGTAGTGGTTACTGCTCTTGGTATAGAAAGGGAAGAAAAGGCCCTGGGATACTCCGTCCAGAAACTGAGCTCGGAGGACATCGCGAAGGTTAAGCCGACCAACGTAACCAACGCCCTGGCTGGTAAAGCCTCTGGTGTTTATGTTACCGGTAGTTCGGCTGGTCCTACGGCTTCCGCCAACATCAACATTCGTGGCGCAGCTTCTCTTCTAGGGAACAACCAGCCGCTTTTCGTGGTAAATGGTATCCCCATTACTAACGATTTGTACAGCTTTGACGATGGTCTGAATGGCTCTACCACCATCGACTTCGGTAATGCTGCTCAGATCGTCAACCCAGACGATATCGAGTCAGTCAACGTACTAAAAGGGCCGGCTGCATCCGCCCTGTACGGTTCTCGTGCTGCCGACGGCGTTATCCTGATTGAGACCAAGACGGGCAAGAAAGCCGAAGGCTGGGGCGTAGAGATCAACTCTACCACCACTGCCGAGACTATACTCAAGCTGCCGAACTACCAGAACGAATTTGGTTTCGGCGCCCGCGGTATTTACAGCTATGTAGATGGCTCTAACTACGCCGGTGTTGACTTCAACGGCGATGAGAAAGTATCCAACGACCCGGCTGATGGAGAGTTGATTTACGAAGCCTACGGCGAAAACTGGGGCCCTCGCATGAATGGACAGCTCATTAAGCAGTTCAATTCCGACGGCGAGGCAGTTCCCTTTACGCCTGCTCCGGACAATATCCGGAACTTCTTCCGCACTGGGGTAACGAGCATCAACAACATCGCCATCAACAACAATTCTGATGCTGGCGACTTCCGCTTGTCTTACACCAACACGGCCAACCGGGGTATTGTGCCTAACTCTAACTTGCGCCGCCACACATTCCAGACGAGCATCGGCCGCAACCTGTTCGACGAGAAGTTGAAGGTGCGCTTGAATGCCATGTACGTACGTTCCGGCTCGGACAACATTCCGAACGCTGGCTACGATGAGTCCTCCTCCGTAATGTATGGATGGCTTTGGTACCCCCGCCAGGTGGAAATCAACGACCTGCGCGACTACTGGGAGCCTGGCTTGGAAGGTGTTCAGCAACGCTACGTAGAGAACCTTTGGGTGAACAATCCATGGATGATCGCTAACGAGAACACCAACTCCTTTACCAGCAACCGTATCATCGCCAACTTTAAGGTGAAGTACAAACTTAACGACAACTTTGACATCCGCCTGCGCTACGGCGCTGATGTAGTGGACGACGAGCGCCAATTCCGCCGCGCGCCATCTACCAAAGGCGTACTGCAGGGCAGCTACCGCGAGGATGAAATCTCTTTCTCAGAGACCAATGCTGAAGCCATCATCGGCTACCACACCGACCGTACTGACAACTCCCTGTTTGACCTTGACTTGAAGATAGGCGGTAACATTATGCGCCAGGATGCTAACTTCCTGGTGGCCAACAACCCAGAGTTGAAGTTCTTTGGTACGGACGAAAGCATTTACACGCTGTCCAACGCACGCTCCGGCGTTCTGGTGGAGTCGCAGAAGACCCGCCTGGGCATCAACAGCTTGTTCGGACTCGCTACCCTTTCTTACGACAACTTCCTGTACTTGGATGCTTCTGTGCGTCAGGACTGGAACAGTACTTTGGTCAACCCGGAAGTTGATCTGGAAGAATCTGACTACAGCTTCCTCTACCCATCTGTTTCTCTGAGTGCAGTACTCTCAGAGAAGATGAACCTGGGCGCTAATTCTTCTCTTTCCTTCCTGAAGCTGAAGGGTGCTTACGCAGAAGTAGGTAACGGTGCGCCGGCTTATGCATTCGGCAACACCTTTACGCCTCGCCCCGCTTTCGGCGGCAACTCCGTATTTACGACCAACCGCACGGTAGGTGACCCGAGCCTGACCAACGAGCGGACTCAGGCCATCGAAGCAGGTGTTGACATCCGCTTCCTGAATGACCGCCTGCGTTTGGATGCTACTTACTATGACATGCTGAGCTTTGACCAGGTAATCTTCTTGCCGGTTGCCGCTACCAGCGGATACGATTTCCGCCTGACCAACGGCGGTGAAATCCGCAACCGCGGCGTTGAAGTTATGCTGAGCGCAACTCCGGTTCAGTCTGACAACTTCCGCTGGGATGTAACCCTGAACCTCGGCCACAACCGGGCAGTAGTAGAAAGCCTGCCGGACGTGATTACCTCTAACCGCTACTCCATCATCGCTGATGTATTCCCCGGCGACGAGGGAGGCGCTGACCTGGAGTATGTAGCCGAAGAAGGCGAGCTGCTCGGCCAACTGTACGGCCTCGGCTTCCAGCGTTCTGAAGATGGTCAGATCATCCACGAGGATGGCCTGCCGCTGCTGACTCAAGACAAAGTATCTGCCGGATCGTTCCAACCGGATCTTCGGGCGGGTATTTACAACTCCTTCACAATAGGCAACTTCAGCCTGGGCATCCTGTTTGACGGCCAGTTCGGTGGCAACATCTACTCCCGCACCCACGCCCTGATGAACACCGGCGGTACCATTACCAACGAGGATGATCCCAATCTCGACCTGCTGACTACAGAAGGCCGTGAAATATACTCTGTATCGTACGCGGAAGATGGCACTCCCATTTACACGCTCGAGCAGGAAGGTGGCGTTGTTGGCCCTGGTGTTATGTACGCCTACGAGACTAACGACAACGGCGATATCATCTTCACCGATGATGGCCCGCAGCGCACAGATCAGCTGGTGGAAAACGACGGGATGAGCTGGAGTTTCAACGAGTCCACCGGAGCGTGGGAAAGCAGCCTCAGAAAGCCGGGAGGAGCCGGATACACTGGCTACTTCTATAACTACTACGGCAACGGCTTCAACCGCGACAACATCGAAGCGGCTACCTACGACGCTACCTACGTGAAACTGCGTGAGGTGAGCCTGACTTACCAGCTGCCGAGCAACTTGCTGCAAGCTGCTGGCATTGCCCGGGCTAGTGTATCTTTTGTAGGCCGCAACCTGCTGCTGTTCAGCGATGTGCCTTCTATTGACCCGGAGACGTACTCCATCCGTAATGGCCTGTTCGTCAATGGCTTTGAAAGTACACAGCTGCCTTCTACGCGGAGCTTTGGTGTGTCTTTGAACCTGGGCTTCTAGAGCAACAGACTTGAAACTATTAATCGGAAGGGGAGCCATCGCCTCTCCTTCCACCACTTTTCAAGACTAAAAAACAACTTATGAAAATATTCAAATCCATATCTATCCTTGCCTTGGTCGTGGCTTTTGTCGCTACGTCCTGCGAGGAATTCGATGACTTCAATGAAAACCCCAACGAGCCTACTACCGTCTCACCGGATGTGCTGCTTACCTCAGCCATCCGGAACAGCGTCAACACTTCCGTCAATGAGTCATTCTTGCTGGGCAACAACATTGCTCAGCTGACTGCGAAGACGCTGCGTACAGAGGTGGGCTCCTACAACTGGAACGCTTTCCCTACGGTATGGGAAGGCATGTACGAAAGCCTTACGGATGTTTTTGCAGTAGAGGAAATCGCTATTGAACAGGGCAATCAGCCCCTGGAAGGTGCCGCTATCGTAATGCGCTCCTGGATTTTCTCTACGCTTACCAACGCCTACGGCGACATTCCTTACTTCGAGGCTGCCCGCGGGGACGAAGACAACTTCACCCCGGTCTACGACCCTCAGTCAGAGGTGTACATGGACATCCTCAGCGAGCTGGAGCGCGCAGCCGGCCTGCTGGCACCGGAAAATGAGGGCAGCATCAGTGGAGACATCATCTTCAATGGCGATGCTTCCAAGTGGCGCAAACTGGCCAACTCCCTGCGCCTGCGCTTGCTGATGTACGCCGAAGCCAAACTGGGAGAAGAAGCCCGCGCGGAGTTTGCTGATATCGTAGCCGAGGGCAATATCATGCAGAGTAACGAAGACAATGCCACGCTGACTTACCTCTCAGGCTTTCCCAATCAGTATCCACTCGTCCCATTGAAAACGGGTGACTTTGACGCGGTAGCCATTAGCGAGACTTGCGTTAACCTGCTCGACGGCTACGACGATCCCCGCTTGTACCGTTACGCTCGCCCGAACAACGACGACTACAGCCCGAACGGCACCTTCGCAGGTGCGACGAACGGATTGAGCACCGAACAATGCAGCAAGGGCGGTTCTCGCCTCGGCGCGGAGTACTACATCGATCAAGAGCAGACCACTGCCATGGATTTGGGCATCGATATGGCGGAGGGCATCATTATGACCCACGCTGAGGTGGAGTTCATGCTGGCAGAAGCCGCTGCTGAAGGGTGGACAAATGGCGATGTGGAAGCTCACTACCGCAATGGCATTGAGTCTTCTATGGTCTACCGCCAAGTTGACTTGAGCAGCACGCAGTGGTCCTCCTTCGAAGACTTCTACGACAACTCCGGAGTAGCTTACAGTCAGGTTACTGATATCTGGGAGCAGAAGTGGGTAGCTATGTTCTTCCACGGCCTGGATACTTACTTCGAAGTGCGGCGCTGGTACATGGAAAGCGGCAAGGCCTGGGAAGGCATCCCGTTCCTCGATGCGCCTTGTGCTGACGTAAACGGCGGCGAGCTGCCGATGCGCTTCCTTTACCCGGGTGAGGAACTGAGCTTGAATGCGACCAACTACAGCGAAGCAGTCGACCGCCTCGGCGGTTCCAACGATCAGAACGCGGAGACTTGGCTGGTATCGCAGTAAAATGCATTGAAATCTAATTGATTCATTATACTTTAGGTGCTGTCTCCAATAGCTGGGGACAGCACCTACTGTTTTACTCCACACCAAAGTTATGTCAAAAAAATACTTTGATATCCACCCTCCCGTCTTTTACCCTTCGGCGGTGATCATCGTCATTTTCATTGCGCTGACCTTGATCATCGGCAAACCGATGGAAGAAATATTTGCTCAGACTACCGAAGGGATCACCGATAATGCTGGCTGGCTGCTGGTATTGGCGGTCAACGTCTTTCTGGCGTTTTCTCTATACTTTGCCTTCAGCAGAATGGGTAAAATCCGGCTCGGCGGCCAAAACGCTAAGCCGGATTTCAGCACCTTCGCTTGGTTTGCCATGCTGTTTTCAGCCGGTATGGGCATTGGCCTGCTGTTTTTTAGCGTTGCAGAGCCTATCACGCACTTCTCCAATCCGCCGCGGGGGGCATCCACTCCCATTCAGCAGGCCCAAGACGCTATGAAGTATACTTTTTTGCACTATGGCTTGCATGCCTGGGCAATCTATGCCATGGTAGGTATGGCGCTGGCTTTTTTCACCTTCAACCGGAAGCTGCCGCTCACCCTGCGTTCTGTTTTTTACCCACTCCTGGGAGAGCGCATTCACGGGCGCTTTGGCAATATCATTGATGTGGTGGCGGTCGTCGCTACCCTCTTTGGCCTGGCTACCTCCCTGGGCTTTGGCGTACAGCAAGTCTCAGCGGGCCTGGCTCATCTGTTTGGCACCCCGGACACCGTCATCATGGAAGTATTGCTGATTGCCGGCATTACCGGTATGGCAACCATCTCTGTGGTGCTGGGGTTAGACAAAGGAGTGCGGGTGCTGAGCGAGCTCAATATGCGCCTCGGCCTGGTTTTCCTGATCGCGCTGCTGGTACTGGGGCCAACCGTTTTCCTGCTGGACTCCTTCATGCAAAATACGGGTTCTTACCTTCAGGAGCTGGTGTACTTGGGGGCTTGGACTGAAAGCTATTCCGGCACACAGTGGCAGAACGACTGGTCGGTCTTCTACTGGGCCTGGTGGATTTCCTGGTCTCCATTCGTGGGTATGTTCATCGCCCGGGTTTCTAAAGGGCGTACCGTGCGGGAGTTTTTCCTGGGCGTATTGCTGGTGCCTTCTATCCTCACGTTCCTGTGGATGTCAGTATTCGGAGGCTCTGCGCTTTACCTGGAATTGAACGAGATTGGCAACATCTCAGAAGCGGTAAACGAGAATATCGCCACCGCCCTTTTCGTTCTGTTGGAAGAGTATCCGCTCTCGGTGGTGACTTCCGTCATTGGCATCCTGCTGGTTACTAGTTTCTTTGTTACTTCCTCCGATAGCGGTTCGTTGGTGATCGACAGCATCACCTCGGGCGGCAAATTGGATGCACCGGTCGGCCAGCGCATTTTCTGGGCGGTGTCAGAGGGAGCAGTAGCGGCTACCCTGCTGCTCGGCGGGGGGCTGAAAGCATTGCAGACAGCCGCCATATCTACTGGCCTTCCGTTTACTATACTCTTACTCATCATGTGCTACAGCCTTTACAAAGGCTTGGTGCAGGAATACGAAGAACTGCTGATCAGAGAGCGAAAGCAAGAGCGGGAGTCTTACCAGAAGGTACTTACTGAACTGATTGCCAAACGCCGGGAAAAAAACAAAGCCGAATAAACCATGAAAGAATACAACAATCTACTAGTTTGCCTGGACCTCACCGAGATGGACGGGGTCCTGCTGCGGTACGCGCGTTTTTTGCTGCATACGCTGCCAAAAATCAAGAAGGTCTACTTCCTGCACAACATCCGCTTTGATTACCCGGAGGAAGCCGAAGGGTTGATGGAAGAGCTGGAAAGCCCTCTGCCTGAACTCATCCGTGAGGAAATCACCGAAAGGATAGAAATGAACTTCCTGAACGGAGAGCGCAGCGACCTGGAATGGGAGGTCCTGATTAAAGAAGGCGATTCCACCGCCCACGAAATCGTCAACACTGCCAAGGAGCAAAACATCGAACTCACCATTTTTGGCAAGAAGCTCTCCTACCGCGGCTCTGGGCTGGTTGCGGAGAAACTGCTGCGGCAGAGCAGCTTCAAGTCCGACCTGCTCGTACTGCCGGAAACAACCTCCCACAATCTGCAAAAGATTCTGGTGCCCATTGATTTCTCCAGTGCTTCCAAACGGGCGCTGGAGACCGCCCACTACCTTTCATTGGAAGCGGACACTACCGTAGTCTGCCAGCACGTATACACCATCCCCAACCACTACTTTCCCTTCATCCCGGTACAGGGGTTTCGCAAATCAATGGAGGAAGAAGCAGAACAATCTTTCAAACGATTCCGTCAGTCTCTTCCCAAAGCACTGCAAGACATTCCCTGTCAGTTCACCTACGCGCAAGACCGCACCCGGGCAGAATCTATTTACGACTTTTCCATCAACCGCAACAAAGATTTGATCGTCATCGGCTCCCGCGGGCGCGGTGCCGTCCCGTCGGTACTGCTCGGCAGCACCGCCATTCAGATACTGCAGTTCGAATTTCACATCCCAGTGCTGGTCGTCCGGTAGAGCAACACGAGCCGGCTCTCAGTCATCGTTGAGCTTTTCGCCGCAGTACTTGCAGAAGACGGCATCCGGATCGTGGCCTTCAGCGCTGCAGTAGCGGCAGGCTTGCGTGCTGAGCTTTCTCCTTTGGTATCCGCTGATGAACTCGGCGGATACAATTCCCGTGGGCACGGCAATAATGGCGTACCCCATGATCATGACGATAGCGGATAAGAACTGCCCCAGGTTGGTCTGCGGAGTGATATCGCCGTAGCCAACGGTGGTCAGGGTGACGATGGCCCAGTAAACCCCACGGGGAATACTGGAAAAGCCATCATTTTGCCCTCCCTCGATCAGGTACATCACTGCCCCGATAATGACAACCAGCAGGCTTACGAAGGTCAGGAAAACGGTGATTTTCGCCCGGCTGGCTTTGAGCGCGTACAGAATAATATTGCCCTCGCTGATGAAGTGCGCCATTTTAAATATCCGGAAAATACGGATAAGCCGGAGAGCACGGATGATAAGGAAGTACTGCGCGGTAGGAAGAACCAGGGCGAGATAAGTCGGCAGTATAGCCAGCAAGTCAATAATGCCAAAAAAACTAGTGGCGTACCTCCAAGGGCGGAGCACGCAGTAAAGCCGCAGTAAATACTCCAGCGTAAAAACGACTGTAAAGAACCACTCTATACGGGTAAACAATGCTGCGTATTCTTCTTGTATCGGCTCTACGCTCTCCAGCATAACCACCAATACGCTTCCCGCAATAAGCAACAACAGCAGCAAGTCAAAAAACTTGCCCGCGGGCGTATCCGCTTCAAATATGACCTCGTGTAGCCTTGCCCTGAACTTGCGATTGACTCGATGATTTGATCCCGGCATACGTTTTGCTGTCAATAAAACCGAAAATATACAAAAATCGCCGTGGGCAATCGCGCCGCGCCCCAAAAAAACACCTTAAGAATATTCCCATATTTTGTATATTTTAATCTATATTTGCAGCAAGCAACCAACTTCAAAAAGCTGGGCAGGCGTGCAACATCTACCGGCGGTGCCCGTAGAACTGAGTAGTTCGCTAATCCGCACCAATCCGTACGCCTGCCACCGGCTGTAGTTGCCGATAAACATATTGTTTGCTCGAAAAATTGCTGGATATTCAGAAAAGCCGTTAACTTTATACGGACAAAATCAACCATCGTGATCGAAGCTGTAATAGTAGAAGACGAAGCAAAGGGGCTCAACAATCTCAAGAATCTCCTAGACAAGTACTGTCCTCAGGTCAGAGTAACTGGCGAGGCGGGAAGCGTAGAAAAGGGAGCAGCCCTGCTACTCAACAGCAAACCCGATGTCGCTTTTTTGGATATCAGCCTGCCGGATGGCTTGGTTTTTCAAATGTTGAACCGCGTACGGCCCATCGAATTTGAGATCATATTCGTGACCGCCTACGAGGAATACGCCATCAAAGCCTGCGAATACAGCTCTATCGGATATATCCTAAAGCCCATCGACCCCGATATCCTGAAAAGCGCCGTAGCCCGCGTTCAACCCCGCCGGAATACGGAATCAGACCGCCGGCTTGATATATTCAACAGCTACTACAACAATCCAAATGCCTTCACTAAGATGAGTATCGCTGCCCTCGACGGCATCTACTTCGTCAATATACGGGATATTGTCCGTTTCGAGGCAGAAGACAACTATACTCATATCTTCCTCAAAGATGGAGAGCGCATCACGGCTTCCAAAACCATTAAGGCTTACGAAGACATGCTGGCGCCCTTCAACTTCTACCGCGTCCACAAGCGGCACGTCATCAACCTCAACTACATGCGCAAGTTTGTAAAAGGCGATGGCGGCTACTTGGTCATGGATGACAACATCCAAATAGAGGTATCCCGTCGCCGGAGGCCCGCATTTATGGAGCAAATGAAACGCTTGCAGGAAGACCTCTAAGCCCCCTTCCCTTCCTGCCGAGACAGAGCGTTTGCCCCCAATAAGGACAATACTAAGGCTTTCAATAGTTGAAAAAGCACCTGCGTATTGATCTGCCCGTTTTTGCAGGCCCAAACACACAATAACTACTGATTGAACCGATACCTGAAGAAGCAGGTACAAAGCTTTTTCTTATGTGCGTAAATTTTATGTATGCCAAGAAACGCCTTGGCTTACAGCCAATGGAATATTTTTTTTACATTTACCGGGAAGATTACGGTGAAAACCAGACGGGCTCCCGTACTCTAAAAATACACTACTATGGGAAAATCTAAAAAAAACCTCGACGATCTCAAGAAGAACATGAAAACCATCAAGAAAAAGGACATGAAGAAAATCGTCGGGGGCAAAAAAGGCAAAAACAAGAAGTGGAACAACGGCTGCGGCGGCATAGTGCCGCAGTAGCACCGCCCCACTTCCAAAAAACAAGAAGGGCTATATCTCGTGTTTAGATATAGCCTTTTTTAATATTCTACTTTTTATGTTCTTAGGTGTCCCCACCCCTCAACCATTGAACCTGACCGAGCTGGAGTACAAGCTGAGCAAGCAATCCGAGCCCCATCAGCGCCTAGTGCTTATTGATAAGCTAGCAGCCAATTACGTCTACACCAATGTCAACCGCGCAAAGCTCCTGCTGCAGGAGTTCTACCACATACTCGAGGGTATCAACAACCCCGACCTCCTGCTCAATTTCCACCTCTACTCCGCTACCATAGAAAACCAGCTCTACCGCTTCGAACGGGCAGACTACCACTTCCGAAGCGCCATCGCTATTCTGAAGGAAAGAGGAACCGCCAATCAACAGGCCGAAACCTACATCGATTACGCCGGTACCTGTATGAACCTCGATAACATGGAGGATGCCATCGAGTACCTGGAAACAGCCGGCAAGCTGCTCAAGTCGTTCCCGGACGATCGCCTGCGGGCGCGCATCACCTGCCGCGAGGGGTTCCTCAACCTGCTCTATTCCAATTATTCCCAAGCCATTGAGCTGCTCCTCGAAGCCGATAAGAACATCACTATGCTGGAGCAGCCCCTGGAGCTGAAAGACTATTATTTCCTGACACTCATTCATTCCGGCCTTGGGAAAATCTACGAGCGCAATGACGACCGCGATAAGAGCGTGCGCTCCTACCTGAAGGTAGTCAACATGTGCGAAACCATCGGCATCCGTACCCGCCTTTCCTGGCACTACCTCAACGTGGGCAACGGTTACGCTGCTCTCAACGAACAGGAAAACGCCGAGGAGTACTACCAGCGCGCTATTGAGGTGGCCGACGACAGCAGCCAATTCGCCCGGGCCAGCGCCTTCGCTAACCTCGGCTTCTGCTACCTGGAAAAGGAGGACTACCCAGAAGCCCTGCAGCTCTTTGACCGCGCCGAGCACCTGTTCAAGCAGCGCCCGGAAGAAGACTACTACAACCTATCTATCATTGCCTCCTGGCGCGGCCAGATCTACCGGGAGCTAAACGAACAAGAGCAGGCACGGCAGCAACTCCACAAAGCGCTCGAATACGCTGAGCTGCTCAAGGATTACAAGCAGCTTTCAGGTGTCTACAAAGACCTCGCCAGCTTCTACGCCGAACGGCAGGACTACGAAAACGCCTATCGCTACCGATGCCTGCACGACGAGAATACGGAGCGCTATACCGAACAAGTGGACAAACGAAAGCAGCGGGAGGTCGAAGCCAAATACGAGGCAGAGAAAAAACGGCAGGAAACCAAGCTCCTGCGCCTGCAGGCTACCCGCCTTCAGCTCAAAGCGCTGCGCGCTCAGATGAACCCCCACTTCATGTACAATGCGCTGAATTCTATTCAGAACTTCATCACTTCCAATGAAGTAGCTTCAGCCGCCAAGTACTTGGCTAAGTTCGCACAGCTCATGCGCCGCAGCTTAGACTATTCCGATATGGAAATCATCTCTCTGGAAAAAGAGATCGAATTCCTGGAGGAGTACCTCTTCATCAACGAAAAGCTGCGCTTTGAGGATCAGCTGCAGTACGAGATCATCATTGATGAGGAAATCGAGGAAGACATCCTGGGCGTCCCTACCATGATCGTGCAGCCCTACGTAGAAAACGCCATCGAGCACGGCCTGCGGGGACGGAAAAACGGCCTCATTAAAGTGCTTTTCTTTCTCTACGACGAAGACACCATCCTTTGTGTGGTAGAAGATAATGGGGTAGGCAGGCAAAAGGCTCGTCAGCGGCAGTTGCAAGACCCGCAGTTCCAAAACCACCGCTCCCGGGGCACCAACATCACCGAGAAGCGCTTGGAAATCCTGCACAATTCGAAAGACGAAGACCTCTTCGTGCAAACCATCGACCTTAAAGAAGAAAGCAGCGGCAAACCGCTCGGCACCAGAGTAGAGATAAAAATCCCGATCATGGAAATAAAAATGAAGTAAGCCCCGCTCAGTAGGCCTGTTCTACCGCTTCTTAACGCCGAGGCACCGCGCCTCTATTGCTACACTTACATCCCAAGACCATACCTTATATTGGGTCCAGTTTTCTCATAGTATGTTTGTTTGAACCTCCTGCACCGTATCGGTGCAGGTTTTTTATGAGAAGCCTTCCCATCTCCCGGACCGTAGGTCGAGATCGCCATAACTTTCAGTTTGGCTACCGCAACCTATTTGCTACTGGCATCCCCATCCTTATCCCCTTACCTTGCAAACAGTTTTCTCATAGTATGTTTGATCTGTCTACACCTACATCTGTAGGTGTAGATTCTTTTATCTCTAGCCTCTCTTCCGCGGCTTAATCTGTAACTGACCACTTTCTGTATATATCGCCCCACAGCCTTCCTTATTGTATCCGCAACCTAATTCTTATATAAAAATATCTTATATGGGCTTATCTTTAAGCGTGTAGTTTTCTCATAGTATGTTAGTGCTCCTACATCCGAACAGCCTCCC
>CAYNIT010000108.1:0-13291 GCA_964397205.1 uncultured Phaeodactylibacter sp. | reverse complement strand
GGAGTTGTTTCCGAAGTCGGAAAGAGCCTACCGCCTTCCCCTGGAGTTGGACTTGAGTTTTGGCGCAGGGGGCAAGGACGGGTTTACAGAGAAGGATCTGGAGCAGCGCCGGGAGTTGTTGCAAACGGCTATCGGTTATTTCAACAGCGCCATCGGCCTCAACCGCGCCTACGCTCCGGCCTACCTGAATTTAGCTTGCGCCTACTACCTGCTGGGGCAACCGGAGCGCGCCCAATTCTACGCGGAAGTTGAAGCCCAGGCCTACCCGGATGCCTACCCAAAAACAGCCATCGATGCGCGGGCACTGCTGGCGCTGCTGCAACTGGATGCCGGAGATAAGGATGCTGCCATCGCCACTCTGGAACCCATTATAGGTTATTCTGCCACCGCCCGCTACAATCTCCGCAAGATGAAGGGGGAATCTTCCCAAGGGCCAGAGGTGGAAGAACCAGATGCTTACGAAATTGATGATTTAAAACCCCGAGACCTTACCCTGTTCCCCCGGGGAGCAGGAAGCGGCACCCTTGATATCAGGCTGTACGATAAGCTGAGGTTCGAGGTTTGGGAAAATACCAACGGCCTGCAAAATTCCAAAGTGATGCGGATACGCCCGCCGGAAGGGCCGGAAATATTCGTCCACCTTACCGGGCAAGGGTACGAGGGAGAAACCTACGACTACTTTAAAATAGGAACCAACCGATCAGAAATCGTCGATAAATACAATGAGCCTGAGATTACACGAGAGCTTCCGAAGGGGGAGATCTTGGTTTACAAGGAAGTACTTTTTTTCCTGGATGAAAACGGAAAGCTGGAACGCTGGGCCAATTACGTTTTTGATTAGTGGCTGAATTGTCAGCCGAGCCTTTATCCGGGAGCGCAAAGCAATAGCTTTTTATGGTCAACCGTATTATTCAGCCCCACAGCATTATCATTACCGGGCTTATATTTTTATTCATCTGGCTGCTCAATTTGATCCGGCTGAATATGCACTACATTGACCCCTTTAACAATGGTTTGAAGAACTACGAAATCACGGATATTGTCTATGCTTTTTTCTCAGAAAGACCCCGTTATAAGCAAAGTAATGGTGTGCCAATCGTGGTGGTCCATACCGGAGAGCCAGACCGGGAGCAGATTGCCCGCTTGCTCCTAAAGCTGCATCAGGCGGGCGCAGCTACAATTGGGCTGGATGTATTGTTCGGGGGGCGGAAAGACCCGGTTGCAGACTCTATGCTGCAAGCTAGTCTCAAACAAGTACCCGAAGTAGTACTGGCTTGCGAGTTGGAAGGAGTGGACCAGTCTTATAGTAAATTCCAAAACTGGGCTGGCGTAGACACCTTTTTTTCCAACCACGCTCAGTTGGGATTTGTCAACTTTCCCGCCAATAAAACGAAAGTTATCCGGCACTTCAGCCCCCAGGAGCCGGTAGGCAATGATACCATGCCAGCTTTTGCAACGGCGCTGTTGCGCCAGTACGACCCGCAGTCAGCCGAACAGCTGCTGCAGCGCAAAAAAGTGGTAGAACGGATTCACTTTATCGGGCACCGGGGAGATTTCGTATGGCAGGAGCAAAAAAGACTGTTGGACACCCTCAGCCTGGAAGAGGTAAGAACCGTGGTGGAGGGCAAGGTCGTACTGATGGGCTATGTACCGGACAATGGCCGGGGAGATCCGCTGAAGGACCGCCACTACACGCCCCTGAACCAAAGCTACTCTTCTAAAGCAATACCAGACATGTACGGTTTGATCATCCATGCCAACGTTATCAGCATGGTGCTGGAGTCGCGCTATGTCCGGGAATTGCCGCAGTGGTTGAATTGGATCATACTGCTGCTGTTTTGCTATGGGAATGTTCTGCTGATCCACTGGATTTACGATGACTTTAACGAGGTTTTCCATGGCATTACCCGAGCCTTGCAACTGGTGGAGTTCATCTTTTTGTTCTTCCTGATTTCCGCGTTGTTTTACCAATTTCGGCTGCGGCTGGATTTTGGAGTAGGCATCCTGGCCTTGTTGCTGGCCTACGACATCATCATGATCTACGAGAGCTTGATCCGGAAACGCATCCCCGCTTTGGACCGCATACCGGAGGAAGTGCCGCTGCGCAGGAATGCTGCCTTGCTGCTGGCAGAAGAAGAGGAATAGGCAGAGGCGATTAAGAAATGTGTATATTTGGAGGTAACCTATGAGCACAGGCCTAAATATACCCATTGAAAGGCTAAGCGTACAGCCTGAGAGAAAGCTGGTTCTGGCTTTCCCTTAACCAATCAAGATACCTCATAAAGATCTTTACTGCTATGAGAAAAACAATCGGATTGCTGCTTTTGGTATGGCTGCTGGACATCTCCGCCGTTTGGGCTCAATCCGCTTCCTTCACGGTATTGTATACGAATAGCGTCGACGGCATCACGGTCAGCCGGGAAGGAGGCAACGAACAGCGCGTATTTGCTGGCATGAAGTTGCCGGCGGACGGCCGGTTGCGGTTGCAGCGCAGCAAAAAAGCCAATCTGCTGTACGACGGCCAAAAAGTTGGGTTGGAAGGGCCCAGCCTTTACGAACTGGATCAATTGGCTCAAGAGTTAGAGGCCCAGTCTCCCAAAGGTTTCTTCCACCGGTTCTGGTCTTTTGTCGGCAATGCCATTAGGGATACAGACGATGCCGAGCAAGTAGAACAGTACCACCGCCGGTACCTGACTAATGTCCGAGCCGGCATTGATGGATTCGCGAGCCGGCGGTTCAGCATTTCCGCTCCGCAGTACCTGAGCCAACGGATTGATGCCCCGCAGCTTACCTTTCGCTGGGATTCCGTCGCAGCACCGAATGGCTACAATTTTACCATTAGAAAAGAGATAAGCGGGGAGCCGGTATTCACGGCGCTGGCCAAGGATGCGCAGGTCTCGGTGGCTTTAAGGGAATTGCGGTTGCAGCCGGAGGCAGTCTATGTGTGGAGCGTGTCCGCACTGCAACCGGACAGCAGCCGGCTGGAGTCTCCGGAGTACTATTTCAGCTATGAGCCCCAGGCGTACCAGCATCTGCTGGAAGAGCTTTCCGATGATGAAAGCTATCGCCAATTGTCTCCCACTGAGCAGGAACTCTACCTTTTGTACCAGTTAGAGCAGGATGGGCTGTACAACACTGCCTACGCTAAGTACCAGCAATTATCAGGGGAAGGCTCCTTAGCCTCAACGCTTTACCAAAAATTGTGGATCAGCTTTTTGGCGCGCATGGATGCCTTGCCGGAAGCACAACAGCAACTTAAATGAGATGGCTGCTTTTTATTGTCTGGTTGATGACGGCACTACCCATGGCTGCCCAGGACAGTATTTTTGCCTTTATCAACCGCCCGGGAGCAAGCCGCCTTCAGCCACGGCTGGTACAGGATTACAAATTTGAGGTAGCGGAGCGGGTTTTCAATCAGCTAATACGGGCCAGAGGCAGTTCCCGCCTGCCAGCGCCTACTTTCATCATGAATACCGGCCGCCGGTACATGGCGTGGATGCACGCCAGCAAGCGCCAAATCGGATTGGAAGAGCAAGCCTATGACATCTGCGCCAGCCTCGGGAAGGATTCTTTGAACGCTTTAGCGGCCATGCTTGCGCACGAGATCATCCATTACTACGAGCAGCACCACTGGAAACGGCATTTTATCGGACAGTCATCAGCGGAAGCGCCTAGCACCCCCAAAGAAGCATCTATTACCGGGCGGGAATACGAGCGGCAGGCTGATTACTTTGGCGGCATACTGGCGCTGTCGGCGGGGTACAATACCTACCCTACGCTCAGCCGATTGTTGCGCTCAGCCTACCAAAAATATGGCTTGCCGGAAGCTATTGCGGGCTACCCCAGCCTGAGCGAGCGCCTCGCCATGAGCGAAAACACCGCGGAAAGGCTGCGGGAACTGCACTACGTTTTCCAGACGGCCAACCTGCTAACCCTGGTAGAAGGCTATGCCGCTGCAGCGGATTACTACCAACACATCCTTTCCGCCTATCAGGGGTATGAGCTTTACAACAACGCCGGAGTGTCGGCTATCCTGGCTGCGCTGCAACGCACTTCACAGGAAAAGATGCCCTATTTACTGCCGGTAGAGCTTGACTTGAATAGCCGGCTGGCTGAACTGGCTACGCGCTCGCCTGATGAAGCAGCGGACCAACGGGCAAAGTTGCTGGCACAGGCTAAGCAATGGTTGCAGAACGCTATACTGCTGGATGAAAACCAGCCTTCCGCCCAGCTAAATCTGGCGGTGCTCCATACCCTGGACAATGCTTGGCTCGATGCCACTTACCGGGCGCAGAAAACCATACAGCTGGCTTTGGCAAGTGAGGATGCCAAGACCGCTGCCAATGCCCAAATTATCCTGGGTACCGTAGCAGCGCTGCAGGGAGACACCGCTCTGGCACGCACCTACTTCAAGCGGGCGAGGCCCGGGAACGAGTCTTTGGCGCTGGTCAATCTGGCAGTGATACAGGGGGGCTCAGCGCCTGTGCCAGCCCGCCAATTGCCAGCAAGGGGGGTAGAGCAAATAGAGGGCTTGCTTCTGGAAGATTTTTTGATGAACCCATCGGTAGCCGCGACAGTAGACCTTTCAGATGGCATTTACTGCGGCTATAAGCCAGAGGGGCAGTCCGAAATACTGCTGCACTATGCACAGGAAGGTGCCTCTCATGCCCTGTTCCAACAAACAGCCGAGAATTACGAAGGGCAAACTTCGGCGGGGGTATCGCTTGGCGATCCACGGTCTTCCATTCTCGAAGCCTACGGGCCTCCTGGCCGCAGCTTGAATCTGACAGGCGGCGAATGCCTGGCCTACGACAAACAGCAGCTGCTTTTTTTGCTGGACGAAACGGGGCGATTGGAGCGCTGGATCGTATTCCGCAAACAGCTGCCCGCTAATTATTGATCACACTTAATTCAAACCCGAAATTAACATGAAGACCTACTGTTTTTCCATTTTAATAGCCTTGTTGGCAACCAGCCCTGTGCTGGCCCAGGATCAGCCGAGCGCTACGGCATATAGCGTAGAAGGCCGCGTCAAGTATACTCCTGCCGCTAAAGGTTGGTTCCAATTCAAATCCTTGCAGCCGGGCACAACACTATCAAAAACGGGGCGGCTCAAGGTAAAGCGCGGTGGCTCCGTCGCTATACTCCACGATGGAGATTACCTGGTCCTGCAGGAAAAAGCAAAATTACCGGTGAAGGAGGCGCTGCAGGATGCCAGTTTGTTCCGCAAAAGCCCCTACGCCCGCTTGTTCGAAGACTATGTCAAGCGGTCGGAGCATCCCTATTTCCGCCAGCCCCAGGTGCTGGGGTTCGTCTCCAATAATACGACCGATAATACCCGGCAGAGCTTAGGAGGCAGTATGGGCCCGGTGAAACCTCCGACCAAAGAGGAAGGCAGCGGCCATGGAGAGTCCGGTGCTGCCCTGCTGGCCCTTAGCCCGAACGGCGGCAAAGTGGCGGGTAAATCAGCGATCTTCCGCTGGGCACACAAAGAGCAAGTATCGGAGCCTGAAGCCTACCGCTTGGCCATTTATACCGATGATGGGAAACAGTTGCTGGAGCAGCCCGTGGATGGAACCTCCATCGAGCTGGATCTCGCCGGCTTGTCATTAGAGCCGGGCCGCTACTACAAGTGGAAAGCTGGTGTCGATGGCGCGCCGGAAGAGAATACTTCCGAAATTCCTTTTCTAATGGAGCAAGTGAAAGAGCTCGAAGCCATTCAGCAGAAGCTGTACGAAAGCGAGATGTACCGTCTGGCTGGCCCCGCAGCACAACTGCTATTGGAAGCGGCTCTGCTGGAAGAGGAAGGGTATCAGGCGCTGGCTTACAATAAATATGAGCAAGCGGCTACCCGGCACAGTCAAAACGAACTGGCTGTGGCGATGTACAAAACCTTTCTTTGGCGGTACGGCCAAAAGCTCTAAAGTCCAAAACCATGTTAAAATCACCTGTTTCCTATCTGCCTCTGTTGTTCCTCCCCTGCCTTCTCTCGGGGCAGGAAGTGAAGCTTGGCTTGCCCGCCGGCCACACCAATATGGTGCACAACCTTATTTTTGCTCAGGATGGGCGGACTTTATTCTCCGGATCGGAAGATGAGAGCCTGATGCTTTGGGAAGTCGAAAGCGGCAAGTTGCTGAAGCAGTCGGTCAAGGCGAATGGATCCGTAACCCCTGGTGCTATAGCCTCTCCCAACCTTCGGTATGTACAGTACGCCAAAGGCTGGACCGATGGCAGGCACCTCTTGTTTTCGTTTGATCAGCCGGAAAGCCGTGGAAAGTTTTTTGGATACGATTATCCCTTCCATAGTTTTTCAGCGGATGAGCAATGGGGGATTACCCTTGCCGGGAAGCTGGCCAGTACAGCCAACCCTTCCGACACCCTGCTGTTTCCGGCTTTTCAACCCGACGGCTACACGCCGGATGGGAAACATTTTTATAAAATCACCTCCAACCAGCTGCGGCTCTGGGATGCCGATAGCCGCGAACTCGCAGAAACGCAACCCATCGAAGGGCTGAGGCCGGGTGCCAGCTTCATGGCCTACGGTGAAATTTTGTCCGCTCCTGTGCCACAGGAAGCCAACAACTACGAGGAGTCCTACGAATTTTGGCTCGCCGGCAATGGACAGCGGCTGTACGAAATGGAGGTGCCAGAAAATTACTATTGGAACGATATTGCCCAGGACGGGAGCTTTGTCATCCTCACCAGCAGCACAGGAGAGGTGCGCAAATACGATCCCCGAATGGAGCAGTTTCTGCTTACCTATAATTTCCCGAGTGAACCGCCGGAGGAGTTCATGTTTGAGCGCCCTGCAGCGAGCAAAATTTCTCCGGATGGGAAGTTGCTCGCCCGGGGAAGAGCAGATGGCACTATTTACCTGCAGGATATCGACAGCGGCGCATTGATCCGCACCTTCCGTTCCCATAATTGGGCGCCAAGTGTGCTTCAATTCAGCTCCGAAGGGCATCATCTGCTGTGTGGTACAGCAGAAGGCACTGCCCGGCTCTGGGATTTTGAACAGGGGCGGGTAACCCAATCGGCGGGATTGTCCAGAAGATTGCCCCCGCGCTCTTCCAAGATGCTGGCCATCGGCGAACGGGAAGTGTTGGTGTCGGAAGCCAGCACGCAATTGGCTAAGATAGACTTAAGGGCGGGCAGCAGCCAACCGCTTTGTAGGTTGAAACCTGATTCCTACGATCGCCTACAAGCTTATTCGCCCCAACGGGAAGAAGCCTACTTGTCGGGCTACGACGAAGACTTTCAGAAAGTTACCAAAGCCTACAACTTGCAGCAGCTTCCTCCCCAAATTGAAGTGCTGTCAGATGTTCAGATCAAAGGTGTGGCGCCGGACGGGAAAACTGCCCTGAGCTTTGAGCGGACGATGGGCAATTATGCGCCGGCCCGCCCGCTACTGCTGGACCTGGAAAGCAAAGCGTTGATCAAAAAGCTAGAGGCAGTCGACCTCTCTCCTTACCAACCGGAGCAGGTGGTCTTCTCAAAGGGCCAGCGCAAAGTACTCCTGCTGCATAGCTTCGAGCTGAAGGAAGGTACGACCTCCTACGTTTGGGACATACCATCCGGCCGGCTGGAACATGCCCTCTACGATCCCGAAGACAGCTATGCGACCTGTGGGGCGCTTTCTGATGACGGCCGTTACCTCTTGCTTGGCAACTGGAACCGCTCGATTCACTACTACGACCTGTCCGACGGCCAGCTTTTGCATACTTTCAAAGGGCATCAGGGCAGGATCACCACAGTAGCCTTCTCCCCCGATGGCAAGAAGATGGCGAGTGGGGCAGAAGATGGAACAGTGAAGGTCTGGGATCTGGAGCGCAGAAAGGAGCTGGCCAGCTTGATCCATATTGATCAGGCGGATTGGGTCGTGCTGAGCCCGAACGGTTTGTTCGATGCCTCGCAGCGGGCGATGGGCTTGTTGTACTACCTGGCAGATACCGATGGGCGCACAGAGGTCATAGAACTCAATCAGCTCAAAGCTCGCTACTACGAGCCGGGTTTGCTCCAAAAATTAATGGGCTACGGCAACGAACGGCTTCGCTCGGTGGAAGGCTTGGAGCAGGTAGCGCTTTACCCCAACCTGAATGCTGAAATTGAGGGCGATGAGCTGAAGGTGCAACTCCGCCCGCGGGCGGGAGGCATCGGCCGGGCAGCGATTTTCGTCAACGGCAAGGAGGTTTCACAAGATGCTAATCCCGGGCGAGCAGCCCAGTTTGCCTATGATTTAAGAAAAAACCATAAGTTGCTGTTGCGCCATCCGGACAGCACCAATCAAGTAAGCGTGCAAGTGCACAACGAAGCAGGTTGGCTAAAAAGCCGGCTCCTCCATCTGTCTTATCAGCCCAAAAGCTGGGCCCGGGGGCAAAGCGGTTCCGGCAGCAGTAGCTGGGAAGCAGCCCTGGACCCTAAAATGTATGTGGTAACTGTGGGTACTTCTGATTACAGTGGTGAAGCGCTAGACCTGCAGTACGCAGCACAGGACGCTACGGTGATGGCCTTGGCGCTGGAAGCCGTGAGCGGTAATCTGTTCGCCGGTGGGGATAGCCTGGAAGTCTACTGCCTTACCACCGCTTCGGAAAGGCCTCAGGAATTAGAGGGTTCCAAAGTGGCCTGGAAATTCGCGAGCAAAGCCAATCTCCAGGCCGTCTTGTCCGGCATCCGGCAAAGCGCTAAGGCGGAAGATGTACTGCTGCTTTATCTGTCCGGGCACGGCCTTGCTTACGGCAGTGGGGAGGCTTCCCAATTTTACTACCTTACCCACAGTATAGCCAGTCTGGATATGATCAGCGATGCTGAAGTAAGAAAGCAGTACACCCTGTCGAGCAGCGAACTCGCCACCTGGCTCCAAGACATTCCTGCCCTCAAGCAAGTGCTGGTAGTAGATGCCTGCAATTCCGGCAAGGTAGTGGAAAGCCTGACAAGCGGGGCCCGCAACCTCAACGCCAGCCAAATCCGGGCGCTGGACCGCATGAAGGACCGTACCGGCACCTTTGTCCTCTCCGGCAGCGCCGCCGATAAGGTGAGCTATGAAGCCAGCGAATACGGGCAGGGCTTGTTGACCTATGCTTTGCTAAACGGCATGATGGGGCTGGCTGCCCGCGTTACGGCCGACGGCCAGTATGTGGATGTGATGGAGCTGTTCCAGCACGCCCGCGATGAGGTGCCCCGGCTGGCTGCTTCTATCAAGGGCATTCAGACGCCTATGCTCGGCTTTCCGGCTCAGGCGGCCAGCTTTGATATCGGCATCATCGAAGACCAGCAAAGCATCCCCATCGGCAACCGGAAACCTGTTTTAATTCGGTCCAATATCCTCAATCAGCAGACTTTACAAGACGACTTGAACCTGGTGGGGCGGCTGGAAGCTGCCTTGCGCGAAGAGAACGAAAGGGGCAAAAATGCCGACTTCATTTACGTCGATGTCAGCGAGTACCCCAATGCTTACTCGCTGAGTGGTCTATACACCAAAGAGGAGGGCGACATTCAGCTCAGGCTGAGGTTGTTCAAAAATGGCGGTGATCCGGTAGATTTAGACATCCGGCCCAATTCAGATCCCGAACGGGTGGCCGAGGACATCAAGCGGGCCATTAAAGGCGCGCTCAATCATTGAACCTGTTTGTCATTTCTCATCCGGGAAGTAGCGTTGCATGAGCTCCTGAAAAGGCGGTTGCTCCAGCAGGGGCATTAAGCCCGGGGCGTTTTTCAAAGCTTCATAATCCCGGTAGCCCGTCTCGAGTAGTTGTTCCAAAACTTGAATGGCTTCCTCCGGCTGCCCTGCTTCGAGCAGGCAAAAGGACAGGTCCAGGTAGTTTTGGGCGTTGGAAGCGTCCGCCTGAATACTTTGGCGAAGGTAGGGTATGGCCTCTCCATATCGGCCCAGCCGCCCAAGGATGTGGATCATATGGCTGCGGGCAGTAGGGGAGGAGGGCGACAAAGCTAAAGCAGCCTGGGCGCTTTCTAAGGCCTCTTCCGGCTTACCCGCCAGCAAGTGAAGGTAGGTTGCCATATTGAAACCGTCCGGATCGGTGGGTTCCAGGCTTTGGTAGGTTTGCAAAAGGGGTAGCGCCTTGCTGTATCCATTCGGCTGTTCGGCATAAATAGCAGCTAGGTTATAGTAGGCATCAGCGTAGCCAGGATCGTGCTCAATAGAGGACTGATAAGCTTGGGCTGCCTTCGCCTTTTTCCCCATATCAGCGTATAGGACTCCCAGATTATAGTGGGTAAGCGCCAGGCTGCTGTCTTTGTTTAAAGCCTCCAGGTAGAGCTGTTCGGCGAGCTCGTACTGCTCCTGCCGTTTGTAGGAGGCAGCCAGGTTGGTCAGCGCCAGCCCCCAGGTAGGTGAAAGGGCATTGGCGCGCTGAAAATGATACAACTCCTCTTTGGGCTGCTTTAGCCGTTGGTAGAGCAGCCCAAGTTCATTGTAGATATGAGGAGCAATGGGGTTCAGCTCAAGGGCCTTGCGCTGCAGCAGAAGTGCCCGCTGCAGTAAGCTGTCGGCGCTTTTCAATCCGAGGGCCTCCGCCCTAAGGCGAAGGTTGAGCCCTCGGAAGTAGTGCTCCCGGGATTTGATGTCACGGTAGAAAAAGCTTTCCTTTCCGGTAAGCTCCGCTGCTTTGGCCAGGTAGTCGGGGAAGTGTTTATAGACAGCCTCATCTGCCCAGCGTTTTGCCAACTCTTCTCCGGGGGAGGTGATATAGTCGTTGATCGCGCCTTGTGCTTCGTCCTGCAGCGCACTGGACAAACTGACTTTCATGAGCCGCTGTATGGCTTCGGAGCCGGGGCGCTTCTGCATCCGCTCGTAACTCTGGTAAGCGGAGCCTTCCTTAGGATAAAGCAGATGCTTGGCTGCCAGAGCTTGCTCGAATCGTGCCAGCTCGGGCAAGTATCCGGTGTCCGGCGCCGGCGGGGCGGGCGCGGCAACCTGTGGGGCTGCCCTGCCTGGATGGACCCGGCTTATCTTCAGGTCTTTAGAACCGCCCTGCCGGATGGGCAGCTGCTCCTGGCCGGAAGCCTGCAGCACTTCGTCCTGCAGATATTGCTCCAGTTCAAATAAATCTACAAAGCGGTTCTGGTCCGTATCGGCCTCCCCCTTGAGCCCCTCGACCAGGAAGTAGGAGAAAATGCCTCTACCTCCACCCAACTGTGGGCTTTCCAGCGACATCTGCTCCGGCTCACAGGATAAGATTTTAGCTGTACCCGAAAACAGGGAAGCCAGCGCCGCTGTGGTAGCCTGCGGCCCACCGTAGGCCTGGCCCGCCAAGGCACCGGAGCGGCAGGCATCACTAATAAGGATGACTTCCGCTTCTTTCTCCCGTACGATTTGCCGAAAGTACTCATCCAGGGTATTGACCATGCAGGCACCTCCGGAAGCGTAGGTCGTAGGCGGTGCATCGTGGAACAGCAGATAGCCCATGCGTTCTTTGGACTTCGTCTCTATGTCTCCGTGGCCGGAGAAAAAGAGGATGAAGCGGTCATTGCGCTGGCAACGGTCGATCATCTCCACCAATTCACTGATGAAGTTACCATAGGTGGCTTGCTCGTTGGTCAGCAGGGCCAGGTCCTCGCTGGCCACCTTCCAGGGGCTTTCTTCGGCAAGGAAACGGGCGAAAGCTTCCGCATCCCGGTGAGCATAGGAAAGGTCTGGTATATCTTCGCTCTGGTAGTCGGATACCCCCACCACTATTGCTTTGATGGTACGAAAGGGCCGGATGGGCTTGATCTGGGCCAGGGAGGACTGGTGAAGGCTTGTCAGCCATAGGAGCAGCAGTAAGAGCTTCGCTTTCATGGTATTTGGCTAATTGGAACAACACTTTTCGATGGTTTTCAAATATAACGCGTAACTATTCAGCATGTGATGAAAAACAAGGATGGTGCAAAATTTTGTAGAATTTTTCCGCTAGAACCCCTTCTCGCCCGTCTGCTGTGCCGCAGGCCGGCAGGTTCCCCTTAAAAGGGGAAGGGTGGCATACAAAATTTTGCACCAAGTGGCAAATTAGCAGCATGCTGAATAGTTACTATAACGCAAAAATAGCCTGGCAGCTGGTTTTAAGGGCTGAAAAAGCCTGCTTTACCGCAGCGTTTTCCTTTTCAGGCACAGTGTGGAGGAGGCCAGAAATAAATTTCCGGCCCAGCAAAGCGAGATGGCGGCCTATGGCAAGCAATTTCCAAAAAATGGCTAGATTCGTGAAAAGCTATGCCCCAACTATGGAAAAAGCTGACCTTCAATACCTCGATGCAATCCGGCAGAACGACCGGGATGGGCTTCAACGTATTTATCAGACCTTCCTTCCCCGGATTTCCACTTTTATCCGCCAGAACGGAGGGAGCGCCGACGATGCCCAAGACCTGTTCCAGGATGCCCTGATCATCCTTTTCAAGAAAACGAAATCGCCGGGCTTTGAGCTTACCAGCAGTTTCAGCACCTTTCTTTTTGGTATTTGCCGCAATTTGTGGGGCAACCGGCTGCAAAAAAAGTCCGGTAAGGCGGTATCCTTGTCCGATGATTACAAATATACAGAAGAACCCAGTCTGCAAACCATGATCGAACAGCAGGAAGAGAGCACGTTGTTCTGGGATGCTTTTCAACGGCTGGGGCCGGACTGCCAGCAACTGCTGCAGTTGTTTTTTGCTAAAGTAAAGATGGCTGCCGTAGCGGAGCGTATGGGGTACGCCAGTGAAGGATACGCCAAAAAACGCAAGTACCAGTGTAAAGAACAATTAATTAAGTATGTAAAAGCCGATGCGCGGTATGCAGAACTAAGCAAGAAAGCATGATCCATGGAAGAGCAATACGAACAAATAGAAGCTTACCTCAACGATGAGCTGCCGGCAAGCGAGCGGAGTGCTTTCGAAGCAGCGATGGCGGCAGACCCTGAGCTGGCGGAGGAAGTTGCGCTCCACCGCCGTTTGCAGCAGGTGCTTGGCGATGAAGAAGAGTGGCGTTTTCGCCAAAACCTCCAGGATATTCGCTCGGGGGTTGGAGCAACGCCCTCTGAGAAAAAATCCTTGGCCCAGCGCGATGGGGCGCGTTTCTTGCTTGGATTGCTCTTCCTGATCGCCCTCAGCAGCCTTCTCTATTGGTGGCTGGTACCCGCTCCTGTTCCAGCGCCCTCGCAGGAAACGCCTGTGGATACGCTACCTGCTCCATCCGAGCCGGAGCAAAAAACGGAGCCCGAGCTGCCCTTAGAAAAAGAAATAGCTCCCGAGCCCGCCGAACCGCAAGCGCCCGCCATTGAACTTCCGCCTCCTTTTGCGCCCAATCCGCAGCTCGAAGCCCTGGCGG
>CAYNIT010000107.1:0-13707 GCA_964397205.1 uncultured Phaeodactylibacter sp. | reverse complement strand
TCCGGCTGTACAGACGGACGTAACCATAGTGGGGCTATGGTGAGGCTTTTTAACGTGTCTGCCGTTGGCGTTAGCCAGGCAGGCGCAGTTAGCGTGCAAAAAAAAACGAGTCTAAATCGGTAAGTTATTGTTGCGCGACCCCTTACTCGCCAAAACAGCAAATGAGACCCAAGCGCACATTGCTTTAAAGATACTACCTTTTCACTAGTTTTGCAGCCTGCTACAAAATACGAGTACTGATGCCAAGCCTTTCGCTAGACACCTACAACATTCACATCACCCCCATCATCGAGTCGCTGCCTCCCTTGCTGCAGCAGCTGGACTTTGGGCGGCTATTTGTGTTGGTAGACGAAAATACCGAAGAGCACTGCCTGCCCCGCCTGCGCGAGGCACTGCAGGAGCAATCGTTCCGCACCATCACCGTTCCGGCCGGGGAGCGCCACAAAGACATTGGCACCTGCCAGGTCATCTGGCAACAGCTGATGCAACAACAAGCGAGCCGGGAGGCCCTTTTGCTCAATCTGGGCGGAGGGGTGATTGGTGATATGGGAGGCTTCTGCGCCAGCACCTTCAAGCGCGGCATCCGCTTTGTGCAAATCCCTACCACCCTGCTCGCCCAGGTTGATGCCTCGGTGGGCGGTAAGCTAGGGATTGACTTCATGCAAGTTAAAAACAGCATCGGCCTGTTCCGGGATCCAGCAGCGGTGCTGATTGACCCTGCTTTCCTGTTGACACTGCCTGCCCGGGAGGTGCGCAGCGGCTTCGCTGAAGTAATCAAACACAGCCTGATCCGCGATGCTGGGCAATGGGAACGCTTGTTGCAACTGGAGAACCTGGAAGCCGCCGATTGGATTGGGCTGATACCAGACTCGGTGCAGATCAAACGGCAGATCGTAGAGGAAGACCCGCTGGAACAAAGAGAACGCAAAGCCCTGAACTTCGGGCATACCATCGGCCACGCCCTGGAAGCCCAGGCGCTGCACACGGATACGCCACTGCTGCACGGCGAAGCTGTTGCCATCGGCATGGTGTGCGAGGCCTATTTAAGCCATAAAATAAGTGGCCTGGGGGAACAAGAACTAGGGCAAATCGCGCGTTATATCCTGAACGTTTACGGGCACCGCTTGATTGACCGCAGGCACTACGACGCCTACATCCGCCTTATGCGCAACGACAAGAAGAATCAGGGCCGGGCCATCAATTTCAGCCTGCTGGCAAGCCCCGGGCAAGCCAAGGTCAATCAAAGCTGCGGGGAAGGCCTGATCAAAGAGAGCCTTGACTTTTACCGTCAAATGCGCTGAGAATTCCTTACTTTTGATATCCAATCATCTGCTATACCATGAAACAAAACTTCGGGCAAGCAAAAAAGGAACGCACCTACCGCCGTATCGTACGCGTACTGTGGTATACAGCCGGCGGAGGCCTAGCGGCTATCGCGCTGCTGTTCATCCTCCTTTCCTTTTCTGACCTGCCTTCGGTGAAGCAACTCGAAAACCCAAAAAGCGAGGAGGCTTCTCAAATTTTTGCCATCAATGGCGAAGTCATCGGCAGATACTACACAGAGAACCGCGTTCCGGTGACTTACGATCAGCTTTCTCCTCATCTGGTCAACGCGCTCGTCGCTACCGAAGACGAGCGTTTCCGCCAGCACAGCGGCATCGATTTCCGGGCGCTGGGCCGGGTAGCGGTTAAGACAGTCATGCTGGGCCAAAAGAGCTCCGGCGGTGCCAGTACCATCACCCAGCAATTGGCTAAGCTGTTGTTCACCGAGCAGGTATCCCGCAATATTTCTGAGCGCGCCCTGCAAAAACTTAAGGAGTGGATCATCGCGGTGCGCCTGGAGCGCCGCTATACCAAGGAGGAGATCATTGCCATGTACCTCAATAAATTCAATTTCATCAATGGTGCCTACGGCATCAAAGCCGCCTCTGAGATCTACTTCGGCAAATCCCAGGATTCTCTCGACCTGCACGAAGCGGCTATGCTGGTGGGGATGTTGAAAAACCCATCGCTTTTCAACCCCCTGCGCCGCCCCGATACTGTACTGCACCGGCGCATGGTGGTCCTCAACCAAATGCTCAAAAACAACCTGATAGACGAAGCGGCTTACGATACCCTGCGGCAGCGCCCTCTGGGCCTCAACTTCCAGCGGCAGACCCATGTCGATGGCATCGCGCCCTACTTCCGAATGGAGCTGGCCAAGGACGTCAAAGCTATCCTAGAGCGCAAAGAAAACCGCAAATCGGATGGCACCAAGTATGATATTTACCGCGATGGCTTGCGGATTTACACAACCATTGACCCTGAGATGCAGCGCATCGCCGAAGAGACCATGGTCAAGCACATGGCCGGCCTGCAGGAAAAATTTTGGGAAACCTGGAGCGTCGTCCGCAAAGACCCCTGGGAGTACACAAGCGGCTCGGAACACGAGACCCCCGTAGCCGTGCGCAAACGGCATCTGCAGGACTTGCTGCGGGGCACCGACCGGTACCAAGCACTGCGGGCGCGCTATCTGGAGGATGTGCTGGAAAAGATTAGCCAAGAAGTGGACCTGGTCTTCCACCCGGATGACCGAGAGGTAGAGCGCATTGTACGCGATGAGGAGCAAGGCGGCGTGATAGCCAGCCTGGTCGACCGCAACCTGATCAGCACTCGTTTGGCGGCAAAGTACCGCGAGGTCAAGCGCAGCCGGCATTTCCCAAAACTGCGGACCCAATGGGCAGCCCTGCAGGAAGCCGTAGAGCGCGATTTCAACAAGGAGGTCGAAATGACCGTCTTCGCTTACAACGATCAGATGGAGACCGATACGGTCATGACACCACTGGATTCCATCAAATACCACCGCATGATCCTGCAGACGGGCATACTGGCCGTAGACCCCGTCACCGGCCATGTCAAAGTATGGGTTGGGGGGGTAAATTACAAATACTTCCAATTCGACCACAACCGGACCAACCGGCAGGTGGGCTCTACTTTCAAGCCCTTCGTATACGCTACTGCTATTGCCGATGTAGGCTTCTCGCCCTGCTACACGGTCCTTGACCTGCCCCAGACCATTGCGCCCGGCGACGGTCAGTTCGGCCTGCTGGAGTCCTGGACTCCCCGCAATTCCAGTGGAGAGTACTCTGGCCAACTTTTTACCCTGAAGGAGGCGCTGCGCAAATCCAAGAACACCGTATCCGTATACTTGATGCGCCGCCTGGAGAGCACCAAACCAGTACTGACGATGATTGACCGGATGGGCATAGATACGGAGGCCAAGTACCCCAACGGCCGTTACCGCATTCCCCGCGCTCCTTCGATTGCACTGGGAGCTACCGACCTGTCGAATATGGAAATGACCGGCGCCTACACCACCTTTGCCAATAACGGTATTTACAACCGCCCTACGTATCTGTTGCGCATTGAAGATAAAAACGGCCGGAAAATCTACGAGGAGTTCCCGGAAGAAAAGCTGGCCATCAACCCGCACGCCAACTACGTCATGGTGGAAATGCTGAAATACTCAGCGGGCGTTTGGGGGCTGAAAAGCCAGGTCGGCGGCAAAACCGGAACCACCAACGACTACGTGGACGGCTGGTATATGGGAGTAACCCCCAATCTGGTAGTAGGTACCTGGGCCGGCGGCGAAGACCGCTGGATCCGCTTCCGCTCTATCCACTACGGGCAGGGAGCTGTCATGGCCAAGCCCTTTTTCAAAGCCTTCATCAAGCGCCTGGAAGAAAGCGAAGAAGTGGACTATGACCCCAGCGCTACCTTCTACCGCCCTCCTGGTGATCTGAATATCGAAATGGATTGCTCCGAGTATGATCAGGGAATGGCGCTGCCCCAGCAAGATTCACTAGGAGAAGAAGACGAGGGCTTTTCTGAAGACATGTTCGGCGACGAAGAAGACTTCGGCGATGAAAGCCTGATAGAACAGGACGAAATCCAACAATAAAACGATAAGCCAAGGTATGAATCGATTGATTATCTGCCTCTTTGCGCTCAGCACGCTGCTGCTCGCGCAATGGGGCTGCGTGCCGCCCAGCGATGAAATCCTTACTGACATCCGCCTGGATGCCAAGGATCCGCTCTTTCAGAAGATTACGGATTTTCAAGACCGGCAGTTGGTGGACAGCCTCTATCCTTACTTTCGGCACGAAGACCCTACTTACCGTTACCTCTCGGCCCGGGCTTTCGCATCTATTCGTACGCCCCGGGCCACCGACAGCCTGTCCTTGCTGCTGAAAGACCCGATTGACGGGGTGCGGGCGGCGGCCGCCTACGCCATCGGCCAGAGCGGAGATGAGACGGCGCAGGAATGGCTGCTGCGCGCCTTCGCCCGCCACGACACCGCCGGCCGTTACCTGGCTGCCAACCGGGCGATTCTCGAAGCCACGGGCAAGCTCGGCAATGAAGAGCAGCTGCAGGCCCTGGCAACCATTTCCACCTACCAGCCTACGGACACCGCGCTTCTGCAGGGCCAGGCTTACGGCATTTACCAGTACATGCTGCGGGATGTTACCCTGGAAGAAGGGACAGCCCGTATGCTCGAACTGGCTACCGGCCAGCGTTTTCCGGCAAAGGTTCGCTGCATCGCCGCCAACTACCTCTCAAGGGCAGAGGGCCTGGGCCTAGATGAGGAGGATGGTGCTCTTTTGGCGGAAGCTCTGCAGCAGGAAAGCGATCCGCGGGCCCGTATGGCTTTGGTCATCGCCCTGGGCAAAGTGCAGGGGGAAGAGGCGCTGGATGCCCTGCGCAATCTATACGACAATGAAAGCGATTACCGGGTGCGCTGCAATCTGCTGCGGGCATTCGCCAATTTCCCTTACGACAGCATGCAATTGATCGCACAAAACGCCATGCGTCAGGGCCCTTTGCCAGAAGCCAAACGCGCTACGCAGTACTTCATCGAGAATGGCATTAGCCGAGATGCCCGCAGCTATTGGATTTGGGCCAAGGATACCTTGCCGTGGCAAGTACAGATTGGCCTCTACCGAGCCGCGAACCGCTATCTGCCCGCTTACGCCGTCAATATGCGGGATGCCGTCAATGCGGAGCTGCGGCAGCGCCTGCGCAATTCGAAGTCCGTTTATCAAAAAGCGGCGATCATGATGGCTTTGGCAGAGTTCGGCTGGAACTTTCGCTTCCTTTACGAACAAGGCTTCTCAGCGGAATCGCCGGTGCTGCGCACTGCCACGCTGCAGTCCCTCGCTTCCATCACCGGCCGCAAGGGCTTCCGGGCTTTCTTCGGGGCTGGTTACCGCAGCGTGCGCCGGGAGATGCTCGACATCTACCTGGAAGCTATGGAAACGGGCGACCCGGGCATGATCGCGGTAGCTGCCGTTGCGTTGCGGAACGACCGGCTGAATTTCCCGAATTACGTCAACGACCTTAGCCCCCTGGAGGAGGCGCTGGTCAACTTGGAGCTGCCCAAGCACATCGAAACCTACAACGAGCTGCAGCGCACCATTGCCTTTTTAAAAGAAGAAAGTGCCCCTGAGCCCAGGCAACCCGAATACAACCACCCCATTGACTGGGCGATGCTCAATAGTTTAAATGAGGAGCGGCAGGCTGCCTTGAAGACGCAAAGGGGGGAAATTAAACTGCAGTTGCTGCCCGAATACGCGCCCGGCGCCGTAGCGAATTTCGCCGCCTTGGTCCGGCAGGGCTTTTTCGAAGAGAAGGCGATACACCGGGTGGTGCCCAATTTCGTTATGCAGGGAGGATGCCCCAGAGGAGATGGCTACGGCAGCCTGGACTACACCATCCGCTCTGAATTGCCGCATTTGCATTACGATCAGGAAGGCTATGTAGGCATGGCATCAGCCGGCAACCACACCGAATCCACGCAGTTTTTCATCACCCATGCTCCTGCGCCCCATCTCGACGGAGAATATACTATATTTGCGCGCGTCATCGAGGGCATGGATGTTGTCCACGCCACTGAAATCGGAGACCGGATCGAAGAAATCAGTTTGCAATAACCAGATAAAACCTGTTCATGAAGACCACCCCTCTGACCGAAAAGCACATCGAATTGGGTGCTAAAATGGTAGACTTTGCCGGCTACCAAATGCCAGTTTCCTACGCTCCGATCAAAGAGGAACATCAGCGGGTACGGGAAAAACTCGGCGTTTTTGATGTCTCCCACATGGGAGAATTCATCATTCGGGGCAAAGAAGCACTTGACCTGATCCAGAAAGTTACCTCTAATGACGCTTCCAAGCTCAAAATCGGGGATGCGCAGTACACCTGCCTGCCCAATGATAAAGGCGGTATTGTGGACGACTGCATCCTCTACCGGCTGCCGGAGGACCAATGCGCCGCGGGAGAGCAAGCTTTTATGATGGTAGTCAATGCTTCCAACATTGAGAAAGACTGGTCTTGGATCAATCAGCACAATGATTTTGATACCAAGCTTATCAATATTTCTGATCAGACCGCTCTGCTGGCAGTGCAGGGCCCGCTGGCGCTTAAGGCTATGCAGCCGCTTACGGATATAGATCTGGAAGCCATGAAGTTCTACACCTTTGTGAAAGCCAAGTTTGCTGGGATAGACAACGTGCTGATTTCTGCCACCGGCTATACTGGTTCAGGCGGCTTAGAACTCTACGTGGATGCCGACAAAGCGTTGCCGCTCTGGGACGCGGTCATGCAGGCCGGAGCAGCCCATGGAATCGCCCCGATTGGCTTGGGTGCCCGGGACACTCTGCGGCTGGAGATGGGGCTTTGCCTCTACGGCAATGACATAGACGAGCATACTTCTCCTATTGAAGCCCGTTTGGGGTGGATCACGAAGCTGCAGAAGGGGGATTTCATCGGCCGGGAGCTCTTTGCGCAGCAGAAGGAGGAGGGGGTCAGCCGCAAGTTGGTAGGTTTTGTGCTGCCGGAAGCCCGCCGGGTCCCTCGCCAAGGTTACGAGATTACGGATGAAGCCGGCAACGCCATCGGAGAAGTGACTTCCGGGACCATGTCTCCCTCCCTCGGGTACCCCATCGGAATGGGGTACGTTAAGAAAGGGCATACCAAGCCTGGGACTCCCATCATGGTAAAAGTAGGCAAAAAGCGGGCTGCTGCGCAGGTTGCTAAGCCGCCGTTTTACCGGCCCGGTGCGTAGGGGCTGGATTTTCTGCGGCTATTTGTGGGTTCCGTGTTAAACAAAAATTGGCCATTTCCCTTTATACTGAATCGAGTTTTGGCAAACCAGTTAAGGTCGTTATCCTTAGCAGTGGAGGGTAGAGCGGCTGAGGGATCCAGTCTTATGCTACAACACAGCAGATACTTGCTTGTCAACGCTTTGGTACATCCTGTGATTTGTCCCTTCACCGATGGCTGCCTTGCCGGTTGCCAAGCAATTTACAGAAAGCTCAGAACGAAATACATATCCGGATGACACTTGAAGAAGGAAAGGAAAAGTTCATACAGTCCTGGGGCGCACTCGGGTCAAGTTGGGGGATTAACCGGACAATGGCGCAAATTCATGCACTACTGCTCGTGTCGCCGGAGGCTTTAAGTGCGGAAGAAATAATGAACAAGCTTAAAATATCCCGGGGCAATGCCAATATGAATATCCGGGCGTTGATTGACTGGGGGCTCGTGTTCAAGGAATTGAAAACCGGCGAGCGCAAAGAGTACTTCGTAGCGGAGAAAGATATGTGGGAAGTAGTGAAAAACATCATCATCCAGCGCAAGAAACGGGAGCTGGAACCCATGCTGCGAGTACTCGATGAAATCTCCAGCGTGGAAGAAGTCGATCAGGAGTCCCGAGAATTCGCTGAAATCGTTCGGGAAATCAAGCTGTTTTCCAGCAAAGCGGACTCAACGCTCGACACCCTCGTCAAATCAGATTCCAACTGGTTCGTCGGCACCTTTATGAAAATGATCAGGTAAAGCCGTTCGCCTAGCGCTCTTCCTGCTCCCCGTCGTTTCCCATGTGCCCTTCCTCGTGCAGGCGGTCGAACAGCTGGTTGAGGCGGTACATTTCATCCAGGGTGTCATCCAGGTAAAAAGCGATTTCGGGGATGCGGCGGATCTGCTTTCGAATGCGGGAAGTAAGAGCCTGCTTGAGGCGCACAATATGGTCTTCCATTTCCAAAATGACCGACTGCTTGTCTTCTATATTGTACACACTCAGGTAAATCTTGGCCTGGCTGAAGTCCGGCGAAATTTTTACCTTGGTTACCGTTACCAGTGGTTTGGTGCCATATACGTAAGTGCCTTCGGTTTGCAGTACGTCGCTGAAGCTGCGCTTGATCAGCTCCGCTACCTGTAGTTGTCTTTTGGTCGCCATATCGTTCTGTCGCTCTTTGTGGCTGGCTTTCGAAAGAAAGCCTGCCGCATTACAATCATTTCAAGCCTCCTGCTATCCGCGCGGAGCGCCACAAAGGTAAGGGCAATAGGGCAGCCGCGCAACCGCCCGGCTAATTCAGATGCCTTTTCAACAATATGCCCCCCGCAGAGTTCCCAAAGTATTATCAAAAAGTTGCTACTTTTGAGCAACGGACGCGGAGGATGAATACGCTTGACACCGACATATCATTTCTGAAGGGCGTAGGGCCCAAAAAAGCAGAGCTGCTCAACAAAGAGCTGAGCATCTTTACCTTTCATGATCTGCTGCAGCAGTATCCCCACCGCTACATCGATAAAACGAAGTTTCATAAGATTGGCCAGCTGAGCGAGGACAGCGGTGAGGTACAGCTGCGGGGCGTGCTGCGCCGCTTGTCCACGGTAGGGGAGGGGCGCAAGCGCCGGCTAGTCGGCCGGCTGCGGGACGATACGGGCGTGCTGGAGCTGGTGTGGTTCTCTGGTGTGCATTGGCTGGAAAAACAATTGGAGGTGGGCAAGGAATACGTCGTCTACGGCCGGGTCAACGCTTTCCGGGGCAAGATCAGCATGCCCCATCCCGAGATGGAGGAAGCCAAACCGGAGAAAATCAAGAAAGCAGCTACCTTCGCGCCGGTTTATCCCAGCACGGAAAAGCTCAACACCAAAGGCCTCGATGCGCGCAACCGCCGCCGCATCATGCGCAGCTTATTCGATAAAATACAAGCTGCAGACCTGCCCGAGAACCTGCCGGCTTATCTGCTGCAAAAGCTGCGTTTCCCCAGCCGGTACGAGGCGCTGCGCTGCATCCATTTTCCCAAAAATGAACAGGAACTGCAGGCTGCCCGCAGCCGGCTGAAGTTCGAAGAGCTGTTCTTCCTACAGCTGCGCTTGTTGCAAATCCGCCGCCGCCGCGATGCTGTGCGGGGCTATGTGTTCGAAGAAGTGGGCGATGCCTTTATGCACTTCTACGAGCAAAAGCTGCCCTTCGAGCTTACCGGCGCGCAAAAGCGGGTGCTCAAAGAAATCCGCCGTGACTTGAGGCTGGGCGTGCAGATGAACCGCCTGCTGCAAGGGGATGTGGGCAGCGGCAAAACGGTAGTCGGCCTGATGAGCATGCTGCTGGCCATCGACAACGGCTTCCAGGCTTGCCTCATGGCGCCCACAGAGATTCTGGCGCAGCAGCATTACAACTCCATCGTGGATTACCTGGACGGGATGGACCTGCGCGTGGGCTTCCTCTCGGGCAGCGTCAAAGGAAAAAAACGGCAGGAACTGCTGTCGGCTCTTAAAGCGGGCGACATCCACATCCTCATCGGCACCCATGCCGTTCTGGAACCTCCTGTGGCGTTCCAACAGCTCGGCCTGGCCATAACCGACGAGCAGCACCGCTTCGGGGTAGCCCAACGGGCTAAACTGTGGAACAAAAGCCACCCCCATCCGCCCCACATCCTAGTGATGACCGCCACGCCTATACCCCGCACCCTGGCCATGACCCTCTACGGCGATTTGGATGTCTCGGTCATCGACGAACTGCCGCCGGGCCGCAAGGAAATTCAGACGGTGCACAAAACAGAAAACAACCGCATGCGGGTCATCGGGTTCATGCGGCAAGAGATTGCGAAAGGGCGGCAGGTCTACGTTGTTTTTCCCCTGATAGAAGAATCCGAAAAGCTGGATCTGCAAAATCTGCAGGACGGCTATGAGGCCCTGCAGCGGGAATTCCCGCCGCCCGACTACCAAATAAGCGTGGTGCACGGCCGCATGAAGCCTGCTGATAAGGACTTCGAGATGCAGCGCTTCTTGGAGAAAAAAACACAGATCATGGTGGCTACTACCGTCATTGAAGTAGGGGTGAATGTGCCCAATGCCTCCGTGATGGTCATTGAGAATACGGAGCGTTTTGGCTTGTCGCAGCTGCACCAATTGCGCGGCCGGGTAGGGCGGGGCGCAGAGCAGTCGTACTGCATTCTGATGTCGAGCTTCAAGCTGAGCAACGAGAGTAAAGAGCGTATCGCCACCATGGTGCGCACCAACAACGGCTTCGATATTGCCGAGGCTGATCTGCGCCTGCGCGGCCCGGGCAATATCGAGGGGACCCAGCAGAGCGGCATCCTCAACTTCCGCATTGCGGATCTGGCGCGGGATGGGCGCATTCTGCAAACCGCCCGGGAAATTGCCGCCAGAATTCTGGACGATGACCCAAAGCTGGAGCGAGCCGAGCACCATCCCATCCGCTGGTACCTGGATAAGCACGGCAAAAAGCTACGGGGCTGGAGCCGGATCAGTTGAGGGCTGCCGAGTCCGTATTCCGTAGCAAAATCCTTAACTTTGTTGGATACCGCAAAAATCAAGCATGAGCAAATTCATTGTATCCGCCAGAAAGTACCGCCCGGACCGCTTCGATGAAGTGGTGGGGCAACAACACGTTTCGCAAACCCTCAAAAACGCTTTGCAAAACGACCATCTGGCTCACGCCTTTCTCTTCTGTGGCCCGCGCGGGGTGGGCAAAACGACCTGCGCTCGCATCTTGGGCAAAGTACTCAATTGCCATCAGCCTACAGAAGACTACGAGCCCTGCGGCCAATGCCCTTCTTGCCAGTCCTTCAGCGCTAATGCCTCTTTCAATATCACAGAACTCGACGCTGCCTCCAACAACAGCGTGGAGCACATCCGCGCCCTGATCGAACAAGTGCGCTTTCAGCCGCAGCAGGGCAAGTACAAAGTATTCATCATCGATGAGGTGCACATGCTGTCGCAGCAGGCCTTCAATGCTTTCTTGAAGACTTTGGAAGAACCGCCGCCCTACGCCATTTTCATCCTCGCGACTACCGAAAAGCACAAGATCATCCCTACCATCCTTTCGCGCTGCCAGATTTTCGACTTCCGCCGCATACAGGTGCAGGATATGGTGGCGCATTTGCAGGGGATCTGCGAAGAAGAAAAGATCGAAGCGGATGCAGATGCGCTGAACATCATCGGCCAGAAGGCGGACGGTGCCTTGCGGGATGCGCTGTCCATCTTTGACCGCATCACCTCCTTTTCTGGTGACAAAATCACCTACGAGGATGTCATCGAGAACCTCAACGTACTCGATTACGACTACTACTTTCAGATCGGCGAGGCGATGATGCTGGAAGACCGCTCCCGCATCATGCTGCTGTTTGACGAAATCCTGCGCAAGGGCTTCGACGGCGATATTTTCATCAACGGCCTAGCCGAGCATTTGCGGAATATCCTGGTGTGCAAAGACCCCGCCACGCTGGAGCTGATGGAAGTCAGCGGTACGCTGCGGGAGCGCTACCAGCAGCAGGCACAGCACATGCCCACCCAAACGGTGCTCACTGCCCTCAATCTGGCGAACGACTGCGACCTGGGCTACCGATTGGCGCGCAACAAGCGCTTGCACGTGGAAATGGCGCTGCTGAAAATGGCCTACATCAACCGGGCTTTTCAACTGGCAGATGGCACTGCCATGCCTCCCGAGCCGGAAAAAAAAACGGCTGACCGAACCCTAGTTCCACCAAAGCCCCAGGAAGCAGCACCCCAGCCCATTCAATCGGCTGCACCGCCGCCGCAGGAAAAGGAAGAAAAGGCCTCTAGCTCCCCGGCTGAAACCGTGGAGGCTCCGCCCGCCGCCGAAGCAGAGGAAAAGCCGGTGGCTGAGCCAAAGCCAGTCAAGAAAAGTAAGCACCACTTCGGCAATTTGGATGTGAACGCGCTGATGGAAGAAATCAAAGAGGAGGAATCTAACAACCCAAGCGCGGCGGCCGACTCCCTCAGCCTGGAACAGGTGAAAGCCGCCTGGGAACAGTACGCGGAGCATGAATGTACGCAAGAATCCGTAAAGGTGGTGCTGAAAAACTCAGCGCTAGCCCTCGAGAAGCAAGAGCTTAAAGTTACGGTGACATCAAATTTGGCGGAGCATACCATCCGGCAGGAGAGTGCCCTGATCAACTATCTGCGGCAGCAGCTGCAAGCTCCCCAATTGCTCATGTCGCTCCACATCGATAAGAGCAAAGCTGCAGAGCCGCCCCCCAAGCCGCGCCGGCTGATGAGCAGCAAAGAGAAATACTTGGAAATGCGGGAGACCAACCCGCTGCTGCAGGAGATGCAAAAGCGTTTTGACCTGCGGCCGGATGAGTAATGGCTGTTTTGGACATCTAGCTCGGCTGGAGGAAGGGGGCATGGCGCGTAAGTATTTTGAGTAGGCAAAAACGAACCGTTTGGTTTGCGCTGGGCAGCGCAAACCAAACAAGTTCTGAGGGCTTACTTCAGCTTATCCGCGGCAGTTGCCGACTAGGTCCTGGAGTTCTTCGGGCGTTTCCACCGTTAGGGTGCTGTCGTCTTCCGTCAGCGTTACCTCTAGCGGGTATTCGTACTGCGGGCGCTCTGTAGAGGTGGGTTTGGATTGGCGCCAGGTTCTGAATACCTCGATGGCTTCTTCCCGGCTATTGGCTTCCTGGCTGCTGCCATCGGGCAGGGCAATGTTCACCGGGTAATTAATGGTGAAGCAGGGTTCGATGTTTTCCCGGCAGCCCTGCAGCAATTCCCGCAGGTCTTCGATGTCTTCAATGGTTGCTACGGAGCCGTCCTCCGACAATGCTACTTCAAAGGGGAACTGCAGGCGCGGCTGGCGCGGGCGGTGCTCAAACTTTTTGTTCCAGCGCCGGATCAGGCGAAGCAGCTCGGCTCGGTTGTCGGCCTCAAGGCTGCGGCCACTCGGGAATTCTACCGTCACTGGGAATACCAGGGAGTAGCAGGGGTTGGGCCGCAGGAAGAAGGGGCGCTCAACGTAAGGCCTTCCGAAGCCTGGCCGTCCATTGCCCGGTTCAAAGCCGCACTCTTGCAGCAGAGCGAGGAAGTCCTCCTTCGAGTTGAGCGTTTGGGTCGTGCCGTCTTCCAGCTCTACATCGTAGGGGTACTCAAACTCCGGGCGGGCTTGCGGGCGGCCGTTTTCAGCCAGGTAGGTACGCAGGGCTTCCCGTACAGCTTGGGGGCCATCGACCGCTGCTGTCGTGCCGTCTTCAAATACTAAAGTCACGGGGTAGACGATGCTGAAGCAGCCCCGGCAGCCCATCTGGCCGGACTCTTCCATCTCGATAAAGGCGGCCTCGGAGGTCACCTCGCCGAGATCCGATACCTCTTCTTTCTCGCATGCCACAAAGGCGAAAGCTGCAAAGAAGAGCAGTAAGTACGAAGATTTCAAAATTCGGGTCATCATTGGTTGATTGTTTTAAATGTGGTTTGTAAACTGTTTTCATGCGCTTTTTGAGCGCTTTCGTAAGGAGAAGGCAGTGGGGTGGGGAGGTGTACTCATGCATGGGGGATTTTTTTGAAAAAAAGTGGGTTAGGGGTCGCGCAATAACAAGTTACCTAGAATAGGCGAAGTTATTTTGT
>CAYNIT010000106.1:0-13747 GCA_964397205.1 uncultured Phaeodactylibacter sp. | reverse complement strand
GCACTGAGCGGATGGCGTCCTCCGCTACCGTAATAATGGTAGGCAGCGACATGACTGCCAGCAGAATGGAGCCGTTCAGCGCATTCAGCCCGTTGTTGAGGCCAAAAACACTGGACAGAAAAGGGCCTACCACCACGATCCCAATAAAGCCCACCGCCACGGAAGGTATAGCGGCAAGCAGCTCGATGGTGGGCTTCAGAATTTCCCGAACCCGCTCGCTAGCCACCTCCGACAAATAGGCTGCTGCACCAATACCAAGCGGCACGGCGATGACCATCGCACCAAAGGTGACCAGTAAGGTACTGGCAACCATGGAAAGCACCCCGAAGGAAGGAGCGCCGTAGGCGGAGGGGTTCCACTCTGTACTTAGGAAAAAAGAACTCAGCGAGATAGCCTCAAAAGCTTTTGCACCGTTGTACAGAAGCATGACGAAAATGCCGAGCAGTATCCCTACTGATAAGAATGCGGCTATGGCAAAAACCAAGCGGGCCAGGCGGTCTATCAAATGCCGTACGGGCTTACTCACCATTCAACCACTGTTTATTGTATTTCCGAAAGCGTGGGCTAAGGGGGTAATAACCGCTGTTTTCCACAATGCGCTGCCCCTCCGGACTAAGGCAAAACTCAATAAAGTCCAGGAGCTTCCCCTGCGGCGGCCCGTCCGTGAATTGGAACAATGGCCGGACCAAAGGGTAGGCGCCGCTGCGTATTTTCGTTACGTTGATCGGGGAGATGGACTGTTCTCCGGATGGAGATTCCACCTGCAGTATTTTTATGCCTTCTACCGCCTCGCGCTTTTTATCGAGCACATAACCCAGGCCTACATATCCCAGGCCGGAGCGGTCGTTGCGCACCGCCTCCACAATCTGGGCAGTACCGTTCATCTGCATCAAATCGGAAGCATAATCAGCCCGCAGGACGGAGTCGCGAAAGAACACAAAAGTGCCCGAGTTGCTCTGCCTGCCGTAGATGGTAATACCTTGGTCCGGGCCGCCCACTTCCTGCCAATTGGTAATGTCCCCCCGGTAGATGCCCCCAATTTCCGATACGCGCAGCGCGTCTACCGATAGGCTGGGGTGAACAATGAGCGCCAGCGCGTCCACCGCAAATACGATGGGTACGGGCTTGATACCCCTCTCGTTGGCCAGCTCTATCTCTTTGGGCTTCATCGCGCGGGAGGAGTTCGCGATGTCTGTCTTGCCGTTAATCAGGGAAGCGATGCCCATCCCTGAGCCTCCCCCCGTCACCGCGATAGAAATCATGGAATCTCGCTTCATGTAAGTCTCAGCCAGGCTCAGCGCCAGGTTCACCTCGGTATCCGACCCCTTGATGAGAATATGTTCTACCCCCTGCGGTGCGAAGTGGCAGGAAGCGGTCCAGGCGAGCAGAAAAAGCAAAAGCGTCCTATTTATAAGTGCGGAAGGTACCCAGCGGCTGTTTACTCAACATCAACTGTATGTTAGATTATTGTTAATTCCACTTCAGCTAAAATGACAAGCGGCCGGCCCCGTCTCCGGAACCAGCCGCTTGTTCGGTTGGCTTTCCGCTTGCAGTTCTTTATTGCTCCTCCATAAGGTGAGGCTCTGAAAATGCATAAGTCAGCAAATCAAAGGTAGTGACGATGCCGATCAGCCGCCCCTTGCTCACGACTGGTAAGGCGTGGAACAGGTTTTCCCGGAAGAAGCCGACGGCCATCATCAGGCTGTCTTCGGGAGACAGGGTTGCCACCTGTTTGGTCATGACCTCCCCGGCGAGCAGGGAGCGCAGGATAGCATCATTGTACTCCTCGCTTTTCTCAGTGCGGAATAGCGTAAAGCCGTGCAACAAGCGCAGGTAATCGGACTGACTGATGATGCCCACCACCTTATGATCCTCCACTACGGGGATATGGTGAATGTTGTTGTCCCGGAATATTTCCTGCACCTTGGACATGGTATCGTCGCGCGTCACGGTAATGACTGGCGTGCTCATGATTTGTCCTACGGTGGTGGTTTTATCTTTCATGGCTTGTGCTTTTGATTATAAAATAGATGTTTCACTCGTCGTAAGCCTCCTCCGTTTTAGCAGCTAGCGCCTCCCCGAAGCCGTATCCCAATAGATCATGGGTAGTGACAATGCCCAGTAGTTGATCGTCTTCTACGATGGGCAGCGCGTGGAACTTGTTGGCCAGGAAGATGTCCGCGGCCAGCCCCACTGTGTCGTCGGGGTCAAGCGTTACGGGATAGCGTGTCATGATGTCTTCTGCTTTCAGCGTGCTGTACTCCTTCTGGGAGTAAGTTTTGCCAGTCGTTTGCAAAGACAGTACGTAAGCCAATTTAAAAATATCTTCCTTGCTAATGATGCCCACGAGGCGCTTGCCGGTATCTACCACAGGAATGTGGTGAAAGTCATTTTCGCGGAACAAGTCTTGAATAGCTTTTGCGGGCCGGTCGGGAGCCACCGTTATCAAATCAGTGGTCATGATTTCCCGGATGGTTCTGTCCGTATTCATAATGGCCAGTTTTAGGATTTACCAATTAGTTATTGCTGAGCAAAGTGGTTCTGTGGGCCCTCGTAATTGCCGAACAGGCGCAGCACCTCATCAAAGGCAGGCTCAAGCGCCTTGCTGGCCTCTTCCACCTTGCGGCGGTCGGCTTTTTCTACGGCTTTCGCGAAATTTTCCAGCGCGTCTGCCATCCTTTGCTGTTCGTATCTCAAGCGCCGCAGCTTAGCAGCGTCAAATTCGTATAGAGCCGCATCGAAGGGGCGATGGCGGATGCCAAGCCATTCTCGCTCCAAGGCCTCCGTCAGGGCGACGAATTCTGCCCATTCCATCAGGCATAGCATCTCATCGCCCGCTGCCTCCGCTACTGTTTCTAAGCCTCCCTGGAAGTCAAAAAGCCCATCCAGGTAGTAGTCGATATCGTGGCGGTCGCGCAGCACCATCAATTCGTACTTGACGTGCTCTAGCTGATTGGCAGCGGTCACCGGGCAATTGGCATCAATTGCATAGTAAGCGTCGCCCAACCAGTTGTCGATGCGGCTCAAATGGCGACCTTCCCCCGGATAGCGGTTATCCAGCCGGCTGCGCAGCTTCCTCCATTGAAACTCCAGATAGAATACTGCGCGCTTAGCCTGCTGAATATCGCCCCGCAGTGTATACTCCAGGGCAGGCAGGAAAGCCTGGTCAAAACGCACCATTGAAGAGCGGATATCAGTGCGGGTATTGCTCGTAAAGAGCAGTGCAACTATGGCCAGGGCTGAGATTCTGATTATCGCTTTCATGGCGTTTTGCTTTTTTTTCTATTTCAAATGTATCTTTATTTCCTGAGTCTACCCCATGACTTTCCTCATGCCTGCAGGGTGATATAAGTCAGGTTTTTAAATCGAAGGGACACAGCAGCGTAGAAAAATCAAAACATTTTCACCACTTGGGAAGCGTTTTGCCTGGTTCGTGCATAGCAATACCAAACAACGGCAATTTTGCCACTTTTACGAACACCGAATTTGCTATGAAAAAGTATTGTTTACCGATTACAATCCTGGCCCTGCTGCTGCTAGGCTGTAAAAAGAACGAGGACATCACCCAGGTGGAAGTGTTGGAGCCAGCCCCCACTCCGCTTAATGAAGTAGCGCTGACCGGACAGGTGACCGACGAGAGCGGCGCCCCCCTCTCGAATGTCGAGATAGCCGTCCGTTACCGCACTGATGTTTTCACGGAGACCACCACCGATGAGGAAGGCTTCTACGAATTCGAAGCTGGCACCTTGCCGGCAACAGGATCGCTTCTGGAGTTCAAAAAACCAGCCTACTTCGACAATTACCGCCGCGTAGAGCCGGCATCCGAAACCACTGTAAATGTGCCGCTCATGGCAGAAGGCAGCCAGGGCTTGGCTAGCTCTGGCCTCAATCCCGTGGACAGTATGGTACTCGTTCAGGGTAATGTCCTGGACCAAAACGGCAGCCCAAAAGAAGGGGTGTATGTACTCCTGGTAGCCGGCACTACCTTTCTGGGCCTAGGCCAAACGGATGCCACCGGTACCTTCGCCATCCTTACGGCAAAGGATCAGGCCATGACTCTTCAGGCGATAGGGCCTTGTCAGCAGAGCGCCATCGGGCCAGTCGAACTGCCCCCCATTGCCAGCGACACTACGCTGAACACCTTCACGGCTACCTTCGGCGATGACACGCCCATCGCCTTCTCCGGTACAGCACTGGACTGCAATGATCAGCCGATAAACAATGGCCGGGCGGAATTCATCTATGGCCCCGGCGAACTCAGCCGAATCAGCTTCCCACTACAACCGGACGGGACGTTCAGCTTTGAAATATTCCGCTGCGCCCTGCAGGAAGGAGCACCACTGGCCGTTGTCGTCTACAATGACGAAAATGATCAATCCGGCGGAGTGGAATTCTTCTACGACGGCAACACTACCGTAGACTTGGGCAATATAGAAGCCTGCGGGGCAAGTGGCTCTTCCTTTACCTTCACCTTTGAAGGCGAAACCTATACTCCGGATGGAGATTGGATGGAAAGCTACTTTGAAGTGCCCGGCCGCGTATTCCGGCAGATTGGATTCAGCGACCCGGATACAGGCATTTTGCAACTTCTCTTCGAGTATTCCGAAGAAACAGGAGAACTGCAATTGTACGCCTTCTACCATGCAGATTACAATGGTTTCTCGGTCACCAGCCAAGAAGACGTAGGCACTGTAGAAGTAACCGAACTGACCGTCGCCAGGATATCCGGCACTTTCTCTACCTCTACTGCTCAGGGGGCCCCGATTAGCGGGTCTTTCAGTATTGAACGATAAAAGAGTAAACCACGCCCCGGGCATCCCGTTTGGCTTTTGATCGAAACATACCTGCATTCATGTCGGAACCAGAAATTATAAAAGGCTGCCAACGATACGACCGCCGGGCGCAACGCGCGCTTTACGACAGGTATGCGGACGAGTTGATGGCCATCAGCCGGCGCTACACCGGCTATGCCAGTCAGGCGCAGGACAACCTGCACGATGCGCTGATAAAGATTTATCAAAATATCAGCCAATATAAAGCCAAACGGGGTGCTCTTATGGGCTGGATGAGCCGAATCGTTATCAATGAAGCCTTGCAGAAGCACCGCCGCAACAAATGGATCTTGTTCGATTCAGAGCAGATAAAGGATGAGGGCGGAGCAAATTTGCAACTGGACGCACTAGATAAAATGGCGGTGGAAGACATTCTGCAGTTACTAGAACAACTGCCCGAAGGCTGCCGCATCGTCTTCAACATGTCTGTAGTGGAAGGCCTAAAGCACAAAGAAATCGCCCGGATGCTGGGCATCCGCGCAAGCGCTTCCCGCGCCCAGCTTTCAAAAGCTAAAGTGCGCCTGAAGCAACTTATAAACGAACAAAAAAAGAGGGAGCTGAAAACAGCGAATAGAAAGCTATGGAGAAATCATTCAGCGATAGAATACGCCAACACCGCCCTGAGTGGGACAAAGAAGGCTTTTGGTCCCAACTGGAGCCGGAATTGCCTCGCCCTACCAAGCGGCGTTTGCCCCTATGGTGGTGGCTCGGAGGCATTGCCCTCCTTCTTCTAGCCGTCTGGGGCATTTATCCAAACCAGGGCACTCCACGGCTACAGGCTATGCCAATTCCCCTGAGGAGTGCCGCAGCCACTGCAGCCAAACCTTCGGGAGCAGCAGTTGCTGGAGCCGCTAGCAATAAGGAATCAATGTCCGCGCAAAAACAGCCAGCAGATATTACTTACAAACGGCTGCCATTCCCTACATCCGCCCAGCCTGTGACGGCTGAACTCCCGGCAGCGGCCAAGGATATGGCTACTGCGGCACTGGGCTTGGAACCCAATAACCTAGAGGAAGTGAAGGGGGCTTACTTCGACCCGGTCAGCCGTATTGCTCAACCGGAGTTTGCGCCTAAGGCAATGACACCCAACTCAGATACCACTTTCGGGCTACATCTGTCCAAACCAGTACAATCATCAGCGGCGAGTCGTTGGTTTCAGTCTTTGTATGCGGAAGCTGCCTACGCAACCCGGCAACGGGAAGCCCCCTCTGACCTGCTCCCTTTTCTGGAAGAACGGGAAGGCCAGCTGCGCGAAGCTGTTACTCTAGGCTATTCTGTAGGCTACGAGCATTCCAGCGGCTGGTTTGCACAGGCGGGGCTGGAACTTCAACAAAGGCGGGAACTCTTACATTGGGAAGGGGTAGTAGACAGCTCTGCTATTGTCAGAGATATAGATCAGGCATTCGCCTATACTAATCCCAACGGGCAGATCGTCTACCAATCCGGTGAAGTCGAAGTGACCGAGCTGACCCGCCGCAGCATCGTGCAACAAAATTATTTCCACTCGTTGGCCATGCCGCTCGATATCGGTTATCGTTATCGAACTGGCCGCTGGTCCTGGCAAGTACAAGCCGGATTGCGGTTCAACCTTTGGCACCGATTCAGCGGAAAGTGGGTAACCCCCGATAATCAGGTACTGAATACTACAATGGTCAATGAAGTAGTGCTCAATCCTGACTTAGGAGTGGGTTGGTCGGCGAGCAGTGGCGCTGCCTATCAGGTCTGGCCAAAATCAGAAGTCTTTGCCCAACTTCGCTTTCAGCGAAATACAAGCTCGCTCGTACGGAGGTATAATTTGCAGCACGAAATTTGGGGGTTGCAGCTTGGGCTGCGCAGTTATTTCTAGCACTCTGTTCTGGGTGAAGCTAAACTGCCCTCTCAGAGCTGTAACCGCAGTACTAAACTGTTGTAAAGGCTGCTGTAAGACCCACAACCGCGTTCTTCAAGGTGGCTGGCGCCAAAAACGAAGCGGAAACCCGTGGAATAATGCAGACTGAAATGCGGGCCGAGCGGCACAGCAACACCTACTTCCGGATTGAGCATCCAGACATCCGCCCAGCGTTTGCCCTCCGTAGCGTAGTTCTGCCTCGGCTCGAAACTGGCTTTGCCCCAGCCAGCTCCCAGGCCGCCCCCAATTTTGAAATACTCGTGCACAGGAGCAAAGTACTGCCCTCGCAGGCCGTGCTCTCGCAGGCCAGATTCCTGCCGTTCGGTCCGTGCCGGCAGCAGGGAGCGAAGGCTGTAAAACTCCAAATCCCAATGCTGGAAATGGACACCGGCGCTCAAACCGGCGGACAAGGCAGTGCCGCCATTGATTTCGCTGATTTGCAATTGGCTGCTGGCAGTAGACTGCCACCGCAGCTGAGCACCCGCGCTCAAGGTGAAAAGCAGGCTACAAAGAATAGTAAAGAGGGTTTTCATGGTAGTTCTGCGTTTGATCCTACACCAATCTAAAGCTATCGTTGGAACCAGGGGCTGACATAAGCAGGCTGGGAGCAATGACTTTTGTCAAACCGCCCTGCACCCCATCTTATGCCATTAATAGCAACAAAAAAATTAAAACAAACCTAAAACAAAACTTAAAAATTAATGAATTGATTTTCAGACATATAAGCTAAAAACAACCCCTTCAGAAACCCCAAAGAGCTGCAAAAAACAAGCCATTTTAGTTTAAAAGCTTGACAATAAAAAACATTTTGTGCATATTTGTGGATGTAATCATTATACTCAGCTTATGGACTTACAGGTTTACGTCAGCAAAAAAGGTACTAAAGTAGTCGCCGCTACTGCACTGCATCAGGCGCTACAGCTCACCGACCACCACTACGCTGCCAATATCAAGAAGTGGCTAAGCGATGTATACGCCTTCAAGGATGACATCCGCCGGCCCGAAAAGCTTCGGGACTTTGCCACTCGCAAGTCGCCGGGCAATCCGATTCTAAAGGACTACTACCTGTCGGTGGAATTGGCTAAACTAATTACGCTAAACAGCAAGAGCAAAGTCAAGCTTAAATATGCCAAGTGGCTTTCCCAGCTGGAAGAAGAGGAGGAACAAGCCGACTTAATCAGCAAAGAGCAAGTAATGAAGGTGCTGGAACTGACCAAAGCCATGAGCATGGTGTCTTGCCAAGAAGCAGCCGAAAAGAACCACCTCAAAGTTTACGAAGCCCGCAACGGCGGACAAACCGCCAATTGGTGGAAGTACAGGGCCCAATTACTGGGCTACTCTGCACCTAAATTGCGCCGGAAACTTGCCGGAAATGGCAAAGCGGCACAAGGCAAAACCCAACGGCAAATGCTGATGCAGCTCGACCGCCACGAACTGGTCCGCACCGCTGTAATCGATTTGTTTATGGCTATGGGCAAAACGGCTTCCTACGCCCGAAGCATGGGCGACCTGGCAAAGAGCTTTGCTCAAGAATTGCAGATGGAGGTCTTCGACGACCGCTCCGGAGGGGCTTCCCTTTTTGCCCCGAAGACCAATGATCAATTGGTCAATGCACTCCGGGACTTTAAACCCAAAGGCGTACTCAGCGCGCTGTGAACAGCCTGGGGTAATGGGCCTCCCTTACTTCTAATTATCGGAGCCCAAAGCAAAAAGAACCCGGCTTGAAGGCCCGTTCCCATCTATATAATGCAGAAGCTGAGCCCGTTCTCTCGGCTCACCTCTACCTGAAATATTCCTCAAACCAGCGGGGCACCCTGTCCCTTGACAGAGCCGCCCCGCCTTGGTCGGAAACTACCAAATAATACTTCAGATTTGCCGAAAGCATTCAACCGTAGAGATGTACAGGTGTTGCTTTTTGGTGTAATGATGCTTGACTTTCCACGTTTTTGTGGTTAACTAGGAGCATGAAAAACGGGTGTTTCCGGGTATCTGAGGATGAGCGGTTCCGCACTCGGGTAATCGTCTGAAAAACAGGAGACTGTGATACAATTTGAAAAGTTCGAGCTGAGCAACGGCCTGAAGGTCGTAGTACACGAAGACGACAGCACGCCTATGGCAGCCGTGAATGTGCTGTACAATGTGGGGGCAAGAGATGAATCTCCAGATAAAACTGGCTTTGCCCACCTCTTTGAACACCTCATGTTTGGAGGTTCGGCTAATGTGCCAGATTTTGACACGCCTATTCAGATGGCGGGCGGAGAGAACAATGCATTCACCAACAACGACATTACCAATTTTTACGATATCCTGCCGGCTGAAAATCTGGAAACAGCCTTTTGGCTGGAGTCTGACCGCATGATGTCGCTCAACTTCGACGAGCAGGTGCTGGAAGTACAGCGAAAAGTGGTGGTGGAAGAATTCAAAGAGACCTGCCTCAATGAGCCCTACGGCGATGTCTGGCACCACATTGCAGATATGGCCTACAAAGTACACCCCTACCGCTGGCCAACGATCGGCAAATTGCCCAAACATGTAGAAGATGCCACCTTGCAGGATGTCAAGGCCTTCTTCTACAAGTACTACCGGCCAAACAACGCCATCCTCGTAGTAGCGGGCAAAGTCCAAACAACCGAAGTGCGCCGCATGGCGGAAAAGTGGTTCGGTGATATCCCCCCGGGCCCTAAGCATCTGCGGCAACTGCCGCAGGAGCCTCCACAAAAACGGCTCGAAAAACGCATCAATGAAGGCAATGTACCTGTGGATGCCTTGTACTTAGCCTTCCATATGCCTTCCCGATACCAACGGGAATACTATGTAGTAGACTTAATTTCGGATGTGCTGGGCAACGGCTCTTCTTCCCGCCTCTACCGCCGCCTCCTAAAGGAAAGAGAACTGTTTTCAGCTATCGACTGCTACGTCAGCGGCAGCATCGACCCCGGCTTGCTTATTATCGAGGGCAAAACCGCCGATGGCGTGAGCCTGGAGCAAGGAGCTGAAGCCATCTGGCAAGAACTAGCAGCACTCAAAGCGGCACCTGTCCCGGAACGCGAGCTGCAAAAACTCAAAAACAAAGTAGAAAGCACCCTGCAATTCTCGGAGCTTAACATCCTCAACAAAGCCATTAACCTGGCTTTCTTCGAGCTGCTCGGAGATGCAGGCATTATCAACCAAGAAGCCAGATTGTACCAAGAAGTAAGTACAGAGGAGTTGCACAAAGCCGCACAAGCCATACTGACAGAGGAGAACTGCTCGGAATTGTTTTACAAAGCCAAACAACAGGCTGCTGCTTAATCAGGCCGCCATATCATTGCTCCTTTACTTAGTCCGCTTCTTCTTCAGCAAATCTGATTTTCCATTTCCACCGCATTTTGCGTAAGATATTCAGCGTTTTAACAATAAAAGCGCTTCAGCGTTTACATCCCCACGCTAACCGAGTGCCGGCGGGTAAGCCGCAAAAACCGAAGCGTCAGAAAAGCAGCACTGGCGCTTAATCCCAAAACCAACCCTACCCAGATGCCCGCCACATCCCAGCCTTGCTGAAAAGCCAGCAGGTAACCGCTGGGGATGCCAATGATCCAGTAAGCCAGCAGTACGTAAAAGGTAGGAACTTTCACATCCTGTATGCCCCGCAGCAGGCCGACTCCTATGGCTTGCACAGAATCAGAAATTTGAAAAACAGCGGTGAGGAACAACAGGATAGCCGCGTACTCCAGCACCTTTGTTTCATCATTGAACAGCAAGGGCAACTGATAGCGGCCTAGTACGAACAATAGTGCGCACATCATACCATACACCACCGCCATAATTAAAGTGGAAGTCCCTACCCTTCGCGCTTGTGCCCAGTCTTGCCGGCCGTAAGCGTAGCCGACTCGTATGCTCCCCGCTGCGCTGATGCCTACTGAAACCATAAAAGTGAAAGAGGCAATGCTAATGGCAATTTGGTGGGCCGCCTGCTGCACATACCCCAACCATCCCGCCATAATACCCGAAATAGCAAAGGCGCCTGATTCCATGCCGTACTGCAAGCTGGCAGGTATACCGATGCGAAACACGTCTCGGAAACGCTCCCAGCGCACTTGCAGCTGATCGCCTATGGATTGCCGGTAGTCGGCAAACCCTTTGCCATACGCCACCAGCCAAAGAATCGCCAGCAAAATTACGATCCGGGAAGCCATTGTACCTACTCCCGCACCTTCCAGCTCCAGGCGGGGAGCCCCCCACCGGCCGAAAATGAACGCATAATTTACCAGTACATTGACGGGGATGGACAGCAACGCCAAGTACATCGGCACACGCGTACGCCCCAGGCCATCAGCGAATTGCTTCAAAGCCATGAATGCCGCCATAGGCACAATACCCCAACCCATCCAGATCAGATAGGGCTTGGACAAATCAGCGACGATTCTGTCTTGTCCGAAGTAGTACACCATATTCACTCCAAAGTGAATGCTGAAGGCAAATACGACTGCCAAGAGGGAAACAATCAATCCACCATTGAAAAGGATACGCAAGGGTTTGTCCTTATCCCCCTCCCCCAGAGCAGAGGCCACCAAAGGAGAGATAGCAGTCGTCAGCCCGATAGATAAAATCAGGGGCAGAGCAATCAGGTTGTTGACGAAGGAAGCCGCCGCCAACTGAGAACTATGGATAGCCCCCACCATCGCACTGTCAATGATGCCGAGCGCAATCTGCGTCATATTGCCCAGAATGATGGGCCACCCCAAGCGGAGTGTTTGTCGGACCTCGTTCCACATAACGGGGCAAAGGTAAGAGACTGCCACTATAAATGCCTGCTGCTCTGCTTCTTTTCACCTCCCTCAAACCATGGGCTCCCCGCTCTGTGCTGAACCATTTCAGTACCAATGGAAGCCAAACCAATGAAGTATGCTGCAGAAGAGTAGAATTAGCTAGAAGCAAAGCTTGGTTGCGATCAAAGTTTATTTTATTTTTTGGCATTCACAACCAATCGTTCTAAATCACAATGAAGCAACTATTCGTTTTTGCCTTAACTGCTATAGCTAGCCTAGGCCTAAACGCTCAATCCGACGAAGGCCTGCAACTTCTCCGCTATCCTGCCCTGAGCAGCGATGGCAGCCGAATGGCTTTTTCTTACCAGGGCGACATCTGGACCGTTCCCGCTGACGGAGGCGCAGCCCGAAGATTGACGATTCACGAAAGCTACGAAAGCCATCCGCAATGGAGCCCGGAAGACGAGCGGCTGCTCTTCCAGTCCAACCGGTACGGCAATAGCGACCTCTACACCATACCCTCCGAGGGTGGGCTGCCTTTCCGCCTAACTTATTACTCCGGCAACGATGAAGAAGCGCGCTGGGGCAACGATGGGCAAATCCTCTTCACAACTCGCCGGCTCTACGCACAGGTAGAGCGAGAAGATGAAATATTTAAAATCAGCCAGGATGGAGGTACGCCGACGCGCCATCTGGATGCCCTGGGGCTAATGCCCGCCCCTTCGCCCGATGGCCGCTACGTCGCCTTCGTGCGCGGCAATTGCCGGGTGGAACGCGAGGCCTACCAAGGCCCCGCCAATCGGGAAATTTGGCTCTACGATAGCCAAACCGAGGCGTATCAACAGATAACCGACTTTGATGGACAGGACATATATCCCGATTGGGGGCCGGACAACCGACTCTATTTTCTCAGCGCCCGCAACGGCCGGTACAACCTCTACCAACTCGAAATCAAGGAGGGGAAAACCGTGTCCGCTCCTACCGCGCTAACGGAATTCGAAGACGAGGGCATCCGCTACTTTGATGTCAGCGCCGACGGCCAATGGGTGGTTTTGGAACGGGGCATGAAACTCTACCTGTCTGAAACCGGCGACGCTCTCCGTCCGGAGCCAATCGAAGTAGAGCTGACCGGAGACTACCGTTTCGACCCAGTAGAGCGCAAAACCTATTCCGACAAACTCAACGACTACGCCCTGTCGCCCGACAACCAATTCCTTGCTCTGGAAATTCGGGGCGAACTCTTCATTACGCCCAGCAATGAAGATCAGAAGCGGAGTGCCCGGCAAACCAAGCAACCCGCTCGCGACCAAGCGCCCGCCTGGCTCAATGACTCCACCTTGCTGTTTTTGTCTGACCAAAACGGGAACAGCGACCTGTTCCTGCTTCGCTCCGCCGACGAGCAGGAACCCAACCTGTACCGCACTTTCAAACGGGAAGTAAAAGCCCTGACAAGGACTCCCGAGGAAGAAATGGACTTCGTGCTGTCCCCCGACCGCAAACGCATTGCACTGCAACGGGGCCGCGGCACCCTGGTAGTAGCAGACATAGACGAAAACGGTACGCTCTCCAATGAGCAGACCCTGCTAGACGGCTGGGCCAGCCCGAACCACCTCAGCTGGAGCCCCGATGGGCAGTGGCTAGCCTACGATATGCCCAACCTCAACTTCAACCGGGAAATTTACATACAAGCTGCGGATGGCAGCACCGAACCCGTGAATGTAAGCTTGCACCCCCGCAGCGACAATAGCCCGGCCTGGAGCGCCGATGGCAGCAAACTCGGATTTCTATCCGAGCGCAATAATGGCGACGACGATGTATGGTTTGTCTGGCTGCGCGAAGCAGACTGGGAGAAAACCAAGCGCGAATGGGAAGAACTAGAAATAAAAGAAGAAGAAGAAGGTGCTGCCGACAAAGACACTAGCGCGATGGTAAGCGTAGATATCGACTTTGAAGACATCCACGAGCGGCTCGAGCAGGTGACCCGCCTGCCTGGCAACGAAGGCGACCTGGCCATCTCGGAGGATGGAGAGACCTTTTATTACTCCACTAACAACCGGGGCTGGCGCAGCAGTGGCGCCAGCCGCAACGCCACGTCGGCCTCTTCCGCCCCGTGCGGCACGGCCGCGTCCACCGACACCTGCGCAAATGAAACGCGCGCCTTTCCCGTGCCCATCACGTCGCGATCGTCCATCGGCGCGTGGCCCAGCCAGCGCTTGGACAGGCTGTGATAGTCGTGCTGTCCGGCGCCCGCGTCGGCGGCGTAGGAGAGCAGCGCCACG
>CAYNIT010000105.1:0-13969 GCA_964397205.1 uncultured Phaeodactylibacter sp. | reverse complement strand
ACCTGCAAGACCATCAGGTGGAGCTCGACAAGGAGTTCCGCTTTGACAAACGCACCCTCAATCAGTTTTACAACCACAAGGTAAGCGCCGAGAAAATCTACCTCTACTTCAACGATGGCCACCTCAAGCGGGGGCAGATTACTGTGGAAGGCGATGCGGTCACCATCCATTCCCCGGAGTTGGCAGAGCAGCTGTCGGATCTGCTGGGCTAGCAGGCTGATGAGAATCCAACCTGCCTGGGGGGAATAGCGTATCATGCATTTTCGGGTAGACAGAAAGAATGTTGAACACCGCCTACTGCTTTCCGTTAGGCTTTAAAAAACATGCCTACCCGTAGTATTCTCTGGTTTCGGAAAGACTTGCGCCTGCATGACAACCCGGTGCTTTACCGGGCGCTCCAAAAGAGCGATGCCATACTGCCCGTTTACTGCATTGATCCCGATTGGTTTCGCGAGCTTCCGCTGGGCTTCCGCAAAATGGGCATCAAGCGGGCGGCATTCTTGCTGCAGAGCTTGGAAGACCTTCGGCAGAACCTGCAGAGCATAGGCGGCGACTTACAGGTGGTGGTCGGCCGGGCAGCGGCAGTCCTTCCTGAGCTGGTTCGCCAATATGGCATACAGGCCGTTTACGCGCAGCGGGATATCCCCTGGGAAGAACGGCAGGAAGAGGCCGCTGTCCAGCACGCCATCGCGCCTCTAGGATGTGAGTTCGAGCGGGATTGGAGCCATTTGCTCTACCATCCAGAGGACCTCTCCTTTGAGCCAGAAGAAACTGCCGCGACCTTCAAAACCTTCCGCAAACAGCTGCGCAGGAGCGGCAAAGTCCGGCAACTTCTTCCCGAGCCAGTTGCTTTTCCCCTGTTGGAGGAGGCGGAATACGGGGCTATGCCAAAGCTGTCCGAGCTGGGCTTTGCGCAGACGGCCTCGCCCGCTTACGCCGGGGGAGAGCAAGCAGCACTGGAACGCTTGCAGTATTACTTCTTCGACAGTGAATTGCTCACCCGCTACAAATGGACCCGCAATCAATCCTTGGGCGACGACTACAGCTCCAAATTTTCCCCTTACCTCGCCCTCGGCTGCCTGTCGCCCCGCCGCGTCTACTGGGAAAACAAGCGTTACGAAGCAGCAGTCAAAAAAAATATTTCCACCTACTGGCTGATCTTCGAGCTCAAATGGCGGGAATTTTTTCAGTACCTGGGCATGAAACACGGCAACCGGATGTTCTTACCAGGCGGCATCAAGGGCCGAAAGCAGGATTGGAAAGAAGAGCCGCCGCTTTTTGACAAGTGGCGCAAGGCCGAGACGGGCATTCCTTTTCTCGATGCTCACATGCGGCAGATGAATCAGACGGGCTTCATGTCCAACCGCGGCCGGGTAAACCACGCTAGTTTTCTGGCGCAGGAGTATGGCATCAATTGGACTTGGGGCGCTGCCTGGTTCGAATCCCAACTCATCGACTACGATGTCTGCAGCAATTGGCTCAATTGGAACACGCAGGCCACGGAACAGCGTTTTACCAACCCGATCTGGCAAAACAAGAAATACGATAAAAAAGGCGAGTTCGTGCGGCATTGGCTGCCAGAATTGTCAGAACTGCCGGCACCGCAAATTTACGCTCCTTTCAGCATGAGCGAAGAAGAACAAGCGGAGCATAGGCTGCGCATCGGCCAAGACTACCCTGCTCCGGCAACTCTGTCCGGCAAGTTGGAATGGGCAGTGAAACGCCTTTAATCAAGCAGCTGTACCGCCCGCTCTAGTATGGCATCCCGCCCCTCCAAGCTATCCTGCTGGCTGATCCACTGCAGATGGTCCGGCGGCAGGCCGATGCCCTCGAAGAACTCCCCCTCGGCGGTCTGCATTTGCCAATGGGACAAGCGGTACACCCAGCCGTTGGGGAGCTCCCGGAAGATCGGGTTGCCGGAGCCTCCGCCAGTGGTGTCGCCCACTGTTTGTACGTGATCGAAGCGCTTCATCGCCAGCACAAAGTCCTCCGTAGTGCTGAAGCAGCGGCGGTTGGTGAGCAAGGCGACTGGCTGCGTGTACTGCCGAGGGCCGGCGGGGCCGATGTAGTCCTCTATCCATTCAGTGAACTGATCGTGTTCGGGGCCATTGCGGTAGCGGAACCGTCGGTACATCCGCCGCTCCGTGGCAAAGCGGCTGGCCACCACCTCGCTGTTGCGGTCAGAGCCGCCGCCGTTGTCTCTCAGGTCAATGATCAAGGCTTTGGTATCCTGCAGCTGTTCCAGTGCCTGGTCGATGACGCTGAATTCAATGCGTTCTCCGCTGAATCGGTTAATCCGTACGTAGCCGATATTGGGGTGGTCGCGTAGCCTTCCGTACTGCATAGCATTGCTCAAGTTCTTCACCTCGTACAGGTAAGGTGCGGCCAGTACAGGGGCATTGGACGGCGCACCCGCCGTGAAGTCGTAGCCACAGCCGTCATCGGGCGTAAATATGTTGACATGGCCGTCCTCCAGCTCCGCGGCCATGCGGCAGAGGACATCCAGCAATTCCTGCTCATTAGCCCCGGTAGCCTGTGGGTGATAGCGCTGATAGGCTTCGTCCCAATCGATATTCTTATACTCAAAAAAGGCGTAATAGCGATCAAATTCTTCCCAAAGCAGCTGGAAAACCGCTTCGGACTCTGTGTTTGTAGATTCCTGCAGGCAAGCGGGCAGCGTAAGCAGGCCAACGAACAGTACCAGCCAGCGAAGTTTACTCATCGGATTGCCATTTAAAAGTGATACCCAATAGGATGCGGTGGAAAACCATCTGCAGCCGGCCTTGGCGATAGGAGCGGAACTGATACCCCAGCAGGAGGTCGCTCCTGCTTCCCAGCCGAAACCGGCCCTCCAGCTCCGCCTGCCAATCAGTAAAAGCGAAAGGCCCTTTAAAGTTGCTCCAATCTGCCAGTTGGCTGGCGCGAAATAACCGAGGGCTGTAGCCTTTGTCGGCTATATAGTTCAGCGCACCCAGTGCGCCCAGCGCGCGCAGCTCGGCAGCCTTTCCCAGCGGCCTCCGCCACCCTATGGCAGGCCCCAGGCCGATGATGCCTTCGTACTGGCTTTCTGTAGCCTGGCCGATGTAGTGGTGGTCGCGGTAGGAAACGGTAGTATGCCCCAGAAAGCCTGCGTAAAGCATCGCGGGCTCGAAGGGTAAGCGCCATAGCTCATGGTGGGTGAATTGCCCGGCGTACAAATGGGTGCTGTTGGAGCGCTCCGAGAAGGTGCCGCTGATGTCGCTCTCCAGGAAAGACTCCGTGTACTGCAACTGAAAACGGCGCATTCGGCGCTCGTTGTTTTTGGCATAAGCCAGCCCGGCGGCTCCGCTCCAATTCGACAGGTTAAACGGGCTGAGCTGAAGGTCTCTGGCTTGCAGCTGCACTGCTCCCAGATGAATGGAAAGCTCCTGAGCAGACAGTGGCAGGCAGACAGCCAAGGCCAAAAAGAGCAAGCAAAACCGCATCTTTTTAGGCCCAAAGATGCGCAGCTTTGAGAAACGGCGCAACCGCGAGTGGTTCATTTTCCGTAGAGCCGTTCCGCCAGGCTGGGGTCAATCACGAAGGGGTTGGGCTTGCCGTCTTGGTAGCGGGCGATGGCCTGGGTACGGGCCAGCTCTCGCTCATCGGGCGGGTCCTGCCGGTTCCACGCCAGCAGCGTCTCCCGCTGCCGTTGGAAAAACAGGGGGTCTGCCTGCAGGGCTTCCCGCCGGTATATGGTATAGAAGTAGAACATGGCGCGGGCTACTTCCCCTTTGCTGCTTTCTCGGGGCTCAAACTGCTCCCCGGTAGATTCGCTGTAGGCATTGGCCCGGCGCTCGGGTATGCGGCGCAGCTCCTTGGTTTTGTAGTACCAGTGTGCTGTCCGCTCATCCGGAATTTCGGCGAAGGGGCTGTTGCCCCTAGCGGCGTTGACGGCTACCCGCGTAGGGAAGAGGTGGTGCATATCAGACTTGGGATTTCCATATTTAGCGCCTTTGCTGCGAGGCCAGACGTGCTCGCAATTGATCCCGTCCGGGCTGCCGCCGCGGTAGAGGGACTGGGAAGGGTCTTCTTCCGGGGGCAAATACAAGCGATGGCCGGAGTACAGGCCAGTTACGCTGTCGCGGAGGTTGTCGATTTGTCCGTACATCAGATCGCGGGCGGGGCCATAGCCGAGGAGTTGACGGGGGGTATAGGCAGCTTGCAGGGCTTGCAATAGGGCTTCTCCCTCCAAGCCGGGGTAAATTTGTCGGTTTTCTTGTGCCAAAGCAGTTGAAAAGAAGGCTGCCCAAACCAGCAGCGGCAGGAGTCGGCTCATAAAACTAGCTTTTCCGCAAAGGTAGCCAATTCGTTTTTATACCGAAGCAGAAATGACTTGGCCTTCAAATCATTTCGTGCCGGAGCGTTTGGTTTGCTATGCGTCACCCAAGCCGTTTTTACCCTCTCGCTCAAAGCTTGCCCACGGGAAACACCTCCGGTTTCTGAGCGTTGGCGTGTTCGCTGCCTGCTTTCCATCCATAGTAGCGGGCACCCTGCCAAGGACTGTCCTTTCGTTCTACTTTCTGTAAAAAGAAGCTGTTTTCGGGTGTGCTTACGCTCGCTTTCTGTTGGCCGCGGTGTAGGCGTTCGTAAGTGGCGTAGTCCAGCTCTTGTCTTCCCTGCAATTGAGCCATGAGCCGCCACTGGGCAACGCGCTCCCGCCAGCCCTCTTCTACCGTAGCGGTGAATACCTTAGACTTGGAGCCACTGCCGTAGGCAAAGAAACCGAAGTCAGTGCCCGCGAGGGCGCTTCCTTCGGCAAGGTCAGCCTCCAGCGTACTCAGCAGAGAAAGGAATATGGAGGAAGTATACAAATTGCCTACTAGGGAAGAGGCGCGCTCTCCCTTTTCGATTTTTTCCGACAGGAAGCGGCGGTAGCGCTCCGTTTTGGTGATGGCGCGGAGAAAACCAGCCCGGGCTTTCTCGTAAGCTTCTGCGGTGTCAAAGGCGCTGCGCTGGGGCATCGCCTGGTCGATGGCTTGAGCGGTTTGCTCCCAATCGCCCCGCTTCTGGCTTTCTTCCATGTACAATTCCGAAAACATGCGCCTGGCTTGGTAGGCGTAGGGCAGGTGGAAAATCAGCCGGTGCCAGTCGTCGGTAACTGGGGCTTCAGCGGCGATGCCAGCCTGGCAAGCGTAGTGCTGCAACGCTTCCCCAATGCGCTGCTGGTAGCAAGCATTGGAATAGGGGCCGTCAAAAACGGGGGTTTCCCGATGGAAATAGATTTGCTCGTCAGCGTGTTGCAGCCAGCCTTCGCTGGTTTCTCGGGTTACCCAGGCAGCCGTTTCCTTCGAGTGCCCGGCGGCGCTCAGGACCGTTGCTGCTACCTCTTCTTTGGTGTAGGCGCGCAGCGGTTTGAAAAAATCGTGTACGCTGCGGCTTGCTACGCCCCATGGGCCCTGAAGGCTGAGCAGCTGTGGGTTTTGGCGTACCAACAAGGCAACAGCGCCCGCTCCTTGGGTATACTCCCCGCCGGAGCCTAGCTCGTAGCGCGCAATGTCCGAGCCCACCACGATGCCGATGCGTTCTTCTCCGCCCCGAACCCAGTCGGCGGTATTTTGAAGGGCATCTACCGCGCCGATGCAGGCAAAAGTCATGTCCACCACATCGCAATTGAGGAAACAATCTTTGCCTTCGTCTTCTGCGAAGTACTGGGTCAGCATGTCGATCACGTAGGAAGCCATCGGTTTAGAGCCATCTACGGAACTTTCTGTTCCCAAGTAGATTCTGCCAATCTGGCGAGGGCGCAATTGATGGCGCAGCAACAGGCACAGCACGGCATTAGCTGCCATAGTAGCTACGTCTTCGTGAGCGTCTGGCACGGACATAGCTTCCAGCCCGAGCCCCTTATTGAGCTTAGCGTACTCCAGGTTGCGCGCTTTTGCCAGAGTACGGATAGGGAGATACAAATGGGGGACATAGACACTGACATCGTCTATGCCCACTTTAGATACAGCGTGCATAATCCTCTATTTTGTTGGTAGCTTTGGCAGGGCAAGCACAAGCTGACAGACTACCAGTTGCGCAAATGTAAAGGCTTCAACAAAAAGGAGGCAGTTAGGTTGTCAATTTATTCGTACCGGGCAAAAATCTCGTCAATTGCCTGGGCAAGCTTGTGGTCTTTGTCCGTGACGACATCTCCGGCATCGTGGGTGCTAAGGGCAAAATCTACGGTGTTGTAGACGTTGTGCCAGTCGGGATGGTGCTGCATCTTCTCAGCGGCAAAGGCAACTTCTGTCATAAAGCTGAAAGCTTGCGTGAAGTTCTTGAATTTAAAAGTAGCTTTGAGTTTGTTGTCGGATTCTTTCCACATAGCAGCGATTTTTTTTGGATTTATTAAACTTGCTTCGACCTTTCAAGCTTTATAGGGAGAAAATGTTCATGCCCCAAAGCTCAAATCACACCTAAACTATAATTATGCCCTCTGCAACCTACTATGATATTGTCATTATTGGTTCTGGCCCAGCCGGCGCTACCACTGCCCGCATCGCCGCGGAGCAAGGCCTGTCGGTACTTCTGGTAGACAAAAGGCAGGAACTGGGCGCGCCCATTCAGTGCTCTGGTGCTGTGAGCCGACACGCGTTAGAGGAAGTTGATATTCCTCCGGATGGGGAATTCATCCACGAGGCTATTTATGGATTCGGCATTTACGATCAAAGCGGGGCGAAAACTACAATCGATTACCGGGAACTCAAGCCGGAAGAATACGGCGCGCAGCCCGAACGGAAACCGCTGGGCTACGTGGTAGACCGCCGCCGCTTCGACCGCTACCTGATGACGATGGCCGAGCGCGCCGGAGTAGAAGTGTGGCTGAAAACTGAAGGCTTGGGCTATCAGGTTGAGGAAGACGGTACTTGCACCGTACAATTGCGCCGGTTCAATCAATCCATAACAGTCGGAGCAAAAGTCTTGGTCGGCGCCGACGGCTTGCAGTCCCAGGTCGGAAAATGGGCGGGTCTGCGCACCCACATCAAAATCACCGAATTGGCGAGCTGCCTGCAGTTTGTAGTGGATCGAGTGGAAACAGATGGCTTGTTGGAGATCATCACCGGCCACGAATGGGCACCGGGCGGGTACGCTTGGGTCTTCCCTAAGGGATACGGGTACGCCGAGATTGGGCTGGGAGTGATTCGCACCATGACGGAGCGGCCGCAAACCGCCCAGTGGTATCTGGATAAATTTATACAGCAATCCTTTTTCCGGGAGCGCTTCGCCGACTGCCGGATTCTGGAAATACAGGGAGGCGGAGTTCCCCTGGCAGCTCCGCTGCGGCAACAGTACGCAGATAACTTGATTTTGGTGGGCGATGCTGCCCGGCACGTCAACCCTATCACCGGCGGCGGCATACATACAGCACTCAGCGGCGGCCGTATTGCCGCTTCTTTCCTGTCGGAATTAATACAATCCGGTGCCCCGGCTCGGGCCGAGCAGCTGCAGGACTATCAACAAGCCTGGCTGGATCAGCTAGGCAACAAAATGTGGCAGCTCTACGCCGTCAAGACAGCTATTTTTCGCGAAAGCGACCTGTCCGTGCGGGATGCCCGCTTGTACGGCACCATGTCAAACTATTTCAGCCCGGATTCTGAATACAAAAAAATATAACTTGCCCTTTATGGCTAAGCAAGACCCTGTCCTTTTTGACATCGGATGGAACGCCTGTATTAACTGTGGTGCCTGTGTGGCTATTTGCCCGCAGGAAGCTGGCTTCATCAGTTCGTTTGACACCATAGCCGTGGATACCCCCTGCGACATCGCCTGTATGTTGTGCGAGGACATCTGCCCGGTAGACACCATCACCCACCGGCCCGCTGCCGGCCAATCGGATCCATCATGAGGCTCGTACAGCACAAACAGGAAGCCTACTGGTTTTACCGCTTCCTTTCTATTTTTTACGACAAACTGGTTAATCCCCTTTTCTGGACAGTCCCCATGCGCGATCAGTCGCTGGAGTTGGGGCAGCTGGAGGAGCCCGGTATCACAGTGGTGGATGTAGGCTCCGGCACTGGTTTCAATACGGAAGGTATTGTGAAAAAAGTAGCGCCTCACCAAGTCACCTGTGTAGACCAGAGCCCGCACCAGATGGCGCAAGCCAAGGCTAAACCCGAACTACAGGCCTGTACATTTCTGGAAGGAGATGCCGAAAACTTGCCGCTGCCCAGCAACAGTTTTGACCGGTATGTATCAGCGGGAAGTATCGAGTACTGGCCCGACCCCGCCAAGGGCATACAAGAAGCCTTCAGGGTAACAAAGCCTGGAGGCATTGCCCTGATGATCGGCCCCTTGGAGCCTGCCCATCCCATCGGCCGTTTTTTCGCTAAGTTGTGGATGTTGTTCCCCAAAGAGGAGGAGTATTGGCAGTGGTACAAGGAGGCAGGCTTCGAAAATTTGGAGGCCCGGTACGTCAAACCACAGTGGGCCAAGGGGAAAGGCAAGTACGGTATTGCTCTGGCGGGGCGCAAGCCGACGCAGGCCTACTCGGGAGAGCCCTCCGATAATAAAGAAAAGGAGCAAGCTCCCATGAGCATTGGAAGAAAAATTTTGCTTACCTTTAGAGTGTTAATCGGCTCGCTGGCGGGCTTTGTATTTATTCCGGCAGCGTTGCTGGGGCACTTGAGGATAGCCCTTTCCGATCAATCGCAGGTGCCGCCGGAGCAACGGGAGCGGCTCAATCCTTACCAAATCCGTGCCCTGCTTTTAATCGGTATCGCTCTGCTCGTTGTCCTGTTTTTTCTATTAAAATGATCTTGGATGTCCGCGCTCAAAGACAAAATTGCTCATTTCTACGATCGCTCCACGCAGGTATGGCTTGACACTTGGGGCGAACACATGCACCATGGCTACTACGGCGATGGCCAAGTGCAGAAAGACCACCGGCAAGCCCAGCTGGATCTGGTGGAGGAATTGCTGCATTGGGGAGCTGTACAGCAGGCGGATCGGATTTTAGATGCTGGCTGCGGCGTGGGCGGCAGTGCCCGCTATCTGGTGGAGCGGCTTGGAGCTAAGTCAGTACTGGGTTGTACCCTGAGCCCGGTACAAGCTGAAGCGGGGAACCGTTACAGTGAACAGGCTGGCCTGCGAGAACGAGTAGACATCATAGCGCAAGATATGATGGACCTTCCGGCAGAAGCCAATGGCTTTGACTTGATCTGGTCACTGGAGAGTGCCGAGCATATTGCTAACAAGCCGCAGATGCTGCAAATGTTTTACGACCGATTGGCACCCGGCGGCAAACTGTTGCTGGCCACCTGGTGCTGCCGGCCTGCCCCACCGGTGCTTACCTACGCAGAAAATCGGCTGCTGGATAGGATAAGGTCGCTTTACCACCTGCCGGCTTTTGTACCCCTGGAGGAGCTGCAAAAGCAGTCGGAAGCAGCTGGTTTTGAAGCCGTGCGCACTGCTAACTGGAGCGAAGAGGTAGCCCCTTTCTGGCGAGCCGTCATACGCTCTGCTTTCCAGCTCAAAAGCCTGCGGGGCTTGCTGCAGGCGGGTATGCCCACCATCAAGGGCGCCTTAGCGATGCGGCACATGACGCGCGGTTACCGCAAAGGTTTGATACAGTTTGGGGTGTTGCAAGGCAGAAAAGTATGAAGGCATTGATTCAGTTGGTCCGGTTTTCCCGCCCGCATACCATCGTAGGTACTACGCTCAGCATAGTAGCACTTTACCTTTTGGCGCTGGCCTATGAGGGGCAATCGTCGGGTTCCATGGTTTTACTGCTGTTTACCCTGGCCAGTTGTTTGGGGGCCAATCTTTACATTGTAGGCCTCAATCAACTGACGGATGTGGAAATCGACCGGATCAACAAGCCCTATTTGCCTCTGGCTTCTGGCGCTTTTTCCATGCGTACCGGGCGTTGGCTTATCTTTGCTGGGTTGGCGTTGTCGTTATTGATAGCTGTATACACCGGCAAGTACTTACTCCTGACGGTGGCCTTGAGCCTGCTGCTGGGTACAGCCTATTCGCTGCCCCCTATTCGCCTGAAGCGCTTTCACTTTTGGGCTGCTTTTTGCATCATCGCTGTGAGGGGGCTGATTGTCAATCTGCTGCTTTTCCTGCATTTCCACTGGTGGTTAAGCGGGAGGCAGCAGGTGCCGCCTCTGATTTGGTGGCTTACCGCGGCTATTTTTACCTATGGCCTGGTCATTGCCTGGTTTAAGGATATGCCCGATACGGAAGGAGACCGGGCCTATCGTATCAACACCCTATCGCTTAGCCTAGGGGTTAAGGCAGTCTTCCGCATAGGCAATGCTTTGCTAGCCGGGCTTTTCCTGCTCCTGATAGGCCTGCCCTTTTTTACAAACATACCGGTGCACCGGACGCTATTCTCCTTGGGGCACGCTTTGATGCTGGTGGCGCTGGTGTGGAGCATTCTCCGGGTTGATCTGGCGCGGCAGGCCTCTATTGCTCGTTATTATCAGGCCGTATGGCTCTTGTTTTTTTCTGAATACATTCTGTTCGCCACCGCGGCTCAGTTGGGGTAGGGCCTTCATTGCGGCTTTGCAGGTTCTGACACCTGGGTGAGGATAAGGCTTGCTGCAACTTTCCCACGCCCAAATTGACGAGCCGTAAACAATATTTTTCTATTTTTAGCCGCAGGACGAGCTGCCTGCCCTGGTAAGTTGGCCGGGCTACCTTACTAAAATGAGCACGCTTCCCCCCTTTCTGCACAATAAAATAGGAGAAAAGGTGGATTACTATTATTGGACTAAAACGAGATATACCATGAGAATGCTTTTCCTACTAGCTGGGCTACTGGTTTTTACCGCTGGGTTTAGCCCATTGCTGGGCCAGGACTTGTCCAGAGATGAAAAGAAAGAATGGAAGAAAAAAGCCAAGCAGTACAAGCGCAATCCGGCGGAGCTCAAAGAGCTGGTAGAGGAAAAAGAGCGCTACGAGCGGGAGGTCAAGGAGTTGTCCAGCCAGGTCAATGAATTAGAGGCGGAAAAAGCCAACCGGCGCTCCCGCATTGCACAGTTGGAGCGGGAAGTAACCCGCTTGCAGAATAGCCTGGCGGAGACCCAGAGTGCATTAGATCGAGCTCAGCAAGCTCCGCAGCAGCCGGCGCCCGAGCGCCGGGACCAAGGCGATGACATGCAAGGGTTGGTGTTTAAAGTGCAGATTGGCGCCTACAATGAACTGCAGCTCTCCGAAGGGTTGGATGCCGAAAACGATAATTTAGACCTGGAAACGGAAAATGGCATGCAGAAAATCATCATCGGCAAGTTTCGGGACTTCGAAAGCGCTGACATGCTCAAGGCGCACATGCAGAAGATCGGCATCCCGGATGCCTGGGTGGTCGCCTACCAAGATGGCGTACGGGTGCCTGTAGAAAGCGTGGTGCCCGGCTACGGCGGTTAAAAAACGGCTTAACGGCATCCCTGATTGTCCGGTGTAGCATTGGGCGTTGGTGGTGGCTTTTTATACTGAAGTAGATATAGATTGCGTTGACAACCCCTTCGCCCGGGTGCCATGGAGTTGATTGCTCGCCCATGGTTTACTCCCAGAAGCGCCACCAACTACCTGCTTTCACCTCTGCCCGATCTTCTTCGCTCAACAGGGGTTTCACGCGTTTGAGTATGGCAGTTTTGGAGGTGAGCCCGGTGGAGCGATCCACCAACTCTCCATCTTTGAAAAAGAGCAGGGTAGGCAGTCCTCTCACTTTGTAAGTTTTAACCAACTTCTGGTTCTTCTCTGCATCCAGCTTAACGAAGCGGGCTTTGCCTTCCAGGGCTTGTGCCGCTGCAGCGAAGTGCGGCGCCAGGGCATGACAAGGGCCGCACCAATCTGCCCACACATCCACGACGACTGGTTTGTCGTGCCGCAGCACGGCAGTTCGGAAATTCTTCTTGTTAACTTGGCGTGGCATATTACGGTTTGTTTTGCAACAAAAGTAAGGGTAAAGCGGTCCCCATTTAGTGATAAAGCACACAGGGCTGCTCGTTCAGAGTTGCGCCCGTTGAACGAGAAAAAAAAATGCGCCATGGCCAGACGTAAGCTGTCGGATACGCTCAAGTCCGCTATTGCTCAGATGCCCTCCCGGGAGAAAGATAAGTTGCTGTTCCGGTTAATCGCCAAAGAGCCGGATCTGGTGGAACGCCTAACTTTCCAATTGCTGGAAGGGAGCGCAACCAAGGAAGAGCGGCGGGAAGAACTACGGCAGCATATACAGGAAGACATTGAATACAGTGAGCGCGATTTTTACTCGCCGGGCTACTTGCTGCTGGAGCTGCGTTCCATCAGCGGGGCCATCAACCGGCACGTAAAGGTAACCAAGGATAAGTACGGCGAACTGGCCCTGAATTTTTTCATGCTCAATTACGCCCTGGAGCTAATGGGGGAGCGCATTCAGCGGTTTCGGCCGGTTAAGCGCCGCACTTTAAACAGGTACATCATCAAACGAGCGCTGAAGCTGCAACGGCAGTTGGGCAAACTGCACGAGGATCTTTTGCTCGACTTCGAATCCGATATGAAAACGCTAGGGGAATTGCTGAAGCGTGACCCTTTGCTGGTAAAGCTGGCGGAAGACCAGGGCTTGAGCATTAAAGCGCTGGAGGAGGGCGTTCTCCCGGAGGACTGAACCCTCCGGCGATCGTGCCGCCGGAGGGTTCTGCCGGCCTATCGCCCCATTTCCTTCAGCAGCTGTTCCACAGCCGCTTTCAGCTGCGGGTCTTCTCCCGCCGCCTTGCTGGCTGGTGGCTGTTCCACCAATATATCGGGTACTGCTGGGCCATGTTCCATATTCTCGCCGGTGGCTTTGACGTACCAGGCACGGAAGGGCATGCGCAGGTAAGAGCCGTCTACCAGTCGGGTGCCGCCGGTAGAAATTACTGCCCCGAAGGTAGGCTGCCCTACCAGGGTGCCAAGGTCCAGCGTTTTGTAGGCGTGTGAGAATATCTCCGCATTGGAGTAGCTGTTTTCGTTGCAAAGGGCTACAGAGGGCTTGGTCAGGGCAGAGAAGGGCAGGCGCTCGCCGTAGGGGTAGTGGTCCCGGAAGGCTTCGTTGTTCTCCTCCAGGTCAGCCGTAGCGCCGCGTGGGATGGTATAAGCGTGTTGCCTTACATTGAGGACCGTCATGAGCATGTCGGTCGTCCAGCCGCCACCGTTGTAGCGCACGTCTATCACCATGCCTTCTTTGCCCAAGCCGCTGGCCATGAGTTCACGCTCAAAGCGCTCGAAGCTTGGCCAGTTCATTCCTTGAATGTGTATGTAGCCCAGCTTGCCGCCGGAGTACGCTTCAGTAAGCGCTTTGCGCATGTCCACCCAAGCTTGGTAGCGTTCCTGGCGCAGGCTGTTGGTGGGGCGGATGACTACTTCCCGCTCTGTGCCATCCGGGGCAAGGACGGCTAAGAGCGTCCGTTCTTCATCGGTGCCCTGCAGCGGCTCGTAGAAATTGCGCTCTGGGCTCAGGGGGGCTCCATTAATGGCAGTGATGATGTCCCCCACCTCCAGCTTGCTGTCCATCCGGTCAGCTGGCCCGTCCGGCAGAACGTAGGTGACACGGTAACCCTGCTCTACCGCCTCCACCTCTACGCCTAGCAGGCCGGAGCGGTCGCGCTGGGTCTCTTCCGGGTCAGAGCCATACAGCCCCATGTGGCTGGCATTGAGCTGCCCTAGCATTTCATTGACCATATCTCGGAAATCTTGAGTGGTGGAAGCTGCCATGGCACGGGCTTCGTACTTTTCCCGCAGGGCTTCCCAATCCCGGCCGTGGAAATGGGGGTCGTAGAAACCCATATTGAGTACCCGCCAGGCTTCATGAAAAACCTGCTGCCGCTCCGCCCGATGGTCTATCTCCATTTTAGCCTGGAAAGGCAGAGGCGCTGGCTCCTTTTTCTTAATATCCAAGCAGGCGAGCTTGCCTTTGCTCTGGTAGTAGAGCCTCTTGCCCTCTTCCCCCCACTGCAGGTTGCCGACGGGCGTCTCTTCCAGCAGGGTTTCGCCCTCGCTGCCG
>CAYNIT010000104.1:0-14003 GCA_964397205.1 uncultured Phaeodactylibacter sp. | reverse complement strand
CGCACAAAATAACTTCGCCTATTCTAGGTAACTTGTTATTGCGCGACCCCTAAACCGGCCTTAGAATTGCCGTCAATCGCTGCTCGGGAGGGGCATAGCAGCGATCAGGCCGAGCTGGCTCTTTTTCGTCCACGGCATATTGCCGGGCTTAGGCCTTGCAAAGCAGCCGATGCTCGGTATATTTGCAGTTGGCTGGTTGTGAAGAGGCAGGTTTGTTGGCTGTTTTCAAAGCCCTTCACTACCGGGAGCAAAATACCTCTAAATCGACAAAAAACCAAGCATGAATAATATCCTGATCATTGGGGCGGGCCGTTCCGCCGGGGCTTGCATAGATTATGTACTGAGCCACGCTCAGGAAAAGAACTGGTTTGTAACGATAGCCGATGCGGACCCCAAGCTGGCCAAAGCCCGCTTAAACGGTTACCCGAACGGCAAGCCTGCCTGGCTGGATGTGACCAAAACGAACGACCGCCGGGAGCTGATCGAACGGGCGGACCTGGTCGTGTCCTTGCTGCCTGCCCACCTGCATCTGGAGGTAGCCCACGATTGCATCAAACTGAAAAAGCATCTGCTTACAGCTTCCTACGTCTCGCAGGAGATGTACCGGCTGGGCGATGAAGCCCGCGACCGCGAGCTCATCTTTATGGGCGAAATGGGGCTGGACCCGGGCATCGACCACATGTCAGCCATGCGGCAGATCAACGACATCAAGCAGCGGGGCGGCGAGATCACCGCGTTCCGCTCCTTTACAGGCGGATTGGTCGCGCCGGAATTCGACGACAACCCCTGGCGCTACAAATTCACCTGGAACCCCCGCAATGTGGTGCTCGCGGGGCAGGGCACGGCGCAGTATCTGGAGGACGGCAAGCACAAGTACATCCCCTACCACCGCCTGTTCCGCGAGTACCGCATGGTAGAGGTGCCGGAGCTAGGGGCATTTGAGGCTTATGCCAACCGGGACTCCTTGCTTTACCGAGAGGTATACGGCTTGTCTGACATTCCCAACATCCTGCGGGGGACGCTGCGTTACCCTGGCTTCTGCGAGGCCTGGGATGCGCTGGTGCAGATCGGCCTGACGGACGGTTCGTACCCCATTTTGGAAAGCGAGCAAGTCAGTTACCACGAGATGATGGAGGGCTACCTCAGCCCCAAAACGGGCAATGGCTCGGTGAAGGACCGCATCGCGCATTTGCTGGGGCAGCCGGTTGATTCTGAAGTCATGCAGAAGCTGGAGTGGCTGGGGCTGTTCCGCAAAAAGAAAATCGGCCTGGCCAATGCCACCCCCGCTTTTATTCTGGAGCAGCTACTGCTCGACAAATGGCGGCTGAAGCCGAAGGATCAGGATATGATTGTGATGCAGCACGAATTTGAGTACGAGCTCGACGGGCAGCAGCGGGAGATGGTTTCCACGCTGGTCATGCGGGGCGAGGATGCTCAGAACACTGCGATGGCTAAGCTGGTGGGCTTGCCGCTGGGCATTTTCGTCAAGCTGGTCATGGAGGGCGAAATCAAGTCGAAGGGCGTCAACATCCCGGTGCTGCCGGAAGTGTACGAGCCGGTGCTGAAGGAGCTGGAGCAGTACGGCGTGGCCTTCCGCGAGCGTGAACGGGTCCTTTCTTGAGCCGCCTGGCATCTGGCTTTAAGCTAAGCGGGGTGACGGCTTTTCAGGCAGCCACCCTATTCCGGCAGGGCAGCGGCGTGCTAATCGCCATCCTGCTGGCCCAAAGTGCCCTGTCGGCGGCTGGCATCGGGCAGTACGAGCAATTGCTGTACCTGGGCACCCTGCTTACTTCCTTTTGGGTAACTGGCCTGGCGCAGAGCCTTTTGGCTGAACATCCCCGTTTGCCAGCGGAGCAGCAGCAAGCCTTTCTCTGCGGCACCTACCTAGTTTTTCTGGCACTAGGCGGCGTACTAGCGCTGCTGCTGTGGTGGGGCCGCCCTTGGCTGTTGCCCCCCTTGGTAGGGCAGCCCGAGCTGGGGCAGCTAGGCTGGTTCCTGCTGTTCCTATGGCTCAACCTTCCCTTTTTTCTTTTAGAAAATTTTTACCTGCTCTGGGAGCGGCCCCGGGAGCTGTTTTGGGTGAGCGCCCTGGCCCACGGGCTGCAGGTTCCGGCCATGCTGTTCCCCGTATACTGGGGCTGGGGGCTGGAGGGTGCGCTGCAGGGCCTGGTAGCGCTGGGTGTGCTGCGGCACCTTTGGCTGCTGGCTGCCCTGTGGCGCTTTGGCTGGTCGCTGCCCGCCTACGAGCCCCTGCGCCGCTGGTTGCGCAATGGCTTTCCGCTGGTGCTCTACGCTCTGGTGGGAGCGCTCAGCCTTTCCTTCGACAGCTGGCTGGTCAATTGGTACTACAAGGGCGATCCCGACACCTTCGCCATCTTCCGCTACGGGGCGCGGGAGTTTCCGCTGGCGACGGCATTGGCCGGAGCCTTCAGCTCGGCTATGCTTCCGGGCTTGTCGAAGGATGTATCGGGCGCTCTGCCCCGCCTGCGGGCGCGCAGCTTGCGCCTGTACCACCTCTTGTTCCCCATCACCTTCCTGTTGATGGCCAGCAGCGATTGGTGGTTTCCCCGGCTGTTCAGCCCCGCATTTGCGGCAAGCGCCCCCCTCTTCAATGCCTTCCTGATGACTACGCTCAGCCGGCTGGTGTTCTCCCGCACAGTGCTCATCGGGCTGGGCGCCAACCGCGCTGTGTTTTACTTTTCGCTGCTGGAGCTGAGCTTCAACATCGCCCTGGGCTTTGCGCTGGTGCCGCACTTTGGCCTGCTGGGCGTAGCCTGGGCAACGGTGCTGGCCTATACGCTGGATAAGGTGCTGCTGGGCTACTACCTCTACCGGCGCTACGGTATTCGGCCGGGCGCGTATGCGCCGCTGGGCTGGCTGGCGGGCTATGGGCTGGTGCTGGTGGGGGGGTATTTAATGTAAAATGTAAAATGCAGAATGTAGAAGGCAAAAGGAGGGGTAAAGCACCAGAGGTTTAAAGGCCTGGGGGGGGAGGGGGTAATGTAAAATGTAGAAGGCAGAATGTAGAAGTTAAAAGTAAGGATAAAGGGGGGCTGCCTAGTTGGCTATCGAGCCTAGGCCTATTTGGCACAGCCTCCAATGTAGGAGCTGTCTGTAGCCTCCGGAGATTTTTATAATTGCTGTAAAAAAGCTACATTGGGAGTGTACTACTTAATCAAAACGACCCTAAAGATGTCCCTGCGCACTGTCCTTTGCACCCATGATACTCTGCAGACCTGCTTTGCTGGCGAACTTGCAGACGATTATACGTCTGAAGAAAAACGGTTGAAGGTAGAGAAAGCAGAGGTGGTAGTGGTTCAGTACAATACGGCGGCCTGGAACGCCCGGAAATTTTTCCTTGACGGGCTTCATTTCATCGAAGAGCAGCGCCTGTCTGGTTCGCAGCAGCACTTTGTTCTGCTCGGTTACCCGGCGATGGGTAAAAGGCCGAAGGAGAACCCCCGCAATTATGTGCTCGAAGACCCTGGCGTACTGTCCATAGAGCCGCCTGAGGTTGGTAGCCGCAAGGACCTGACCGAACTGATCTGCCGGCGAAATGAAGGATTGATGAGCCTCGACGCGCCGGAGAGGGAAGATTTGTTTCTGGATTTGCGGCAGACCCTTTACAAGCGAGAGGGCAACATTGACGGGATTAAACATCGGGTGGAGCGCCTGCTGAGCAATGCGGGCAGCCTGCAGGAGGTACAAGCGGAAGTGGGCCAGCAGATGCAGCAGGCTTACCGGCGGGTGAAGAGCTGGGGCATCGTGGAGGGGCTGCCAGCTGAACCCCACACGTTGCTGAAAGACCTGCTGGAGAAGCGCTCAGATGCCAATGAAAAAATCAACAGTTGGTTTGAGCGCCTCAGCAGTAAAGTCAGAAGCGACCGTCAACAGCAAGCCGAAGATGATCCCAAGAACGGTCTTGGCAACATCCTCTACATCAGCCAATCTGATGCCGACAAGGGGCAGCTGCGGGAGTGCCTGGAGCGCCAAAACCTGGGGCAGCCCTACCAGGTAGAAACCGTTTCTAATCTGAAGGAAGGCGAGCGTTTGGCGCAATCGATCTGTCACCAGCCCACTACGGTCATCACCGACTTCCGCTACCGCTCGGGCGGGCGCATCGCTGCGATGAATGGCTACAATATCCTGAGCCGCATCAGGCGTAAGCACCCAAGGTGGCAATACGTCATGCTTACCAACTTTCCGGTACAGGACAATGAAGAGCTGCCTATACCGAGTTGGGTAGAGGTGTTTCCTAAAGGGAGGGTGCTCCATCCGGAAGCCCGCGCCTTCAAGCGTTTCCTGTCCAGCCTTCTGTCCAGCCACTATCGGCAAAGGGTCTTTGCCGACGACTGGCCTGCCGCAGTGCGCGGCAAGGATGATAAGGCCTGGAAACACCACTACGACACCTTCCGGCGCTCGAATACCTACGAAGCGGCAGAGCAGGCCATAGGGGAGGAGGCGCTGAAAATAATCGAGCAATTGTTAATCGGAAAAAGGCTTACCCTGCCAAATCACGGCTATATCTTTTACCAATACTGCGCCAAGAGACAAGCGGATGATGCGCTTAGCGAGGAAGAGGTTGAAGAAGCGGTGCAGGGATATTTCCAGAGCTTGCTGCGGGTCCGCCGGATGTATCTGGGCTTATTCCAGTTGGATTTGAAAGACAGGCTTCCGGCAGCGTACCGGCTTGCTTTCATGGGAGACGGCAAACACAGCTATATGAGGTACGCTTATGCCCTGGCCCAGCCGGTACAGTTTGAGAATAATGTGGGGGATGCGAGGGCTATTGCTAACTACTTCGGGCGGTTGCGCCTGCACACAACCGTTGACTATCGCAATAAAACCGAGCGGAAGGGCAAGATCAGCCGAGCCGAAGAGCAGTGGTTGCGGGATAACCTGAGCGATCTGCAACGGCTAAATTCTACGATATGAAGCAACAGCAGCAACATCCCTTCGACGAAACAATTGAGGAATACTCCTTCCAGCAGTTGGCTAGTGGGTTGAGCAGCGATACGGAGGCGGTTCTGGAGGCGATCGACGAGATATCTTCCGCGCTAAGCCGGGAGGAGGGCGACTTTTTTCACGACCGGATCAATTACCGCCGGCTGATTGAGCTGGATTACAGCAAATACCCAAACTTTGGGCGCTTTTTCCTGATCAAATCCCGCAAAGACCGGCGGTATGTAGGCTTCCTGCTCTGTTTCGATGATGTGGCTGCTCTTAAGGCAGGCGGTACTTCTCTGGATGTCCACAACCGCCCAAAGTCCGCCTTTCCCCTCGACCACTGCGGCAACTTTCTCACCCATGACATTCGCTTTTTGCAAGACTTGTACCACCTCCGGGAATTTGCATATGTCTACCAGGTTGGCGTCCTGCCTTATTATCAGTACCAGCGGGGCGGAGAACTCCTGATCAATGCTTTTGAAAACCACTACGAGAGATTGCCGGCCAAAAAAGGGAAGCGGCAGCGGCCTATTGTGTTTGCGGGAGCGCTGCACGAAAAGCAATTCCACGTCTTTCAGCTATTGCGCAAACGGCAGAAGGAGGATCAGCGCTATATGTTTTTGGATCATTACTTCGACACGGAGGAGCCTGATCAGCATTGGTTTCGGATGGTAAAACTGCTGGACTCCGCGTCCTTTGTCCGCAAGCTCAATTCCGAATTGCTGTCCAAGGCGTACCACACCATTATCCCTATGCAGCTCAATCAGGCGGTGGCCAGCGTCAACCGCATCATTAAAGAAATGGATGCCAAAATCCTTTGGTCTTCCTTTTTCAACGCCAATGAGCTGCTGCGCGAACGCTTCAACATGCGGGAAGACAACCACAGTTTCTTTGGCGCTTTGCTAGAGACTGGGGAGCGCGCCGTCTACGATGCGGCCATGGAAAGGCTGCGGAAGATCACGACCTATCTGAGTTCCAGAAACAACCGCTCCGGCAGAGTGCCTTCTCTGATCTCCCTGCTGGAACGCAATAACGTGGAGTTCTACTTCTTTTCGGAAGATGCCGGTGAGCATCAGCTCAACAGCTTTGCTAAAACTTGCGTACTGAATGTGTCGGATGAAGAGCGTATGACGAATGATTTCTTCGATCACCTACGCTTTTTCCGGTCCCAGGACTTTAAACTTCTGGACCAAGAGCAAAAGTCAAGCTGGTGGCAAGCCCTGCATAAGGTAGCTAAGTTGACGCCTCACAGCCTGGCAGCTACTCGGGAAAAAGTCCAGGAGGATTGGCGGGAGTGGAAGGCCATCCTCAACATTACCGATGAGGAAGAAAAGGTGTTGCTTCGGGGCATTACTTTGCTCAAGAAAGGCGCCCGGCAGCAGCTCGAGGAAGCGGAAAAGCAGTACATTGAGGACTACCGCCGGAAGGTGCGCAACATTAATGACGAACGCAAAATTATCGCGCCGGAGCGTTACCAAGCCTGGGTTCGCTACCTATCTTTGCACCCCCTGCTGCATAAGATCGACCTATCGGCTACCAAGGATAAAGCAGCGTACTGGTGGTGCCATGCGGTCATTCCCATCAACTATTCTGACGGACAGAACGTCAGCGGTATCATGTTCAGTTTTCGCTGCCGGAAGCTGTCTAGAGATCACCCAGACTACCATTGGCGAATGGGGCAGTTGGCAGAACTCATTGCCAGCGCGCTCTCTAAGAACATGCTCAACATGCTGATCAAGCTGCAGCAAAAAGCCACCAAAGAGGCAGCCAACCGCTACGCTACAGCGGGCATACTGTCTCGCAACCTAGCGCACAACTTTGGCTCGCACATTCTCACTCGGCTGGATAAAGAGGACAAACTGCGGGAGCTCGGAGAAATAACCTATCCGGCTATTTTTTACAAAAAAATGGCGCAATTTCTGGGCTACCTGCGCGTGCGCACCAACCTTTTGGCAGACATGTCTACCAGTGAACCGGTCAGCACCACCGGGATGTGGCTTAGAGAGGAGTTGGTCAAAAACATGAACGAGCAGTCCATCCTCAAGCAGTACATCAGCAACAGCAAGCTGAAAGCAATTGAGATTGTCTACCGGTACAAAGGAGAACGCGAGGGCAAAGATGTGAAGGTCCAGATTCCGAACGGGGATCTGGGAGCCAGTGCCTTGTTCATGATATTGGAGAATGTCATACGCAATTCTGCCAAGCACGAAAATATCACCAACCGCAGCGTTCTGACGGTTTCTCTAGACGTATACGAGGAGAATCGGCGGGGCTATCACATCGCCATCTACGACGATATTGCCCGGGGAAAAGGCTTAGAGGAATTGGTTGGCAAGATCAACGATCAATACATCAAGAAAAGAGTCATTGATAAGCAAAGCCGCATCCGAGGCAAAGCCTGGGGAATCATGGAAATGCGGGCTGCCGCCAGCTACCTCCGCAAAAAAGTGCCCGGTATTGCGCTGGGCGAGGAGCGCAGGCGGTACATTCCCCTGCTGAGGGCTGACAAACAGCGCTTGCCCGAACAGTCAGAGAAGGATAAGCCGGCCTACACTATGGCTTACCACATTTACCTGAAAAAACCGAGAACCCTGCTGCTGGTGGATTTGAGCCACAGCATCAGCGGGGACATAGCCCAGCTGGCGCACGCCCGCAGCGAAGTGCGCCTCCACCGGCCGTACGAAGAGCAAACGGGCTCTAAGACGGTATACTCCCACAAGTTTGCGGTGCATTTTCAGGAGGAGGACCGCCGACAAATGGAGCGGCAGAAGCGTTTTCCCCTGCGCTGGATCTTAATGGAAGACACAGCACAGTGGGAGGGGCTGTCGGAGATGTTGCAATCGGAGCCCGACGAGGATTCGCTGCTGCGCTGGTTGTGGCAGCATTGGCTGGAGCATTACTGCAAAAACAAAGGCCTGCCATGCTGGTTTTTGAAATTGACTGTTACCGCCTTGCATGAAGAGCCGCCTCCCATCGAAGACATTCAGAAAGCGCCAGAACAGCTTCTTTTATTTGACAGCCATGGCGAGTGGGCGAAAAAACATCCGGAGTTTGAACTCGGGCGCCTGGGCTTTTACACTTCCCACCGTTCCAACTGCAGCTTCGGCACCTACCTTCATAATGTCAGCTCTTTGTCTATGCCGCATCATACGGAACGGTTGCGCTATGAGCTGATCGAAGCGGCGGTGACGGAAATCATAATCGTAGATGAGCGCATACAAGAGTACGCGGCAGGGGACCGGCGGTCCCGCGGCTCCGACCTTTTCCAAACCCTGCGGCACATGAATGTGTACCTCCCGGATCCTGGCCTGGAAGAGCCGGACCTGCAACAGATCCGCGATGAGGCGGCGCTGGAACAATGGCTGGTGGGCGTGTTGCGGGAGCATACAATCGACTTTGTGGTCTTGCATCTCGGCCTGATCGAGTCGATCGTCGGCTCTGATATGCCGGCGGTGCAGGCGTGGCTCCAGGCTTGCATCCGGAAAGTCGATGAGCGGCCGGAGATTGTACTGGCTTCCGGCCGCGGAAAGCCGCACGATCTGCCGAAGGACATGTGCTATCAACCTTACGGTACCTTGGCGCGCCATTTGATACAGGGCTTGCCGTCCAAGTATCATTTGGTGCAGTCGCTCTTTAGTTCACGAACGAGAATGGGTTTATAGCTATGCTACTGATCAGCACTAATTTTATGGTATGGGAACGCGATGGCTTGCTGGCGCCGCTAGGCTTATCTGCTCAACGGATTGCTGCCGACAGGGTGGTTGGCCTGGTATGGGCGGATGGCGGCTTGCAGCAGGCTGAGGCGCCGGGCCAAGCCGAGCTGGTTTTTATCCGCCCCAGTGAGCTGGTGACCAACATCAAAACCTATCTGCCGGTACAGCGCATAGACGAGCTGTACTTCTGCTTGCACGGCGCGGAAGCTTTGCCTGACTTTGAGCATTTTGTCCTGGCATTTCCGCGCAAGCGGTTCATTCCGCACTTTGAGCCTTCGGCAGATGGCCCGGTGAAGCAATACCTGCGGCAGCTGGGGCAGTCCTCCTGGCCGATGGCTCAACGGGCCTACTGGCAAGCCACCGCCGCTCTCAAATCGCAGTTGGCCTCCAAAGCTGCCGAAGTACTGCGGGAGCAAATCGTTGGGCAGCACCGTTTGCTCGAAAGTTGGGAGCCTTGCTTCCAGGCAGGAGCAAGCCTGCCCTTCGTGTGGCAACAGTTTTTCGATCGTTTCCCTCATTTGGAAGGCGTATTTCGAACCTATAAGCAAGCTCAAACGGCGGAATCGCGTGCCAGAGCTGTGCAGCAAGCAGTCGCATGGCTGCGGGCAGCCTAAACTTTTCCAAAAATTTCGCTTGGATTTTTCCTGATATGGAAAAGTTTGGAACAGGATAGCCCAAATTGGGAGCAGTTAGATCACCAAAATGATTTGAGCTATGAGAAAACTACTGAGACTACTGCTGTTCCTGTCGCTAATCATCCCCGTTTATGTATTTCTGGTGTACTCCTCCACTGCTTCGGTCGCCCCGGAGGATGTAGAGGCGCTCAGCGAATACACCAGCATCTGTGAAGCCACCTCCTGCCAGCGTCAGTCTGAGGAACCGCTGCTCGTCCGCGGTACGGTAGAAAACGGAATCGGCCTGCGCTTTGCGGGCTTCTGCACCATTGAGCAGGACGGCTGCTACGCCGCCTGCCTGATGCGCGGTTTTCCGCCCACCCATCACGCCCAAATGGATTGCGTGATTATTCCGCGCCGGCTGATCACCATCGGCGGCCGTTGCTTCTTCCTCTGCGCCATAGTAGCGTACCAGCCGAGCCGCATTTCGGAATCTCTGGAGGAGTAGCGGCACCTGCATTTCATCATTTTCAAAATGTTCCTGTCATGAAAAGCTTACCAACCCACCAAAAAGAGGAGGCACCGACTTCCGGCGATCAACTCGCGGATGCTTTTACAACCCAAACCCGTTCTGCGGCGGTAAAGCGCGAGGCGCTTGAAGCCTACGTGCAGCGGTTGCGCGAGCGCAATGCCTCCTGGCTCAACCGGCTGACGGCGGGCGAGCAGGAGCGGAAAGCCCTGGCGGTATTCGAGCGCAAGCAGGCCGAAGCGCTGGAGCAAGTGCTGGAGGACCGCAATCAGGGGCTAGAAATCGTTGGCCAGGCAGAACTGGCTTTCATCCGCGAAGTATGTGAAAGCCTGCTGGTTTCTACCCGCAGCCATATGCAGCTCCACCGCTCCCGGCAGTTTCAGGAGCGCTTCCTGCAGCTCAACGAAGAACTCGAAAGCCTGAACCAGCGCTTCGCTGCGTTGGTGGAAGCCAAACTAGAACAACTGGAAGGCGCTAAAGACCACCTTCGGCGCCTGCATCAGCAGCAACTAGACCATATGCTGCGGCAGTGGGAGGAGACCTACGCGCAGGTATTGGATGATTTTGCTGCCATACTCGAGCACCGGCAATCCTGAGCATGGCCACAACGAGTAATTTTTTAAGAGCAAAAAAACTAAACTATGCAAACACCTGCTCCAATCGAGTGGGCGCGGCGGATGTTCGGGCTGGCACCGGACATCTTCAGCCGTTGCTCCGACGACATGAAGTGGCGTTGCCAGGTAGCCATGTATGGCTTGCTGGCACTCCACGGTTTTTCTGCCTTTTCCATCGGGCTGGGGCTGTACGCCACTTTCCACCATCCCATCGTATTTCTGGCCGCACTGGTGTTGTTTGGGGCCTTGTTCACGGTAGACCGCCTGCTCCTTGTGGGCAAGCGGCACTGGAGCTCGACCCTGTTCCGCCTGTTGATCGCCATCAGCCTGCCGGTGCTCAATGTCGGCTTCTTTGACCTCTACGCCTTTGAACCGGACCTGCGCGATCAGCATCAGGCCAATCAGGCGGAAAGAATAGAGCGGCGGAGCCGAGACTACGAAGCAGCGGTCGAAGGTATAGAGCAACAAAAGGCTGTCCTGTGGGGCCAGCGCGCCGGGCTCCGTGATTCCCTGCGCATATGGGAGCGCGATGTGGTAGAAGAAGCCAGCGGCGAGGGCGGTACCCGAGAAAAGGGCAAGGGCCCGGTTTTTGAACTGCAGCAAGAGCGCCTGGAGCGATTGCGGGCGGAGGCGAAGGAAGAGATCGGTGAAATTGAAGCAGAGCTCGCTGCCCTTTCAGCCAAAATGGGCCGCCTGCAGGACCAGCAAGCAGGCCTGACCGATCAGTTGCAGTCCTACGATGAGCTCGGCTTGGCGAGCCGCCTGGAGCTCCTGGGGCAGAAAATGCTTGCCAATGACGGCTGGTGGATGCCGGTGCTGTCTTGTCTATACTTGCTGCTGTTTGTCGCGTTCGACGGCGTGCTGCTATTGCCAGCTGTGGTTGCTCCCTTCGACGAATACCGGGAGAAAGCTGCACTGGATAAAAAGCACCTGGCAGCGATTCAGGAGTTTCGGGACAGCCAGTGGCGGCAGTACAGCGCCGCTGAAGTACAGGCTGAAATTGAGCGCAAACTGTTTGCGTTGGAACAGGAGGGAGAAATCGACCGGGTCCGCGCCGCCCTGCAGCGGATCGAAGAGCGCTTTCAGCGGGAGGTGCAAATGATCGAACGGCTGCGGGCCGAAGAAGAAGAGAAGTCCGCCCAATGGGAAAGCCAGTACCGTAAAATGCTGCAGGCGGCTGTACTGCGGGCTATGGATGCTTTTGAGGCATTGCGGTAGGTATGGCGTGGTTGTCAAAAATACAGGCATTAATTATAAAAAAATTCCGAAAAACTGTTATAATAGCAATGTGGAAGCGTAATGGATAGCGTTCCGCATGGCTGCTACTGATTTACGAACTAGAACCCTTTAACTTATGGCTTTGGACGAAAAATACAAGGCTGTCGCGCGACACCCTTTATTTGATGGATTGGAAGACCACGATCTGAGATGCCTTGCAAAAGCCGCCCGGCTGCGCAGCTTTCAGCGCAATTGCTTGGTCTTTGACCCGAAGTACCGAAATACCCGTCACTTTTACATTGTCCTCGCCGGGCAGTTGCAGCTGCGGCTGCAAAACCTAGAGGAAAAGACTATGGAGCCAGGTGAGGTTTTTGGCGAAGTCGCATTCTTCAGCAATGACCACCGCACGGGGAGTGTGCGGGCTAAGAAAAAATCAAAACTATTGGCCTTTCCGCGCTCCGTTTTCACTGAACCCGGCGAGCTGTCCGCGCAGGCGCGAGTGAAAGTACTGCAACGGCTGGCGAAGCAGATCATCGGCTACCTTTCTTACCACCTGCAGCGCTCCTCCGCTATGCTGGTACAGCAATCGGAAGGGGTGAACCTGGAGTTCAAAGCCTCTTACGATGGCAAAAAGCAACAAAAGGAGACAGTAGTACGCACCATAGCCGCTATGATGAACGCTGAAGGCGGCAGCATGCTGTTTGGTGTCGGCAATTCAGGTGAAGTAAGCGGGCTCAAGGATTACGGCACGGAAAAGATGGACGAGGCCGTCCGGGCGCTGATGGAATTCCTAGAAATCAAATTGGGCCGGGAGTACTGCGATTTGATAGACATGTACGGAGATGACATAAGAGGCAAAACGGTGCTGCGGATAGATTGTATGCCCAGCAAGGTGCCCGTTTTTGTACCGTCGAGGCCCAACAAACCAAAGAGTAAAAACGGCAAGCCGACAAAATCAGACTACGTATTCTACCGCCGGACTGGCTCATCCAACAAAAAATTGACCAACCGGGAGATGGTACCTTATCTCAAGCGCCGCTTTTTCCAGCCTTCGGCTTAGGTGGGTAGTTGTCTGCTGCCCGCCGGAGCCGCTGCCCGATGCGTTCCGCTAACCAACGCGGCTGCAGTACCGTGGCTTCCTCGCCGAAGGACAGGAGCAGCCGTTCGAATTCTATGTTGGGAATGAGCTGCAATTCGAAGACGGTATGCTGTTTTGTCTCTTCAATGATTTGCTGAGAAGGGTGAATGGGCTTAGTCTCTATATAGCGCGCCCGCAATTGTTCCGCCCGCAGGCGGATGGTTTCCACGCCTTTGCTTTCCGGCAAGCTAACGCCAATGATGTGCCGGAAGTAAGCCTGAGGCTGGAAAGCAGGATCGCGGTAGTAAGCCTGTAGCAAGTACTGCTCGGCAGCACGGATGCGGTCGAGAGCGTAGGTGCGGATTTTCTCCTCCCGGTGGCTGTAACCGATTAGAAACCAGCGGCGGTTGTATTCCCTCAGCAAGTAGGGGCTGACGACGGGCGACTGCAAGGCTTCTTCAAAGGGCTGATACTGCAGCTGCAGGCAATGCTGGTGCAAGGCGGCTTCATAGAGCAGGCTCACCCACTGCTGGCCCGGTGTTGGTTGTGCATGGCTGAACAGCAGGGCAGGCTCTTGTAATTGCTGCCGCTTGAGGTGTAGGCTGTCCGACAGCTTCTGAGCCAGGGTTTCGAGCCCTTCCTGCTGTTGAAAGTAACGCACCGACCGCAGTAGGGACAAAGCCTCCTCAATGGCGTTGATATCCTGCTGTTGTAATGGTACTTGATGGATGGAATAGCCGGGCTTGGTATAGCGGTAACTGCCCTCGCGCGGCATCCATTCCAGAGGTGCGCCGTAGCCCGCGGGCTGTTCTCGTTTCAGGAATCTCAAATCTCGGTGGATGGTGGAGGCGGAGTACTCGGCTTCCAAGCCAAAGGCTTCGTATAGCGCGTCATTGCAGGCTTTCGCCAAGCGGCGGCGCGTCCACTTTTGGCGGCGGTCCTGCAGGCAACGGTCTATAGTCTGCAAGCGGATCATCATGATGCTCGAAGGATGGGGCATGCGGCTTTTTGAATGGGAATATACAAAGTATTTTTGAGGGTGTGTCACTATATGGCACAGGCCGGTTTTACCTTTGGCCTTGAAATTTATAGCGCTATGGTGAAACAGTGCTGTAAATAATTCGTATAATTATGCAAATAGGCAAATAACATGCGGGATTGCTGCTTTTCAAGCGGTGCCCTCACTTTGCTTATGCAAGCGTTACTCAATCCCTAATACGTGAAATATGCCCAAAATCCGCTACCTCAAAGTCGAGTTCTCCAACCACATCCTGGCACGGGAAGTGCCTT
>CAYNIT010000103.1:0-14094 GCA_964397205.1 uncultured Phaeodactylibacter sp. | reverse complement strand
CTAAGCTCTACTGCAATGAAAGACAAGAAGCCCTCGGCACTGTGATGCGCCGGGGGTTTTTTGTTCCCCCTCACTTGCGAACCCAATGCATTTTTTTGCTGAACATCTCGGATTTTGCAAAAAGAGCAAAAGTTTTCCTTTAAAAATTGGCATGAGCACAGAACAATTAAAAGAGATCAACACCTTGTTCTTCGTTGATGAAAATTCAAGAAAAAAAACAATACCAAGAGAAGGCCAATCCATGTACGGTTCTCCTCGGGTAAAGAACCTGCTTGGGGTGCTTTACACCAACCACAATTCCCCAAAGTCGGCTTTTTTGCGTATTTTCAACATCTGTATTGCAAATAAATGAAGCATTCGCTTGCTTCTTCTAAACGAAAAGTTTATTTTTGCAGCAAATAAAAACAAGGCATCGATAAAAAAGTACCAAATGGCAGACAATAACAAAGACCGGGAAGCAAAGCTGAAGGCGCTGCAGCTTACTGTAGACCGGATAGAGAAAACCTATGGCAAAGGCGCCATCATGCGCTTGGGAGATCAAAGCGTTGTAGATATTGATTCGATTCCCTCCGGCTCTTTGAGTTTAGATATAGCCCTGGGGGTCAACGGCTTCCCGCGCGGCAGGGTGGTGGAAATCTACGGGCCGGAATCCTCCGGCAAGACAACCCTGGCCATTCATGCGCTGGCAGAATGCCAGAAGCAGGGCGGCATCGCAGCCTTCATTGATGCAGAGCACGCCTTCGACCGCACCTACGGCAAAGCACTGGGCGTCGACACGGAAAACCTCCTGATTGCACAGCCCGACAACGGGGAACAAGCCCTGGAAATCGCCGAGAACCTCATCCGGTCCGGCGCTATCGACATTATCGTTATCGACTCTGTGGCGGCACTTGTGCCACGCAGTGAAATCGAGGGCGAGATGGGCGACTCCAAGATGGGCCTGCAAGCGCGCCTGATGTCTCAGGCTATGCGCAAACTTACGGGTACGATCGGGCGTACAGGCTGTTGCTGTATCTTTATCAATCAGCTCCGGGAAAAGATCGGCGTCATGTTTGGCAACCCGGAAACCACCACCGGTGGCAATGCCCTGAAGTTCTACGCCTCTATGCGTTTGGACATCCGCCGGTCCGGCTCCGCTATAAAGGATAAAGAGGGCAATGTGGTGGGCAACCACGTCAAGGTAAAGGTGGTGAAAAACAAACTGGCCCCCCCATTCCGCATCGCTGAGTTTGACATCATGTACGGCGAGGGCATCTCCAAAGTCGGCGAGATCGTCGACCTTGGCGTAGACCACGATATCATTCAGAAGAGCGGTGCTTGGTACAGCTACGACAGCGCCAAGATTGCGCAGGGCCGCGAGGCTGCTAAGCAATTCATGGAAGACAATCCCGAAGTAGCCCTAGAGGTGGAGCGCAAAGTCAAGGCTAAAATCTCCGGAGTTGTGCCCGTTGAAGGCGAAGAGGAATCAAAGAAAACGAGCAACAACGGCAAAAAGGAAAAAGCTGCTTCTTCTAAGCCGAAGTAAACCGGGCCCGGCGGGCTGTCTCTCGCTGGACCGCCTAGACCGGCTCCAACAGAGCCATGGTTAGTGAATCTGGTTTGTTCCTGCAAGCCCCCCTGGCATGAGATGCCAGGAGGCTGTCTGTAGTTTCGGACAGGCAGCCCAGTACGTTGCGCTACCCTGTCAGTTCCGCTAAATGGCCAGTCACTCCGCCGCCCACTCAAAGGTCGTTATCATGTGCTGAATGTCCTCTTCCAAGAAGTCAAAAACCGGCGCAAGTGAATCCGGCCGGGCCTGTGTATTGAAATACAAGGAAGCGCGCAGGTAATGCTGAACGCTGTCCGTTAAATAGAATTGAAAGGGAGAAGCCGCTGGTCCTTCAATCAAGAAAGCAAAGCCACTGACACCGTTTTCCTTTTGTATCCGGATTTCCTCTATGTAGTTGGCCTTTTTGTTGTGCCAGTCTACAAGCTCGAAGGCCTCGCTTTTGAGCTCTTGCAGGTGCTGCGGGTCTTTCATGGCTATATAGCTGCAGTGCAGCCGCGCATCAAAGTCTGAAAAGTATAAATCGAACCAACAAGGGTGCGGAGGGCGCTCCTCGAAGAAACTAGTATCCTGCTGTACTTCCGCGTAGGCCGGGTACTGAAAAGTGAATGCACAGTAATCCTTGTCGAAAGCCTGGTATTCTTTTTCGGGATAGATGACCCGTGGATAAGCCCGCGGTTTGGGGGTGAAGCCAGGCTCGCCTCCGCAAGCTGATAATACAATAAGGAATAAAGCGAAAAGTGCCAGTTGATAGCGCATGAGTCCTCAATTTTTGGGCAGCGTAAGCAATATTTGTTCAATTCTTCGCTTGTTAACGGATACGATCTTAAACTGGTATGCATCGTACTCAATTTCTGCGTCAATCTTGGGCAGCTGCCCCTGCAGCTCCAAGATAAGCCCCGCCAGCGAATCGGCTTCCCCTTTGACCTCATCGAAGGTATTGGTATCTATACCGACGATCCGGCAAACGTCATTGAGCAAGGTCTTGCCCTCAAACAGGTAGTTGTAGTCATCGATCTTTTTGTAGACCAACTCCACCTCGTCGTCGAACTCATCCTTGATTTCCCCAATGATTTCCTCCAGTATGTCCTCCAGGGTGACGATGCCGGAGCTTCCTCCGTACTCATCCACTACTACCGCCAGGTGAAGGTGCTCTTGCTGGAACTCCTTGAGCAAATCATTGATTTTCTTAGCCTCGGGTACGTAGAAAACATCCGTGCGGATGTATTCTTGCCATTCGAAATCATCGGCTTCATCCAGATGGCCCAGCAGGTCTTTTACGTACAAAATGCCGGTGACGTTGTCGAAGTCGTTCTCGTAGACGGGTATGCGGGAGTAGCCCGATTCCTGCACCACCTGCAGCAGCTCGTGGTAGCCAACCCGGAAGTCTACGGCTATCACATCCACCCGCGAGCGCATGATTTGCTTGACCGTTACGTCTCCGAACTTAACGATGCTCTTCAGAATGTCAACATCCCGCCTCGCCCCTTTTTCCTGCCGCACGGTCAGTTCAATGGCTTCGTCAATTTCCTCCCGGCTTGGGTTGGAAGTGCCTTGGGTAGAGCGAGCCAGGCGTTTTTCGATCAAATTGGTAGAGCTGACCAGCAGATGGCTGAGGGGGCGGAACAGCACGAGCAGCAGGGAGAGGGGGCGGGCCATGAATCGAGCCAGCCGCTGATTGTTGATTTTAGCGTATACCTTGGGAGCCACCTCGCCAAATAAAACCAGCAGGAAAGTAACGCCCGCTACCGTGATCAGAAAGCCCAGAAAGCGGCTGAAGTTGGCAGCCTGAGCTTCCGTGGGAGCAGTGAAGATGCTAAGGATGGCCTCTGACCACTGCTCGAAGGTGCCCGGAGGCAGCAGCATCTGCAGCACAAAATCTGAGAGGATGACAATGAATATGTTGATGAAGTTGTTGCTGATAAGGATGGTAGCCAGCAATTGCTGAGGGTAGTCCTTCAGCTTCAAGATTAATGCGCTGCTCGCTTCATCGTCCTCCGTGAGCTGCCGGTAATCCTGGTAGCTGAGCGAAAAGAAAGCCACTTCCGAACCGGAAATCAGAGCGGAAGAAAACAACAGCAGGATGATGCCCAGGATACCAAGCAGAACCTCCGGGCTGCCCGCGCTGAGCAACAAAAATCCGGCCGCAAACGCGATGGGAGGACTATGGGGTTCTGTTTCCAAGCAAAGATCAGGTTATTGGATAAAGTTGAAAGCCGCAGCTTGCTGAACACTGCTGACGGCAGCAGGTACCCCGGAGGCTGCCCGCTCGTGGCCGACCAACAGCTCAACCCAAGCCGCGGCTTTCATCGCTGACGAGTTCTGCTAAAAGGGAAGATCGTCATCCGCAGTAGAACTATTCTCGGCAGTTTCCGTCGTTGAGGCCGGCTGTTCCGTGGCTGCGGGGCGGTTCGGAGCCGAGACTTCGTCATCCGCGGATGGGAAATAGCCGCTAGAGCCGCCGCTATTGCCCCTCTTGCTATTGATGAGCCGGAAGTAATTGGCCGCCACCTCGGTGGTGCGCCGGTTGTTGCCGTCTTTGTCCTGCCAGGTACGGTGGGTCAATTTCCCCTCCACGTACACCTGTGCTCCCTTGGTCAGGCTGTTCTCGGCTCGTTCAGCAAGACTACGCCACACCACAATGTCGTGCCACTCTGTGATCGACTGCCATTCTCCGCTTTTGTCTTTGTAATTCTCGTTGGTAGCGATGGGAAACTTGGCGACTACAGCGCCGTTTTCCAACCGCCGTACCTCCGGGTCTTTTCCCAGATTGCCGATGAGGATGACTCGATTGACCATTCGATTCCTGTTATTGGGTTTTTAAATTTTTCTGCAAACCAATTTTAAATATAGCGAATTGTGCTTAAGCCTGCAAAGGGCAAAGGGCCTAAACTTTTTCGAACTTCCCATTCAGGTAGCGGGCTATAATTTTAGGGAACGCGAACTTACTCAAGTTTTCCCGTTTTACTGGCTGGAAACCTTCCAAATTTGAAGGCTCAACCGCATCTGGCAGATGAATTTCCCAGAAGCTGGCGTGGATGTATTGATGGGTAAGAGCCTGCTTCAGGGGCTCGGGCGTCTTGAAAGCGGCCACTGCTTCGGCAGCCCCCGCCAGTTGCCGCCAGTAATCGCTGCGGCGCACGGCCGCATCAGACAGCCCAGGAGCTTGGGTTTCAAGCAGCGGGAATTCGTAAAGGTTGCGCCAGATGTCCTTCCCGTCACGCTTTCTGATCCATACCTGCCCCCGCCAGTTGAACAGCAAATAGTGGAAGTAGCGGTGTTTTTTCACCAGCTTTTTGCTCTTCACAGGGAGTTGGCCCACTTTGCCCTGCAGCCAAGCCTGACACTTTTCCCGCAATGGGCAAAACATACAATCCGGAGCCTTAGGGGTGCATTGCGTAGCCCCGAAGTCCATCATAGCCTGATTGTGCCGGGAAGGAGCAACGGGGTTGGCCTCAAGCAGGTCCTGCGCCAGCCGGGCAAAAGTTTTTTTACCCTCCGCCGTATCAATCGGGCTGTCGATGCCCCAAAACCTTGACAATATACGGTACACATTGCCATCCACCACAGCGTAAGGCAGCTCATAGGCAAAAGATGCGATGGCCGCCGCCGTGTAAGGCCCCACCCCCTTAAGCTTTCGTATGCTTTGGTAATCAGATGGAAACTGGCCTCCACAATCGTAGGCTACGTATTTGGCGGCGGCGTGCAAGTTGCGGGCGCGCGAATAGTATCCAAGGCCCTCCCAGTTCTTCATGACTTCGTCCTCCGGCGCATCCGCCAAAGCACGTACATTGGGGAACCGGCGCCGGAACCGCTCAAAGTAAGGGCGCCCCTGCTCTACCCGGGTCTGCTGCAGAATGATTTCTGAAAGCCAGATCAGATAGGGGTCCTTTTCGCCTTTCCAGGGCAAAGGGCGGTGGCTCTTAGCGAGCCAGTCATTAAGGTTTTGGGTAAAAAATTGGTACAGCTGAACCGGCATGGCACAAAGGTAAAAACAAACGGCGGCAAAATGGGAGCATTCTGTCGCCGTTGAACAGCAGCACAGGCATTCCGGGAGGAATGCATTGTTCTGCTATACGCTTAGTTATATCTGATTGTTTTACAGCTCGGGAGAAGCTAAGGACGGATCGTTTATTCGCTTTCGCGCACTTTTTCCCGCAGGTCGTTCACGCTGTCGCTCTCGTAGCGTTTGTGAATAACATCCTTCAGCTCCTTGCGAGCGAAGAAAATTCTGCTCTTTACGGTGCCAAGGGGCAGATCAAGGTGATCTGCAATCTCTTGGTACTTATAGCCGTGGTAGTGCATGAGGAATGGGATTTTAGTGCTTTCATCCAGCTCTTCAATCATGCGCTTGAGCTCTTTCATCATGATGTTAGACTCTGCTTGATTAGAAATCACTACACTACCGGAGTTGATGTAGTAGAGGTTATCCGTAGAATCCATGATGGTGTTGGCTTTGACCTTCTTGCGGTAATTGTTGATGAAGATGTTCTTCATGATGGTAAATAGCCAGGCCTTGAAATTGGTGCCCGGGCGAAATTTGTCCCGGTTGGTCAGTGCCCGGAAAGCCGTCTCTTGAAACAAGTCCTTAGCGTCTTCTCCATTCTTGGTCAAATTGTAGGCGAAGGAATGCAAAAGGGTGGACATTTTGTCGAAGTTGCTGTAAAATTCTGTGCTTGACATGGCAATTGGACTTTTGTTTGCTTGCTCTCAAATCATGTTGAATCAAAGGTAAGCAATAGTTAAACAAAAAGCAATATTTCATACTGTCGCAAGCCTCGTTTTGGCCCGATTTTAGGATGAATTCAAGAATCCGTTTTTTAAATTACTGATTTACAGTCAACTATAGCCATAATGTCGGCTTTTAGTCTTTTTGTAATTTTCAAAAAAAATTGAAAGCTGACCGCTTTCGTCTAACTTTAGAGGCAGGATTTCATACTTTTGTTGAACGTTAAGATGCCTGCCAAAAGAAAAGGCACCTATCCGGATGCCTTTGTTGAAGTTTTTCAGCCCAAGCTTGCAACAAGAACCGCCGCCTCACATCTGGGCGTTTCGAACCAAATAAATAGCGACCAAGCCGAAGAGCACATTGGGCAGCCAAATGCCCAGAGCCACCGGAATGGCTTGGCCCGCCGCAAAAACCACGGCAAACCTGGAGAAGAAAATAAACATCGCGCCGATGCCTACGCCGATAGCCAGGTGCAGGCCAATGCCTCCTCTCACCTTGCGCGCCGCAATCGTCATACCAATAATAGTGAGTATGAAAATAGTGAACGGCTCGGCGGTGCGCCGGTGGTACTCGATTTCGTACTTTTTGGTATTGCCAACCCCTCGCTTTTTCTGGCTTTTGATATAGTCTTTGATCTGAGCGCTCGTCAACATCATGTGCTGTTCCTTATAGTCTACAAAATCAGAGGGGCGCAAGTTAATGGTGGTATCTATGTCCTTACCCCGCCCCAAGATGAACTGCTCCTCCATACCGTCGAAAGTCCGTATTTCGTAGTTGCGCAATTTCCAGCGGTTGGGCGGCCCGATCCACTCGGCGGTATTGGCCTTAAGCAGGTATACCAGCTTGCCGTCCTCGAACTGCTCCATACGGAACTTGCGGGCAGTGCTGTCCCGCTTCCGGTAGTAGTTGATGTACACTTTTGTGTCCGGGGAGACGAACATGTGGACATCCTGCGTCTTGCCCCGGTCGTTATTGGTCCATATGTAGGCGTGCTCTACATCCAAACGGGCTTTGTTGCCCAGCGGGATGAAGTAGTGGTTGCCGATAAGGTGCAGCCCGGCAATGAAAGTAGCCGCAATCAGGTAGGGGCGCATCAACCGTTTGAAACTTACGCCGGCATTGAAAATGGAGATAATCTCTGAGTCATACGCCATGCGGGAGGTGAAAAATATAACCGAGATCAGCGTGTAGAGCGGCCAAAGCAAGCCGTCTATGAACATGATAAAACCAGGATAGTACTCTACGTATATTTCCCACTTGGTAATCTCGCTCTCAATAAACTTCTCGACCTTCTCGCTGAAGTCGATGACCACCGAAATCATAGTGAAGATCAACACCGTAAAGAAAAAGGTGCTCAGAAACTTCTTGATAATATACCGGTCCAGTATTTTCAGCATAGTCGCAACGAGGGCTTTTCATTATACCTATAAACAGCGGGGCAGCGCCGATAGATAGGGCATCAGAGGGAGATTAACATTATATTAGGCTACTAGCACAGCCTGTGCTAGCTGCGGTAGCGGTGTTTGTCCAGCTTCAGCAGCACAGCGATCATCAGCGTAAAACCTAAGAGGGAAGATCCCCCTTTGCTGATCATAGGCAGCGGTATACCGATGATCGGCATCAGCCCCATCGTCATGCCGATATTGATAAACATGTGTATGAAAATGATGCCCACCACTCCATAGGCGTAGTACCGGCTGAAGTCAGAGCGTTGCCGTTCTGCTACTACAGTAAGCCGCAGGAGCAGCAGCAAGAAAAGCGCAACGATGCAAAAAGAACCGACAAAACCTTGCTCCTCCCCGATAGTGCAGAATATAAAGTCCGTAGACTGCTCAGGCACGTAGTTCAGTTTGGTCATCGTCCCTTTGGTAAAGCCCTTGCCCAGGATTTTGCCCGAGCCAATAGCTGCTTTGGACTGCTCCAGGTTGTACAGCGCCCCGCGTTCGTCGCACTGATCCGGCTGTAGCCAAACGTTGATGCGGTCTTGTTGATGAGGCTTCAGGATATGGTTGAAAGCATAATTGGAGGCAAATACCAAGCCGCTGCCCACTAGCAAAAAGGTGATCAGCAAGCCTGCCATGCGGCCATTGCGCTGACGGTAAGCCAGGGCAGCAGAGCTCAGCAAAAGCACCCCTAGCCCAGCATTGACGTAGAGTTCGTACCCCTCCGCTATGATGTAAATACTGCCTGCTGCCAGAAACATCATGCCGAAGCCCCAGTACAAACGGAATTTTTTGCTGTACTGATACGTAAGCCAGGCAATCGATAGGAAGAGCATGCTGGCGTAGATTTTCATTGGATCGAAAACCAGGGCGCTGAGCAAGAGAGCCAAACCGATACCGCCTACGATGAAGTAGTTCTGCGACAGCCCGGCCCGGTACAGCACCATCAGAAAAGAAAGGAAAACCAGGGCAGAGCCGGCATCCGGCTGCATTAAGATAAGCGCCATCGGCAGGCCCATGATTAAGAAGGCAGACAGCTGCGAACGGTACTGACGCAGATCAGTATTGTACGTATCCAGGAAAGCGGCCATGCCCAGGCAGGTGCCAAACTTGGCGATCTCGGAGGGCTGAAACGAGAAGCTGCCGAAGGTAAACCAAGAGGTGGCCCCTTTGATGTTGGTGCCGAATAACAGTACCAACACCAGCAAAACCAGAGAAAAAGTGTATATCAGGTAAGCGAAGGTCTGCCAGAACTTCCAGTCGAACAGCATGATGAAGGCGAAGACGAACACGCAGATGCCTACCCAGATGGCCTGTTTGCCAGCGGAAGTGCCCAAAAAACCAGACCAGCCTACTTGTTCAAATTCTTCGTACCCTACGGAGTGGATCATCAGCAAGCCGGCCACTAACAGCCCGATGAACAGGCTGAAAGACTGCCAATCAATACGATTCAGAATTTGGCTGTTATCGACGCGACGGTTCCTTCTCCTTCTTCTCCGCTTCATATCAGTAATCTCCTATCAATTCTCGGGGCTCTATGCTGTCATCTTTAACGAGATAAATGCCCGGATAGTCTTGCTCCAGGATGAACTTTAGGCGCATAGCGTCCAGTTTGGAGACAAAAGCACCCGCCCGCAGCTTGAAATAGGGCTTCGAATGGGTCCAGTCGATCGGTATCTTAGGATAGCGGTACTGGAAAGACTGTTTGACGGTCTCCAAGCGCTGACGGTCTGCCGTGGCCAAGATTTGGACCCGCCAGCCTTCAACGGAAGATTTGGCCTTATTCAGCTCGGCAAACCGGTCCATCATTTGTCCGATCGGCTCATCTTCCTCCACGTAGATGTTTTGGGCGGCAACCGGCAAAGTCATAGCAGTCAACAGGCTTAGCATCAACATTTTAATCCACATTCCATTGGGTTTGGCGTGATCGAAATAGGTATGGCGAAGCACCCTGCCCCTGATCAAGATCGGGGCACAGGCAAAGCAACAACCTCTGCCCAACAAATATAGGCAGGATCAAGAGCTTTACCGCAATGGAGCGCCATAAAGTCAAGCCTGGCTGGAGCTTTACCTGACGATAGACAGCCCGGAGGAGGTGCCAATTCGCTTCGCTCCCGCTTTGATGAACTGCTCAGCGTCCCAGCGGGTTCTAATGCCCCCGGAGGCTTTGATCTTTGAGTGGCCATCCAGGGCTTCCTGCAGCAGGCGCACCGCTTCCAGGGTAGCGCCCCCGTTAAAGCCAGTAGACGTTTTCACGTAATCCGCCTCAGCTACTTTGCAGATTTCAGCCAGCCGTCGAATTTCCGCGTCGCTCAGCAGGCTGGTCTCCAGAATGATTTTGATTTGTTTGCCTTTGAGGTGTACGGCGGTGACCATACTGCTGATGTCATTGTTGACGTAGTTCCACTGCTCGGATTTGACAGCGCAGAGGTTGATGACGGCATCTATTTCATCTGCCCCTTCTTCAATGGCTCTTTTGATTTCCTCTACCTTGGATGGGGTGGAAGCATACCCCATAGGGAAACCGATGACGGTGGCGATCCGTACCGGGCTTTGCTGCAGCGCCGTATCAGCCTGTTTGACAAAGTAAGGCGGAACACAAACAGCAGCAAAATGGTGCGCCCTGGATTCTTCACACAGCTGTTCAATGTCTTTAATTGTGCAGTCGGGCTTTAACAGGGTATGGTCAATGTAGCTGTTTAAGTCCATTAGGTTATAAAGGGTTTAAAGAGAATCTGATTACAGAGCGCACAAGATACCATAAATTATCTTACCGTACTGCATCTCACCGATCAACCTGGGGAAGGGGCAGCAAGCGGAGGGCTTTGGCAGTGCCGCCTGCTTGCTGCCTAAGTCACTCTAAATCAACGCCCGTGGCAGTGCTTGTACTTCTTGCCGCTGCCGCAGGGGCATGGCTCATTTCGGCCCACCTTTTTCTCGCTGCGCCGCACGGTTTGCGGTTTGGCGCGGCGGCGGCTTACACCTTCGGCTGCGGCGCGCTGCGCCTGCTCCTCCGCCGAACGATTGGTTTTGACTTTGCTCAGGTCGGTGCGCTGCTCCCGCGCCTGCTCCAGGGTACGCCCGTCGGAGAAAATCAAAGTACCGCGGGACAAGTACGACGTGACCTGCTCGTTGATGTCGAAAATAAGGCTTTCGAAGTAGTTGTAGGCTTCCATCTTATAGATCACAAGGGGGTCTTTCTGCTCAAAGGAAGCCGCCTGTACGGACTCTTTCAGTTCGTCCATGGAGCGCAGGTGCTCTTTCCACCGCTCATCAATGATGGCAAGAGTAACGGCTTTTTCAATATCGCGCCGAATGGATTTGCCCTTCGTTTTAACGGCTTCCTCTAGCTCTGCTGTGACCGCCATCGGCTGGGACCTGCCGTCGCTGAACGGAATGACGATCCGCTTGATCTGGTTTTTCTCTTCGTGCTTCTCGTGGAAAAAGGGCATGAGCGCATCGGTGATGTTGTTCATCTTGCGCTCGTAGAAGGCATCGAACTGTTCGCGGAAGCGGGTGAGTACTTCCTCCTCGGGCCCTTCTTTGAAGTCGATAGGGTCCATCTTGGGGTCCAAGCCTAGCATGCCGAGGGAATCGCGGCGGAAACTCTCAAAGTCCCCACCTTCCCGGTGGGTAATGACCAGGTTTTCAATCAAGCCAGAGAACATGGTATTCAGGTCAACGGACAGGCGCTCGCCGTACAGTGCGTTGCTGCGCTTCCTGTAGATGGCCTCCCGCTGAATGTTCATCACGTCGTCGTATTCTAGCAATTTCTTGCGGATGCCAAAATTGTTCTCTTCGACTTTCTTCTGCGCCCGCTCGATGGACTTGGTCACCATAGAGTGTTGGATGACCTCGCCTTCTTCGTGGCCCATGCGGTCCATCAGCTTAGCGATACGCTCCGACTGGAAAAGCCGCATCAGGTTGTCTTCCAGCGAGACGTAGAACTGAGAGCTGCCCGGGTCACCCTGCCGCCCCGCACGGCCGCGCAGCTGCCGGTCTACCCGCCGGGAGTCGTGCCGCTCTGTGCCCAGAATGGCCAATCCGCCGGCTTCTTTGACTTCCTCGGTGATTTTGATGTCGGTACCACGGCCTGCCATGTTGGTGGCAAGGGTCACTTTACCGGGTTTGCCAGCTTCTGCTACAATCTCCGCCTCCCGCTGATGCTGTTTGGCGTTCAGTACGTTGTGTTCCTTGTTGCGCAATTTCAGCATCCGGCTCAGCTTCTCGGACACGTCCACCGAGGTGGTACCGACCAACACCGGGCGCCCCTTTGAGGTCAGCTCTTCGATTTGGTCGATAACAGCATTGAATTTTTCCCGCTCTGTTTTGAAAACCAGGTCTTCGCGATCGTCCCTGACAATTGGCTTATTGGTAGGAATAACGACCACATCAAGCTCGTAGATTTCCCAAAATTCGCTGGCTTCCGTTTCAGCCGTTCCGGTCATACCGGAAAGCTTGTGGTACATCCGAAAGTAGTTCTGCAACGTCACCGTAGCGTAAGTCTGCGTGATATCGCCTACCTTTACATTCTCCTTCGCCTCGATGGCCTGGTGCAGCCCGTCGGAGTAGCGGCGCCCCTCCATCATACGGCCAGTCTGCTCATCCACAATTTTCACCTGGCCGTCCATGACCACGTACTCCTCATCTTTCTCAAACAAGGTGTAGGCTTTCAACAACTGGTTCATGGAGTGCAGGCGCTTCGACTTGATGGCGAAATCTTGGCTCAGTTTGGTTTTGGCCTCCTGCTTTTCTTCTTCGGTAAGGGAATCGTCGTTTTCGATTTCCACCATGGAGGTTGCAATATCAGGCATGACGAAGAAGTCGGGGTCGTCGGTGCCTTTAGAAAGGTACTCCGCTCCCGCTTCAGTCAGCTCTACGTTGCGGTTTTTCTCATCGATGGTGAAGTAGAGCGGTTCGTCTACGATGTGCATGTTCTTCGACTGCTCCTGCATGTAGAAGTTTTCCGCCTTCTGGAGGTTGACCTTCACGCCGTCTTCACTCAGGAATTTGATGAGCGGCCGGTACTTTGGCAGAGCCCGGTAAGCGCGCAGCAGCGCCATGCCGGCCTGCCCTTCCTGGTAGCCCAGCTCGCCTTCCTTGAACAGCCGCTTGGCTTCCGCCAGGTAGTTGGTCGCTAGCTTGCGCTGGGCGCTGATGAGCTTTTCTACAAAAGGCCGCAGGGAGATGTACTCCTGGTCTTCGCTGCCTTGCGGCACCGGGCCGGAAATGATCAATGGGGTACGCGCTTCGTCGATCAGCACAGAGTCGACCTCGTCGATCATAGCAAAGTGGTGCTTGCGCTGCACCATCTCCTCCTCCGAGCGCACCATGTTGTCCCGCAGGTAATCAAAGCCGAATTCGTTATTGGTTCCGTAGGTGATATCGCAGTCGTAAGCGGCATTCCGCTCCGGCGAATGCGGCCGGTATTTGTCGATGCAGTCCACGGTGAGGAAAAGGAATTCAAAAATGGGGCCTACCCACTCCTGGTCCCGCCGTGCCAAATAGTCGTTTACCGTAATAATGTGTACGCCCTGTCCGGACAGGCCGTTGAGATAAGCCGGCAGAGTGGCCACCAGAGTTTTGCCTTCACCAGTTGCCATCTCGGCGATTTTGCCGTCGTGCAGCACCATACCGCCGATGAGCTGCACGTCGTAGTGTACCATGTTCCAGGTGATTTCACCCCCGGCTGCCATCCAGCTGTTTTTCCATACCGCTTCGTCGCCTTCGATGGTTACATACCCTTTCTTGGGGTTGGCAGCGATGTTGCGGTCGTGTTCGGTGGCAGTAACGGTGAGGGTCTCGTTTTCCTTAAAACGGCGGGTGGTTTCCTTGACTACGGCGAAGGCTTCGGGGAGGATCTCCTTCAGCACCTCCTCCAGATGCTTGTCGCGCTCCTCTGTGAGCTTGTCAATTTCAGCAAACAGCTCCTCTTTACGGTCTAGGTCTTCTTCTTCGCTGGCTTCCGCCCGGGCTTCGGCGATATCTCTATCAATGCCATCCAGGTGCTCGGTAATCTGGGCGCGGAAGACCTCTGTCTTGCGGCGCAGGTCATCATTAGAAAGTGTTTTTAACTTTTCGAACACTTCGTTGACCTCCTCCACGATGGGCATGTAGGTGTTGACGTCGCGCTCTTGCTTGGTGCCGAAGACGCTCTTCAGCGTTTTTGTTATTGCGTTAAACATATGAGAAAGTTTCCAATGTTTAGTCTACCTATGAGTGGCAAAGATAAATATATTTGCGCTCGGTTTCAGCGATCTATCCCAGACAATTGAACCTGGCAAATACAAGCATCACATATTTGTACCACAAACCCAGCTGATGCCATTTTGGCGGGCATAAATTAAACAGAATGAAATAATTATAGGTTGATAAAG
>CAYNIT010000102.1:0-14113 GCA_964397205.1 uncultured Phaeodactylibacter sp. | reverse complement strand
ATACTTGCGCAGCGCCTCGATGAGCAGGTAGTTGGTGGGGAACCAGATCGGGCCGACAGGCTTCACTGGATTTTACGGGCGCGTGGCAGGAATTGTTTCCCCCAATCCAGAAGAAAGCGGGTTCGTGCTTGGCATCAGCGGAGGCGCGGTCAATTACCGGGTTGACGGCTCAGAGATTCAACTGCGGGAGCAGGGCGATCTCATCGGCACCATGGACCAGTCCCAGTTCTTCCCGGATGTAGGAGTTGGTTTGTATTATTACCGCATGACGGGCCGCAACGCCAACATGTTCTACATGGGGCTGTCGGTACCGCAGGTATTTGGCCTGGATTTGGCTTTTCAGAACGATGACGGGGATTACGAAGTACAACGCTTGCAGCACTACTATGGCATGTTGGGCTACTATTTCTTTTTCGACAACGACAGTTTTCTGGAGCCCTCGCTTTGGGTCAAATATGTGGAAGGCGCTCCGGTCAATGCGGATTTCAACCTCCGTTACTATCTTCCGGTCGACTTCTGGATCGGTGCCGGGGCTTCTTCTGGAGGCACCGCGCACCTGGAGACGGGAGTGCTGCTGGGAGATACAGTGGGCTTTGACAACACCTTTACCATATCGTACGGCTACGGTTACTCTTTCTCCTCCTTTGGCCCCAGCGCGGGCGCTACCCATGAGTTGAGCTTAGGGTTATCCTTAGACCGTTGATCCGAGAAATACCAATCTACTACCATCCAATTTCGTCTCAATTTTATCAGGAGATAAGACAGACCTTGTAAATTATGCTTATTCCCATGCATACTCCGATCATACTTCCCAAATGCAAATCTTTTATGAAAAAAAGAAGCTTTGCCCTGTTCCTGTTCCTGTTCGCCCTTTTAGGAGCCGGGCCGCTAACGGCGCAAAATGCCGCTTACACCCTGCACTTTGAGCAACCGGACACCCTGCCCTGTGTCGGGGAGGAATTTTGTATTGACCTGACGGTCGAAAACTTTACGGAAATTCTGGAGACCCGCTTCAACGTGGTTTGGGACTCCACCGTGATAGAATTCGTTGGCGTCAGCAACGTAATCGATGAACTGGCCAGCACACAGTTCACTCAACTCGATGGGGGAACCCTGAATGTCAACTGGCAGGAAGGGGTCTGTTCACTGGATAACCCAGCGCCGGACCAGATTGTCACCCTTGACGACTGCGCTGGAGCATGCCGGCCGGTCATTTACACCCTCTGTTTCCGGGCCATTTCCAGCTATGGAGATGCTACGGAAGTAAGCGTGGCGGGCCTGCCCACCCCCTTCGCAGCGAAACCGGACGATTTTGCAGATATTTGCACGAATGTGTTTCTTATTCCTAAGCCGGCCGTTGTATCAACCTGTGTACGCCCACTACTGCTTGACATCTCCAGCACCCAGGGCAATGCGGGGGACTTGGTCTGCGTAGACTTTTACGCTTCTGGCGTAGACAGCCTGAGCAGCTTCCAGTTCCCCATCGTCTGGGACTCCACCCTGGCTACCTACGAAAACATCATTGTTGCTGGCAACTTGCCCAACCTCTCTACGGCCAATTTTGGCGTGCCAGGCTCCGCCCAGGTGTCAGCCAATACTGTGACGGTAGCCTGGGATGCTCCACCCCCAAATAATGTGGAAAGCCTGCCGGACTCTACGCTGATTTTTCAGCTCTGTTTGCGGCTGGAGGACGATGCCTGCGGCAGGGATTTCGAAGTATTCGTTGCCGATGAGCAACCTGATCGGCCGGGCTTTGTGCCGCTGGCTACCAACGACTTTGAGGGCGGCTTCGGCAATATCGCTGTAGGCAACAACCCCGGTATCGTTGATATCGGCACCTGTGATCCGGAAGGCATCAAGTTGTCCGCTAACTGTGGCCCTCCGCGGGAGCTGAATGAGGAGTTTTGTGTCCAAGTGCGGGCAGGAGATAACTTCCAGGATGTTACCGACCTCCAATTCCTCATGGAGTGGAACCCAAACATACTGGAATTTACTGGCGTGAGCGGTTTCAACCTCCCGGGTTTGAATGCGACAAATTTCAACGATATCAACGCTCCCAATGGTATATTGAATGTAGAGTGGGAGGGAGGTGCCCAAAGCCGCGCCGATGAAGAGGTGTTGTTTGAGGTCTGCTTCCGGGTTGTAGGCTTGGGCGGCAGCAGCCCCTTCCGTTTCATCAACAACAATAACGATGTCGGCATCATCAACAACAACGACAATATCGGCATCAACCCGGAGAACTGCGAGGTGGCCATTGACCAACCCGACGGATTGGTCATAGAAACAACCGATGGTCTGGAAGGCCGTCCGGGAGATACGCTCTGCTTCGACTTTACCGTTTCCAACTTCGTGGAGATGCAGGAAATCGACTTCTCGATTGCTTGGGAAGTGGCTAACCTGGAATTCATCCTCTCTCCCCCCGCTATCGAGAACCTAAATGGCGATGCCGGGATCGATCTGAACAATTTTAACATCATCCCTGCTGCTTCCGGTGGCATAACCTTCGAGTGGGACTCCGCTACGCCGGTCACCCTGCCGGATGGAGATACGCTGTTCACCCTTTGCTTTGTAGTACCAGAAGATGCGGAGCCGGGCACCTGCGATTTCCTGCAGTTCACCAACCAACCCGTATCTCAGAAGGTCGTCACGGCTTCTTCCAATGGTGAGGACGTAGGCTTGACCGGAGTGGACGGCGAATTCTGCATCCTCAGCCCGCAGGGCTTCTGGCTGGTGCCCGATAGGGTGTCCGGTGATTTACGCGATACCATTTGCGTGCCATTTAAAGTAGGGGAGTTCGATGGCATTACAGAGGCACAATTCGACATCAACTGGGCACCGGGCTCTTTAGAGCTGGTTGATATCGAGGATCCCGGCACGGTTCCCGGCCTGAATATCAATACCTCGGGCTTCCCGGTAGGTACAGCTGAGTTCGATTTCACAGATGCGGCGGGGCTAAGCCTGATGGACTCTACCGTGATTTTTGAGATGTGTTTCGAGCTCATTGGCCCAGCAGATACTTGCTACACCCTAGATGTAGGGGACGACTCCGTGGTCGGTACCACGAACGGGGACGGCAGCCTGCTGTACCAGCCGAGTGAGATTTGCATTGACAATAAAATATTTATCGACAGCATTCAAGTCACTGAAGAAACCTGCCCGGGTACTGAGGATGGTTCTGTTCGCCTGTTCGTTTCCGGTGGCAACCCCCAAGTACAGGGCGGCTATGGTTTCAGTTGGCAAAACCCGACGCGGGTCAGCAACCCGGCGGAGAACCTGCCCTCTGGGGAGGTGATTGTGACCGTATTTGACGGGACCGGGCTATCGGTGACCGATACCATCATGGTGCCCGCCGGCGGCACGGAACTTTCCGTAAGCTTACCGCCGGATCAAACTGCCAACTGTGATTGTGCGGCGGACCCGAATATCATTTTCCCTACGGTCAGCAGTTCTTCTCCCCTGGACGAACTGAAGTACCAGTGGACGGCTACCGGAGGAGGGCAAGTGGCCGGGCCGGCCGACGAGCGCATTACTTCCCTCTGCGGCGAGGGTACTTATACCATCGAAGTAGAAGACCCCAATGGCTGCACGGAGAGCGATGAAATCATTCTTACGCCGCCCACCCTGCCAACTATCGCCTTCAACCCCGCCGAGCCTGATGATATCACTTGCGCTAGCTCGGAAGTCATACTGGGCGTTGAGGAAGTAGCCAATGGCGCCTACAGCTGGGAAGGACCTGGTGGTTTTTCCGCCGCTAGTCCGGATGTCATGGTGCAGGACAGCGGCACCTATGTGGTGACCGTCGAATTCACCGATACCCGATGCACCAATACCGATTCCGTAACGGTGGATGTAGACACGCTCGCACCGGTAACGATTGCCAGCCCAGGCTTGGATACCGTGCCGATCGGATGCGCTGATGACGCTACGCTGGAAGGATTCGCCGGCGATGATACTTCCAACATCACCGTGCGCTGGCTGAATGAAGCTGGCACTCAATTGACTACAGATTTCAACTATACGACCAACGCACCAGGCATCTATATTTTCGAGGCGATCGACACCACTACCGGCTGTTTGGGCGTGGATACCACGGTGGTGGCGCAGGATGATGCCTTACCTACAGTTGACATTATAGACGACCCCGCCATTGCCTGTGACCTGGAGCCGGTAGAATTGACGACAACGGTCACCAACGCCAACCCGGACGGCCTTACCATTGAGTGGACCACGGATAACGGCGGCTCCTTAGTGCCAGGTACTGAAAACTTGTTGTCGCCCCTTGCAGAAACCGCAGGGACTTATACCATAGACATTACGGTGAACGCCACCGGCTGCACCGCCAGCGATATTGTGGAGGTAACCCTCGATACCCTGCCCATCGCTGCATCTGCACAGGTGATCGGCCAAATCGATTGCAATAGCGAAACCGCTATACTTGATGCCACAGGCTCAGCCGAGGGGCCGGATGTGACCTATTCCTGGTTCAATCCGAACTTAGGGCAACTGGATACCTTCCTGTTCAATTTGCCAGTGGGAGCCCCCGGTGATTACACGCTTACCGTGCGCGATACAGCTACCGGCTGCTTCAACCGCGATACAGTAACCGTACTGCAGGACACCTTACCTCCTTCCTTCACCCTGGGGCCAGGCGAGACGCTGAACTGCGATCAGGACACCCTAGCCATTGCGGTCAACGTTGACCTGCCGCTTTCTGATTTTACCGTCAACTGGGAGGGCGATGCGCCGATTGCCGGCATCGTCAATGACACCGTAGTAGCTATTGATCAGCCTGGCAATTACAATGTCATCGTTCAGAATACTGTGACGGGTTGCGCCGATACGTTGAGCCGGACCATCACCGAAAACCGGGAGGAACCGGAGATTGTGCTGGCGGAGGACTCCCTATTCATCAATTGCTTTGATAATGCGGTGGTCCTTGATGCTACAGGATCGACGCAGAGCGATTCCAACACCACAGTGCAGTACTCCTGGGCCGCCATCGAAGGCAATGCCCTGCCGCCTTTCAATGAGCAGACGCTCGAGGTGGAAGAGGGGGGCGTCTTTGTGCTGACGCTGACGAATGTGGTATCCAACTGCTTCGTACAGGATACCGCGGTGGTAACTGCCGATACGGAAGCGCCCGAAGCGGTGACGGTCAACCCACAGAATATCGACCTTAGCTGTACGGAGAACGAAGCTGTGCTGGACGGCACCGGCTCCACTACCGGAGACAACATCGTTTACATATGGCAACAGCTGGAGGCAGGGAACACCGTTGTAGATACCATAGCCATGGGGCCGGATGCAATCACCACTACGGTTACCAACCCTGGTATTTACCAATTGCGGGTGTTCAATACCGAAAATGGCTGCTTCAGCACCAGCGGCCAGACTCAGGTGGAGCTGGTAGGCGGAGAGCCGCCGCAGATTGTATTCGGAGCGCCTACGGATGTTGGGGTTATCGACTACACTTGCGAGAGCCCGGACACTGTTTCAGTAGCGCTAAGCATTGCTAACGACTCCCTCTTCCAGCAGTCAGACTTGGTCTTCGAATGGTCTGGCGGCGAGGTCATCACCGATGATATGGACCCCTATACGGTAGGGGTGACTGGCCCCGGTATTTACACCATCATGATTACCGACACCAGCAGCAGTTGTGCCGGCGAGAATGAGTTGGTGGTCAATGATGCCCGCGTATTCCCCGAAGTAGCGCTGGCTGAGGATAGCCTGTCTCTCGACTGCGACTCGGAAACGGCCAGCTTGGAAGGCTTCCCCTCCGCAGAAGGCGATACTATTGTTTACCAATGGCAAGATGAAGCTGGCGCTACGTTGACAATGGACAGTACGCTGCAGGTCAGTGAGCCCGGCACCTACTTCTTTATGGTAGAAAACACCAATTCCGGCTGTACCGCTATGGATTCGGCCCGCGTGCAGCAGGATACCGCGGCGCCGGCTATCGTGACGGAAGTGCCGGAGGCTTTCCAGTGCGATTCTGAGAGCGTACTGCTGAGTGCCGCCCCAAGCGGAGACGCTGCGGGCTTTGATCTGGTTTGGCAGTCTGTCAATGGCGGCACAGTTAGCCCGAACGCCGGCACCCTCACCGCCAATGTAGATGCCCCGGGCACTTACGAGCTGACGCTGACCAGCCTGGAGAACGGCTGCGATTCTACCGCCCTGTTTGAAGTAGCCGCCGACACTATGCCGCCGATGGGCATGATCGCTGAGCCCGGCTTATTGGGCTGCGAGGGGCAAACGGTGACCCTGGATGCCTCCTCCTTCGGCAACAATGGCGATTTTGAAATAGAATGGAGCAGCCAGGGAGGCGGCAATGTTTCCCCGCCCACTGGTTCCTTCTTGGTAGATGTGGATGCTGCGGGCACCTACGAGCTCAGCGTGACCAACCCGGACAACGGCTGTGAAGCTACACAGAGCGTTACCGTAGAGCTGGACCCCAACGCGCCTATGGCGGTAGGCACCACCGCTGACAATATGCTGGGCTGCGGCGACACCCTCACGCTGGATGGCACCGGCTCCTCTGAAGGCATGGAGTTTGACTACGAATGGATTGTAGTGGACGGAAACGGAACGCCCCCCATACCGCTTACCAACTTTACCGCTACGGTGGATGCCGTGGGCGACTACGCCTTTATCGTCACCAATATGGACAACGGCTGTTCCGATACCTCGGAAGTGGTTTCTATAGTACTGGACGAAGATTTGCCAATGGCTACTGCTAATATCGATAGTGTGGGATGCGATGGTACGGCTTTCATCAGCGGTAACTTGCCGGCGGGTACGGAAGGCACCTGGTCCTCAGCCGGCAGCGCAACGATCGCGGATGTTAAAGCCAGCATGACCACGGTCAGTAATCTGGTACCGGGGGGCAACGAACTGACTTGGTCGCTTTCTCAGGAAGGATGCCCGGACTTCAGTACCGCCAGCATCAACGTGGAGCCGGAACTGGCACCGGTAGCGGTAGACGATGTGCTGAACATCCCCCAGGGCTCCAATGGCGCCAACATCAATATTTTGTCCAATGATGACCTCACTGGGGTGAGCGAGTACAACATTACCATTACGGAAGAGCCTTCCATTGGCAGCCTGGTCGATAATGGCGAAGGACTGTTTGGCTACGGCCTGGACATCACCCTGTTTGCGCCGGCCGAAGATGGCTTTGCCTACGAGGTTTGCAATGCCAATTGCCCTACCCTCTGCGATGAAGCCATGGTGGAAATACAGGTCGAGCGGGATACGACTGGCGAAGTGGTTGTCCCCAACGGCATCACCCCCAATGGCGACGGCATGAACGACCAGCTGATATTCGACCAGCTTCTGCTCAACCCGGATGAGTTTGAGAACAACAGCCTGGTTATCTTCAACCGCTGGGGAGACATCGTCTTCGAAGCGGCCCCCTACAACAACGACTGGGAGGGCACCAATTCTGATGGCTCGCCTTTGCCGGATGGTACTTATTACTACATCCTGCGATTGGAAATTGGCAGTGGCAACATCATACGCGGCGATATAACCATCATCCGCTGACTTTGCTGTCCCGGCAGCGAACAAAACAGCCCTTCTTGCTTTGTCAAGGAGGGCTGTTTTGCTTTTACGGCGGACTGACAACTGCTGAACGCTCAGATTCGTTACCTTTAGGTTGAAGAGCTTGTTCACACAAAACAACTTATGGAAGCAACGAAGACCATTAACCGCAGCCGCTCGGCGGCCTTATTTGAAGAAGCCAAACACTACTTCCCCGGAGGTGTCAATTCCCCCGTTCGCGCCTTCAAGTCCGTTTCGGGGCCGCCGCTCTTCATCCGGCAGGGGGAGGGCTGCCGCATGACCGATGTAGATGGCAATACTTTCCTGGACTTCTGCTGCTCTTGGGGGCCGCTCATCCTCGGCCACAACAACCCCGCTGTACGAGAGCTGATCATGGAGACGGTTGCCAAAGGAGCCTCCTTCGGCACGCCCACGGAGGTTGGCAATCAGCTTGGAAAGCTCATTACGGACAACAACCGCTATATTGATAAAATCCGCTTTGTCAGTTCCGGCACCGAAGCTGTTATGTCCGCCCTCCGCCTGGCCAGGGGCATCACCGGCAAGAGCAAAGTGATCAAGTTCGAAGGCTGTTACCACGGCCATGTAGACTCCCTGCTGGTCAAGGCGGGCTCTGGCTTGGCGACCTTCGGGGAGAGCACTTCTGCCGGCATTCCCGAGGCTTTTGCTCACGAGACCATCGTGCTTCCCCTCAATGACCGAAAGCTGCTGGACCAAACCCTGCAAGAGCACCAAGATGACATCGCCTGCATCATAGTAGAACCTGTGCCTGCTAACAACGGTTTGTTGCTGCAGGATCCTTCCTTTCTGGAGTGCCTGCGGCTGAAAGCTTACAAGTACGGGGTGCTGCTCATCTTCGATGAAGTCATTTCCGGCTTCCGGGTCGGCTTTGAAGGGGCAGCCGGGCACTACAGGGTCAAGCCCGACATCATCACCTACGGTAAGATCATTGGCGGCGGCATGCCGGTTGGCGCCTACGGCGGCAGCGCTGAGGTGATGCGCCACATTTCTCCCGACGGCCCTGTGTACCAGGCAGGCACGCTATCCGCCAATCCAGTGACGATGGCTGCCGGTTACGCTACGCTTCAGCAGTTGCTCGAGCCCGGCTTCTATGAAGCCTTGGAAGCAAAAACCAAGCAGCTCACCCAGCGCATTCAAGCCTACGCGAAGGGCAAAGGCTACCAGTTGCGGATCCAGCAGATGGCTTCTATTTTCTGGCTGGCGTTTACGGACCAGCGGGTGCTGCGAGCCGATCAGATTGAAGCCGAAAGCATGGAGCTGTTCAAACGCTTACACCACGAGTTGCTGCAGCGGGGAGTTTACCTCGGCCCCTCCGGCTACGAGGTCGGCTTTGTCTCGGCAGCGCACACTGATGCGGATATCGAGGAAGCGGCCAGTATCATGGAGGAGTGCCTGGATATCGTTTTCAACCCATAAATGACATGGACAAAAGCAGGAACATACAACTGCGGCTGCTGTCGTACGGCGTGATCGCCTACATGATGCTGGCTTTCGCTTGGTGGTCGGTGCTGTTGTACACCAAAAACAACGATGCCTTCGCTGCCAAGCGGGATAAAATGCGCATCATCATGGTAGCCAAAGGTACCGTAAAGAGCGAGGCAGATTTTTTGAATTCCGAAGCTTACCAGCAGCTGCGGGATCAGTACAGGCGGCAGGAATACATGATTCTGGGAGAAGCCGGCGTAATTGTTGTCAGCCTGCTGATTGGCATGTGGCTCATCAACCGCTCTTACAACAAAGAAATGCTGGCGGCACGGCAGCAGCGCAATTTCCTGCTTTCTATTACCCACGAACTGAAATCGCCCATCGCCTCTATACGTTTGGTACTGGAGACTTTCAAAAGGCGCGAACTGCCCGCGGAAAAAAAGATCAAGCTGACCCGCAGCGCACTGTTGGAAACCGAACGCCTCAATGGCCTGGTGAATGACTTGCTGCTGTCGGCAAAACTGGAAAGCGCTTACCAGCCCCATCAGGAAGCTTTGGACTTGCCCCAAATGATCGAGGACCTGATCAGGACACTCGAGGAAAAGTATCCGACTGTGCGCTTCCATTTCAACAAAGAAAGCACTGTGAGCACTTTCATGGGAGACCGCACTGGGATGACCTCCGTTATTTTGAATTTGCTGGAAAACGCTGTGAAGTACTCCCCCGCGCCGGCAGAAATAGAAGCCTCCATTGCCCAGCAGAACGGGCAGTTGATCTTGAAATTCGCCGACCAGGGCTACGGCATCCCAGACCGGGAAAAGCAGATGGTCTTCAATAAGTTCTACCGGGTAGGCAGCGAAGACACCCGGAAAACAAAAGGTACTGGTTTGGGTTTATACATAGTGCAGCAGATCGTGCAGGCGCACGGGGGTGCCATAAGCGTGGAAGACAATGAGCCACAGGGCACCGTTTTCCGCATTGAGTTCCCCGTCCATGAGTCTGCTGCTCAAGAACAAAAGCCATCGGGCATCACGGTCGATTAGGCGATCACTTACCACAAACTACGGAACGCAATATGCGCATACTGCTTGTAGAGGATGAAGAGAACATTCAGGATGTCATTAAGCTCAATCTCGAAATGGAAGACTATGAGGTAGTAGCTACCGACAACGGGAAGGATGCCCTTAAATTCGCTAAAGAACAGCATTTTGACCTCCTCATACTCGATATAATGTTGCCAGAGGTAGACGGCTACCAAATCTGTGAGCAGGTCCGATTGACCAACCGGGATGTTCCAATCATATTCTTGACGGCCAAAGACGCTGCTCAGGACCGCGTAATGGGCCTCAAAAAAGGCGCAGACGACTACCTGACCAAGCCGTTCAATCTGGAGGAGCTGTTGCTGCGCGTTGACAACCTCATCCGCCGAACCAGCAAGGATCCCGCCAATACCCCGGACGAGTACTCCTTCGGCGGCAATTGGGTGAATTTTGCCACCTACGAAGCCGAAGGCAATCCTGGCACCTTTACGCTGACGAAAAAAGAAGCGATGCTGCTCAAGCTCCTCATCGACCGGGAAGGAGAGGTGGTATCCCGGCAGCAGATTTTGCAGTCCGTCTGGGGCTACGATGTTTACCCTTCCACCCGAACCATCGACAACTTCATTCTTTCCTTCCGCAAATACTTTGAAGAGGACCCGAAAAAACCGCAGTACTTCCTGTCGGTGCGGGGGGTTGGTTACAAATTCGTAGACAACGGGAGCGAGCCCTCTTGAATTCGCCCTTCTTTTTGTTCCAGCTTGGGGTAAGAAAGTAAAACTTTGTATGGGGTAAGCTTGATTTTCTGAAATTAATCGCTATTTTATAGATAGATAATTTTAGAATCACTTTTCATACAATCCTAAATTGCTGCGCTATGATGAATGAACCCATCTCCTCTATCATGACCACCAAAGTAGTGACGGTTCGGCCGGACGACACCCTCGAGGCGGTAAAAGACATTCTCTTTTTCAAGAAAGTCCACCACATCCCGGTAGTCGAAGGGCATCGGCTGGCCGGCATCATCACTTCCTACGATCTCGTGAAGCTGGGGCGCTGCCAGGAGGAATACCGGCAGATCAAAGTCAAGGAAGTAATGACCGAAAAGGTAGCTACTCTAGAGCCTGAAGAAAAGATTGGCGCGGCGGCTCAGATATTTTTGGAAAACCTGTTTCACGGTATTCCCATCGTAAACGAAGACCAAGACCTTGTAGGCATCGTGACCTCCCTCGATGTGCTGCGGTACAACTTTCACAAGGCCTATCCGGAGCACCAGATCTACTGGGAGCCGGTATGACAATCGAATGCACGGCAGCCTTTTGTGCAGCGCTCGGGCTAGGAGCCGCACAGTTCTGTAGGAGCCAGCATTACCCTTTTTGGTAAAATGCTCGCAGCATACCGCGTACCTCTTCAACGGAGATCAGGTTGTAGCGGGCGGCAGACTTGTCCAAACCAACTTTAATGGTGTGGGCGGATGCCGGCAGCGCTTTGAAGGTGTCCTCATCCGTGTGGTCGTCTCCCAACGCCAGGATGAAGTCCCATTCGTCCTGGCCGAGCCAATGCAAAGCTGCTTTGCCTTTGTTGACGCCGGCGTTTTTAACTTCTACCACCTTATTGCCCTCCAGCACCTGCAGGTCATCATTGGCAGTGAGGTAGAGCAGTACATCCCGGAATTCCCGGACGCGCTTTTCTCCCAGGTCGCGGTCGATGCGGCGGTAGTGCCAAGCTATAGAGTACTCCTTTTCTTCGATGGAGGAGCCCGGCGTGCGCTCCACCATATTGTCGAGCACTTGCCGGATGCGGTCTTTCCAATTGCTCGAAAGGCCAGGGTTGAGCTTCCATTCGCCATTCTGTTTCATCCACACGCCGTGTTCGGCGGCCATGTCCATGCCAAGATGGCCCAGCCACCGCTGCAGGGTGTCCTTGTCCCTGCCACTGTTGAGGACGATTTTGGTGCCCCCCTGTTCCAGCAAGCCGTCCAGCAATTCCAGCACCTCCTGATCGGGCACAACTGCTTTGGGGTCTTTGTGGAACGGCATCAAAGTGCCATCGTAGTCCAGTATGATGAGGCGCTTTTTGGAGTCGGAGAAAGCCTGTGTAATCTCGCGTTTCAGCTTTGGGGTAAGCCGCTTGGCGATTTTGTCCTTTTGGGAAGCGCGCAAGGTGTTTTGCTCCTTGATGAAATTAGCAGCCCAGTTGCGCACATCGTTTTTCTTCAGCTTTTCCTGCATGCTTTGCAGCCGCTGCCGCTGCTCGTCTTCGGGCATTTTCATGGCTTCTGAGAGGGCATCGACCATGTCTTGCCGATCCTGTGGGTTGATACTGATGGCGTCGGTGAGTTCATTAGCAGCGCCTGCCATCTCGCTGAGAATCAGTACCCCCTTCTGGCTCTTTTCTTTGCTGGCGACAAACTCCTTGGCGATGAGGTTCATGCCATCCCGCAGCGCTGTAATCAGGGCAATATCGGCTACCTGGTACAAAGTGGTCAGGTCGCCAAAATCCAGCCCCCGGTAGTAGTATTGAATGGGAACCCAGTCGAAGGTGCTGTACTCGCCATTGATTTTGCCTACCAAATTGTCCAGTTCCTCCTTTAGCGCCTTGTACTGCGGCACATTGGCCCGGGAAGGCACCACAATCATGACGAGCGTGACTTTGCCGTGGTATTCGGGATGCTGCTTGAGGAAAGTGGCAAAAGCCCGGAGGCGTTGGGGTATTCCTTTGGAATAATCCAGCCGGTCGATGGAGATAACAATCTTTTGCTGCTGGGCCAGCTCCCGGATTTTGTCGGAGGCATCGGTCTCTTCAACACCTTCCGGGTGGGCGTATTTCTGGTAATCAATACCCATGGGGAATACATCTACATTGACCAGCCGGTTGCCTACGGTGAGCATGCCGAAGTGGTGCTCATAGCCGCATATGCGGTAAACGGCGCTCAGAAAGTGCCGCATGTAGCCAAAGGTGTGAAATCCGATTTGGTCTGCCCCCAGCATGCCGTCAAGCAATTGCTGGCGCCAGGGCAGAATCCGGAAGATTTCGTAAGAAGGGAACGGTATGTGCAGGAAAAAACCAATGGATACCTCCGGGAAGGCCTCCCGGATCATCGCCGGCAGCAGCATCAATTGGTAATCGTGTACCCAAACGAGATCGTCCTCGCGTATCAGCGGAATGACCTCATCGGCGAAGCGGCGGTTGACTTCCTGGTAGGCTTCCCAGTATTGATCACGGTAGATGGTATACTGCGTAAAGTAGTGGAAGTGCGGCCATACGGTCTTATTGCTGAAGCCCTCGTAGTACAGTTTGATTTCTTCCTGTGACAAAAACACCGGAAAAAGGCTGTCTTTTTTGAGATCCTGCCGTACCGTCTCCCGCTCCCATTCATCGGTGATTTCCTGGCCCGGCCAGCCGATCCATATTTTTTCAAAGCTCTCATCCAGCGAGTTCAAGCCGGTAGCGAGCCCGCCGGCGCTGGGATGGTAGTGCAGGTCTCCTTTCTCTTTCTTGATGGTAACGGGAAGGCGGTTGGAAATGATAACTAGTCTAGACATAGGTTTTCGGTGATGTTTTGATCGTATCAACGAGTTGTTTATGCAACGCAACTTTACCAATTATAAAAAGGCGGGAAAACCATCATTGTTCGCCTGCGGAACGAAAAGCTGCCAGGGCTGATCTGTAAATTGGGGAGCTATCTTTATTTGAGGTATTTTTATTGGCTTTTTTGTTGTTTTTCAAAATTATATTTAAATTAGGTGCTGTGTTTGATTCGCCCATACAGCCTAGCAAACAAAAAACAGCAGCATGAAAAAACGAATTACACCCCAGCAAGTTTTAGCATGGCAAACGTATATCGTTTATGGTTTGCTTTTGGCCATACTGGCCCTATGCCTTTATCAACTGCCGGATATCAAGAGTTTTTTCCAAGAGTACGGCAACAGCATGAAAGCCGCGTTTCCGATAGCCCGATAAAGCGATGTTTTCTGCTGAACGGCTCCTGCCCCCCCCACTGCAATCTGCGCTACCGCTGGCAGCTGGCCACTGCAGGGTCTAGCGGTGCGGTAGAGAAGAGCGGTAGGTCT
>CAYNIT010000101.1:0-14180 GCA_964397205.1 uncultured Phaeodactylibacter sp. | reverse complement strand
CCTACCTGCCGGTAAATCAGGCAGGTGGGGAAGTTATTCTTCACCGGGTCCTTAGCATTGACAGATGGCATAACAAGGCTGCCGATATGAGTACGCATTTTCCAAATACACCCACCCTCCTCCTCACCACCGGCCTGCCCGGCACCGGCAAGACCACCTTCGCCCGCGCTTTGGCGGAGCGCATCGGCGCCGCCCACCTCAACACCGACATCCTCCGGGCAGAGATGGGGTTGCAGGGGCAGTACGACCAAGCTGCCAAATCAAAAGTATACCAGGCGTTGGAGCAGCGCACCGCCCAACTTTTGGCACAAGGCAGAACGGTGGTCGTCGACGGGACGTTCTATTTGCGGAAGCTGCGGCAGGCTTATCAGGCATTGGCAGAAGAGCGTGGATGCCCAATCCACTGGTTTGTGCTGGAAGCGCCGGAAGAGGCGGTGAAACAGCGGGTGAGCCAGAAAAGGGAATACAGCGAAGCAGATTTTGAGGTGTACCAGAAAATCAAAGCGCAGTGGGAGCCATTCGAGGAAGGAGAAGCGGTGAATATCCCCACAGGGCCGCTCGGGCAAATGGTCGAAACCGCATTAACTTACCTGCCATCATGAAGCAACAAGACATTCAACAACTGCTGTCCGCACTGGGCAAAGCGGATCACGAACTGGTGGAGACCCACATCTCTTGGGTGCTGCTCGGCCCACGCTGGGCTTATAAAATCAAAAAGCCGGTGCGGTTTGACTTCCTGGATTTTTCTACCCTGGCGCAGCGCAAGTACTACTGCGAGCGCGAACTGCAGCTCAACCGGCGCCTCAGCGAGAGCATCTACTGGGCAGTGCTGCCGGTGCGGCATTCCGAAGCGGGCTTTCACCTGGAAGGGGAGGGAGAAACCGTCGATTATGCCGTACAGATGAAGCGTCTGGACAGCCAACAACGCATGGATCTACGGCTAGAGGCGGGAAAGGTAGGGGTTGAAGAGATGCAGCAGCTCGCCCGGCAACTATCGGCCTTTCACCGGGAGGCGGAGCAAATTCGGCAACCCCTCCCCGCCGGGCAGCACTTTGAAGACTTTGCAGACCTCCGCTCCGCCCGGGAACCGCTGGAAGAGCTGCTGGGGCAGGAAGCAGGGGAACGCTTGGAAGAAAGCGTAGCGCAGGCTGAAACATTTTTGGAGGAACACGCCAATCGGATGGAGGAGCGCCACGCCCTGGGCTTCGTGGTGGACGGGCATGGCGACTTGCACGGGCGCAACATATTCTTGCTGGACCCGCCCGTGATCTTCGACTGCATCGAATTCGACGATGAGAAGCGGCATATCGATATTTTGGACGAGCTGGCCTTTCTGTGCATGGACCTGGAGTACCACGAGCAGCCGCAGCTGGAGCGTGCGCTGCTCCGCGCCTACCGTGCGCGCTACGAAGTATTCCAGCGCCCGGAGGACTGGCAGCTGTTCCACTACTACAAATGCTACCGCGCCAATGTGCGCCTCAAGGTCAATCTGCTGAGCGCGGTCAACAGCGCCTCGGTGGAGGAAGCATTGGCGGGGCGCATCCGTCGGTTCTGGGCGCTGTACCAGCGGCTGATGGGAATTCTGGGGCAAGCCCCCTCAAACTTAACCCCTGTTTAACATCTTATCACCTAATTTAGCTGGCAAAAACACATGCAACGCCATTTCACTGCCCTTGCCGCTGCTTTGCTGCTGGCCGCTGCTGCTTACGGCCAAGACTGCTTTTCCGATAGCCTGAGCATCGACACTACCGCCGGCCCGCACCCCTTCACCAGCCTGAACCTCAACAACGATGACTGCAAATTCCAGTTCGCTATTGTCACGGACCGTACCGGGGGGCACCGCCCCGGCGTTTTTATGGATGGCGTGCGCAAGCTCAATCTCCTGCAGCCCGAGTTTGTCATGTCCGTAGGCGACCTGATCGAGGGCTATACCGAAGACACGGTGGAGCTGGAACGGCAGTGGGAAGAATTCACCGGTTTTACCGAGCAGTTGGAAATGCCTTTCTTCTACGTGCCGGGCAACCACGACATCACCAACGAGCTGATGGAAGAAGTGTACCTCGAGCGCTTTGGCCAGACCTATTACCATTTCGTTTACAAGGATGTCCTGTTCCTTTGCCTCAACTCCGAAGACCAGTACCGCGGCTCCAATAGAGGCACCATTTCCGACGAGCAGTACGAATACATCAAGCAGACCCTGTCCGAAAACGAGGAGGTGCGCTGGACCTTGGTTTTCATGCATCAGCCCCTCTGGATTCTGGAGGACACCAAGCGATGGGTGGATGTCGAAAAGCTGCTCGCTACCCGCAAGCATACGGTTTTTGTGGGGCACCACCACCATTACGTCAAGTACGAGCGCAATAACGGGCGGTACTTCATGTTGGCGACTACTGGCGGCGGCAGCCCCCTGCGCGGCCCCCAACTTGGGGAATTTGACCATGTGGTATGGGTAACGATGACGGAGCAGGGGCCTGTGCTTGCCAATCTGCTGCTGGATGGCATCTGGAGCGAGGATGTAGTGACCAAAGCGTCGATGGATTTCTTTGAGGCGCTGATTGAGCGCCGGCCTATCCGCATCGAACCGCTGTTTACGGAGGGCGATTCCTTTGCAGAGGGGCAAGTAATGGTTAAGGTTTTCAACGACGAAAACGTGCCGATGAGCGTGGAGTGGGGGCAGTCCTTCAGTTGGGACCTGTCTGGAAAGCTGAGCGAGCCGGCTACCACCGTGCCGCCCAACAGCGTCGATACCCTGCTCGTTCAGCTTAAAGCCCGCGATGGCAGGGTGGCGGTGAGCCCGGAAATGGCGGGCCTGCCTCTGAAAGCGGAAGTGCGGCTGGACTCCTCGGCCTACCCCGGGTTGTCGGTGCCTTTTTCCTTCAACCTACGGCCAGCTGCTCGCTACCGCTTAGAAAAAGCCAGGCAACCCGTCTCCGTAGATGGCGATCTGGCGGAATGGGCCGAAATGCCCTACCAGCTGATGGACGAGCCGGAGGCAGGGTTGAGCGCCCGATTCGGCCTGCAGTACGACGAGGAATGGCTCTACATCGCCGCCGAGGTGCGGGACGATGAGCTGTTGCTGGATACCGCTGAGGTAGCCTGGCGGCAGGATTACGTCGGCTTCGTCCTCAATGGAGAGCCGATGGCCGTAAGCGCTATGCGGAAGGGGAAGGGCTGGTACGAAAACTCTATCCTTTTTACCGTTGCTCCTGCTACGGACCGCTTGCCGGCCTCTGTGTACTACGAGGACCGTTTGCCGGAAGGCACCCAATACCACTGCGCCGCCACCGGCGATCAAAGCTATCGGCTGGAAGCCGCGATCCCGCTTGCCTACATCCGGGAGCGGCAAGGCGACAACTGGCGCTCCATGCGTTTCAACCTCATCGTGCAGGACAGAGATAGCGGCAAAGAGGACTGGCTGCGCTATACCTTTATGCCGGACTGGCGGGGCGATAAGAATTTTGTGGGCTCCGGGATGTTCTTTAGGGATTAAACGAATTGCTGGACCTGCTCCGGTGTAATACACTTAAAGGCAGCCTCCGGGTAAGCCTTTGACCAAGGAGCGTAGCTGTCGCGGTATTTCTTAGGGTTCCATTTGAATTCAAAGCCTGTAAGTTGGCCTCCCTTTTCTTCTACATAGTCAACCTCAGCTCCCGTGTGGGTGCTCCAGAAGTAGGAGCTGGCGTAGATTTGGTTGTATTGCAAGTACTTGAACCGCTCGCTTATCAGGTAATTTTCCCATATACTCCCTTTGTCTTTTCGAAGGTGGATAGGGCTGAAGTCATTGATTACGGCATTGCGCACGCCTAGGTCATAGAAATAGATTTTGTGCATCTTGGTAATCTCTTTCCGCAAATTGCGGCTAAATCCACGAAGCCGGAACAGGACAAACCCTTTCTCCAGCAAGTCAATATAGCGGTTGACCGCATCACGGCTGATTTTCAAGCTATTGGCAAGTTCTTGGGTGGAGACAAACTGGCCGATCTGATAGGCTAGCAGTTGGACTAGTTGATTGAGTTTTTCTGGGTACTTAACATTGCCTAGAGCTAGGACGTCTTTGTAGAGGTAAGCCCTTTTTAACTCATTGAGATACTGAACTTTGCGGCGTTCACCTTTTATAGTCAGTACTTCTGGATAGCTGCCATAGAGAAGAAGCGCTTCCAGCTTCTCGGCGGTGAAACCGGCATCGAGCTGCCGGTAATGCAGCCATTCCCGGAACGAAATAGGATAAAGCGTGTAGGTCCACGTACGGCCTGTCAAGGGTTCTGAAATCCGGTTGGCCAAATCCAATGAGGAGGAGCCGGTGGCAATCACTTTCTTGCTAGGTAATTGATCATGTATGATTTTCAAATTGATACCGATGTCGGTAATGCGTTGTGCTTCATCGATATAGAGCAGGTCGGCGTCCCCAATAAAACGTTCTAATGCATCGACAGAACGGCTCGATAAGACTGAGGACTCTTCCATGGTGTCGGCATTCACTTTCAGTACCTTATAGTTGAGCTGCTGCATTAGGTGGTCTATCATCGTGGTCTTGCCCACTTGCCGGCTACCATACAAAATGATAATCTTGTTGGAATGCTTTAACTCTTCCAGAATGATTGGTGCGAGCGTTCTGGCAATCATTTTTTTGCAAATGTAACAAAAACCCGCGCAAATAACGCGATTTGTGCAGACTAACCCTCGCAAATCGCGCTATTTGCGCGGGTCAGTCTCCATTCTGCCCTAGCTCATTTCCCCCAAAGTTTGCCCGCCCGGTTTATTTGATTACCTTTGTGCCAAGTTCACGCTAGAGTTTTGGCAGAAAGCAAAATCTTGCAGTCAAGATAAAACTTGCCAAAATGCTAGTGTTATTATTTTTAACGCTACTCCATTTACGGTTGGACAACATCCACAACCAAAAGTTGTACGCTGGAAAGCCCCGCAGTGGGGCTTCAGCCCAAGATGCCTGGCATGACTACCAACTCATCCCACCATTGTCTGGCGCTAAATCGATAGCCTTACTTCTTACAACAACTTTATGACATTTAAAGAATTAGGGATAATTAATCCCATTTTGAGAGCCCTTGAAGCTCAGGGGTATACCCATCCTACGCCTATTCAGGAACAAGCCATACCCATCCTGCTGCGCGGCCGCGACCTGCTGGGCGCCGCTCAGACCGGCACGGGCAAAACCTGCGCTTTCGCCGTGCCTATACTGCAGCACATGGTACAGCAGCCGCAGCGCGGCAAACGCAGCGTACGGGCGCTCGTAGTAGCGCCGACTCGCGAATTGGCGCTGCAAATTTCGGAAAGCTTCACCGCCTACGGCCGCCACACCGGCTTGAAAAATACCGTGATATTCGGAGGCGTCAATCAGAACCGTCAGACGCGGATACTGCAGAAAGGGGTAGATATACTGGTCGCCACCCCCGGCCGGCTGCTCGACCTCATCGGGCAGGGCTACATCAGCCTTAAGGAGATTGAATACTTCGTGCTCGATGAGGCGGACCACATGCTCGACATGGGCTTCATCCACGACATCCGCAAAATCATCAAACTGCTGCCCAAAAAGCGGCAGTCGCTGTTTTTCTCCGCGACCATGTCCAAAGAGGCGGTGCAACTGTCCCGCCAAATTTTGGGCAAACCCGAAAAGGTAGAGATCAAACCACAGCAGGCAACGGCTGAACGCGTAGAGCAAGCCGTATACTTTGTAGGCAAAAAGAGCAAGCGCAAACTGCTGCTCCACCTGCTCAAGACGGAGGAAATGGAATCCACGCTGATCTTTTCTCGCACCAAGCACGGCGCCGACCGCATTGCCAAGCAGCTCAGCAAAGCCAAGATACCCGCTGCCGCCATCCACGGCAACAAGTCGCAGAACGCCCGGCAGCGCGCCCTCGGCAAATTCAAAGACGGCGACATCAACGTGCTGGTCGCCACCGACATCGCCGCCCGCGGCATCGATGTCGACGAACTATCGCATGTGGTGAACTTCGACCTGCCCAATGTGCCGGAAACTTATGTGCACCGCATCGGGCGGACCGGGCGGGCGCAGGCCAGCGGCATGGCCCTGTCTTTCTGCGATCACGGGGAGAAAGCCTACCTCAAAGACATACAGAAACTAATCGATCAGCGCATCCCGGTAGTGGAGGAGCACCCTTTCCTCGGCAGCCTGGAGGCGGAAGCTGCTGATTCGCCGCCGCCCAAAAAGAACGGCAAATCAGGTTCGGGCAGGCGCAACAAAGGCAAAAGGCGCGGGGGCAGAGGCGGCAGGTAGAGCAGCCCAGCGCAAGATTTCGTATATTGCCCAACTACAACCCTATGGCTATGGCGTACCTGAAATCTAGAGAACTCCTACTGAAGGGCAAGACCAAAGAAGCGCTAGACACCTTAAAGCCCGTCGTTGAGAATACACCCTTGTACGACGAGTGGGCGATGCTCCGTGCCCGCTACCACCGCATGCGGGAGCAGGAGATGAAAGGCGTGCAGTCTTCGCAGGAGCTGCAATTGGAGCACAACCGCATCAATGATGCTCTGCTGCGCCTCATCAGTCAGGCGCAAGCGAAGCGCTCTTCTTCCATCTTATCCACTCCCGCCGGGGGAGCAAAAGGGCGCCGAGCCTGGATCGGGTGGGGAATCGCCGGTGTCGGAGTCGTTGTAATCCTGTTGTTCCTCTTGCCTACCCTGAGAGATGCCGATGCCAATACTGGGACTTCAGAGGCCACCGAGCAATCGTTGCAGCCCCCCTTGCCGGCCGATAGTACGGCGCAAGCCGACACTGCCGGCCACGCAGCCGGATCGGAGGAGGGCTTGGATGGTGCCTACGATCGGTACCGCATCAGTAAGTTTACCAAGCACCGCGACCTTCCCTTTACCATCGACGAGTTGGGAGTCGGCAAAGACAAGGTATACTTGAAGGTGAAGCTTGAGAACGGGACGAAGCGGCCGATCTCTCTGGGCAAGTTAGAATTGCTTTTCGTAGAGGGCAAGCAGGAAGCCGTTAGCGGTAAGCTGGAGGGGCAGCGTTTGGCAGCTGGGGCGGAAAAAGAATTCATTGTACCCTTCAAAATGTCTATCCCAGTAGAACCCCGGGCTTTTCGCTTGCGCATCACTTACCGGCCAAAGGGAGCGCTCGGTCCCCGGGATATCAAGGTAGGTTTTGGTACTTAGACCGTGTTGGGACTTTAGTAATCGGTCTGCAAACTGCACTTTCCTGCCTGCCGAAGTGTTCGACACGCAGGCAGGTTCGCTTATACTTCGTCCCGAAAATCCTCATTTAGCTTAGGCTAAATTCCGGTTTTCGCGCCCCTGCCTACCTGGCAAGCCAGCTTGGCAGGCAGGTCGTCTAACCAAAAAATTGCTAGTTTTCGACTAGAAGACCAAAATCCCAACACGGTCTTATCAAAAGATCAATTGAGGCTATGTTGGGGCCAGGAGGGAATTCCAAACTTGGCGCTACGAGCGGCGAAAAGCAGCGCAAATAATGCCGGTGGCGACTGCTGCGTTCAAAGATTCCGCCTTGCTGCCCCGGGCGCGAGCGATGGTGACAGGATGCGTTGCCAGCTCCATCACGCCTTCTGTCAAGCCAGCTCCCTCGTTGCCGATGGCAATGATGCCCCGCTGCGGTGCTTCCATCTGCATGACATCCTCGCCCTGCAGCGCCGCTGCGTAGACGGGCAGTTCCGGCCAATAGCTTTTCACTGACTCCAAGTCTGCTTCAACACCATTCACGCGCAGGAAGGCACCCATCGATGCCTGCAACACTTTAGGATTGTAAACGTCTACACAGTGCGGGGAGCAAAGCACCGCTGCCAGCCCAAACCAATCGGCGATGCGCAGGATGGTCCCCATATTGCCGGGATCCTGCAGGCCGTCGAGGTAAAGGGACAGGCCTTGATCAAGCGGCAGCGACTGCCAGTTTGCATCGGGTATGCGCACAACCGCCAGGGCCTGATTGGGCGTCTTTAAGTGAGAGGCTTGCTCCAGTTCCCGGCGGGAAACAGCTTGAGCAGTGACGGCAGCTGGCCTCATTTGCGTGACCCATTCGTCCAGGGCGTACAGGCTTTCCACCCATTCGGGGCGCTGTTGTACCAGCTCTCCGACGATTTTGTCGCCCTCGACTACGAAATTGTTATACTTTTGCCTGAACTTCTTCAGGCGAAGGGATTTGATATATTTGATGTCGTTCTTGGAAAGCGGCATGGCAATATTTTGGTTTACAAGCGGTCCAACATGCGATTGGCGTCAAGCGCAAAATACATAATCGGTGCTTTCGTTGCACTTTTGGTGCTGAGCTCCTGCAATACGACCAAGTATTTGGACGATGGGGAGTATCTGTTGCGCGGCAACAGCATTAAGCTCAAGGATGCCGGCAATATTGAACGCAAGCGGGCGCTGAAGTACGAACTTTCCACCCTTTACAAACAGACCGAAAACAGCCGGTTCTTCTTCATTCCACGCGAGTGGTTTTATTTTGTCACTCAGGACGACAAGGACACGACGAAGTTTGACCGCTGGCAGCGCCGAGTCATCGCGGAGGAGCCCGTAATTTACGATCCCGAGCTGCGGGCTTCCACCGAGGATGCCATGCGCTACTACCTGCAGTATAAAGGATACTTCAATGCAAAGGTTTACTCCGACCCGCTGGAGCGGGGCAAAAAAATGCGCGTTACCTACCAAGTGCAGCCCAACCGCCAATTCACGGTAGATACCATGGAGTTTCTGAGCGCTGACCCTAAGGTGGACAGCCTGCTTCAGGCCATCAGCCACAGAACGGTGCTACAGGAGGGCACACCCATCGATGGAGAATTGTACGAGCGGGAGCGCGACCGCATTACCACTTACTTGCGCAACCACGGCTACGCCAATTTTTTCAACAGCTACATCGCTCCGCTCGAGGCGGATACCACGGTAGCGGGCAAGCAGGCAGCCATCAAGCTGGAGGTTCTGCCGCCGCCCGAGGACAGTGTCCATCAAGTGTACCAGGTAGGGGACATCCGGGTCTATATGGACTACATACCGGGGCAGGAGGATTCCATCAGATTGGACAGTGTGGTGGATGGGATACTATTCCGCACTTCGCATCCTACCTTTCGGGTTAAGCCCTCCACCATTCTGAGCGCCATTTACCTGAAGGAAGGCTCGCTGTACAGCCAAAGCGATTACGATCAGACCAACAAGCAATTGGCGGGGCTCGGGGTGTTCCGTTTTGTGCGCATCAAGCAACAGGTGGACAGCTTGCATCCCAATCGGTTGGATTTTCGTATTGAGCTTACGCAAGAAGAGCGCATGCAATTTGGTGTCGATATGGAGCTCAACTACGCCAGCCGCAGCGCTACGGGTATCGGCAACCTTATCGGGTTGGGCGTCAGCCCTTCCTTCCGCCACCGCAACCTGCTGAAGGGAGCAGAGCTGCTGATAACGGAATTCAATACTGGGGTGGAGTTCAACCCGGCGCCCTCCGCTATTTCCAATGGGCAGTTTTGGAATACCGTAGATCTCGGGCTGCAGACCGACATTTACCTGCCGCGTTACATTGACTATCTGCACCTTGCCCGCCGGCTTAACAAGGCTAAGCTGAAAGGGAAGTCATTATTCCTGCCGGCCTCTTCCTATCAGAAATTGCGGGAAAACGCCGCCACCCATATTTCCGCCAATTTCAATTACCTGCTGATACTGGACTTTTACGAGTACTATCTCTTTACCGGTACCTATGGCTTTGACTACCAATCCGCTTCCAACCGCAGCCTGTCGCTCAACCACGTAGGCATTGATTACCTGTTCCCGCGTACTGCAGCCAATTTTGATTCTCTGCTCAATTTCAACCCCTTCCTGGAGCGCTCCTTCGGCGAGCAGCTGTTTGTAAGCTTTCTGTTCCGCGACCTGAATTACAGCTTCAACTCACGAGCCAACCGCCGCGGCAACTCTTACTACCTGGGTTTTAATGTAGAACTGGCAGGGGCGGAAATCTGGGGGGCCAACGCCTTATACAACAGCTTTGCCCTCGATCCCGACACCTTGCGCCTGAACCTGAGGGGGGGCAAAAAAGTCGACTTCTCCCAGTACATCCGCACGCAGGTGGATTTGAGGCGGTACTGGAAAATCAGCCCCAGGCAAAGCGTGGCGGGCCGGCTCAACATCGGCATCGCGCGCCCGTTTGGGTACACCAGTGACGTGCCTTACGTCAAGCAGTTCTTCGGCGGCGGACCCAACAGCCTGCGTGCCTGGGCTCCCCGTGGGTTGGGGCCTGGTGCTTACGAAGACACCCTGGCGGTGCGCAGTGACAACAACACGCGTCTCTATCAGACCGGAGATTTTAAGCTGGAACTCAATCTGGAGTACCGATTCAAATTGTTCTGGCTGTTCAATGGCGCCTTCTTTCTCGATGCTGGCAACGTTTGGACACTGCGGCGCGACCCCAACCGCTGCGGCTCGCAGTTCCTATTTTCCGAACGCACCTATAACTGCGTGGAGCAGGAAACCGGCGAGTCCATCCGGTATACCAACCAACCTTTTTACAAACAAATCGCAGTGGGGGGAGGCTTTGGCCTGCGTATGGATTTTTCTTACTTCATCCTACGGCTCGATATGGGGGTGAAATTGCGCCACGCTGCCCCATTCCCCGACAATCCGGGGGACCCGAACAACTGGCAGAACTACTGGTTCCGGGATTTCCGGCCCAACGGCAACCGGATAAACCTGAATTTCACCGATATCGTGGCCTTTAACCTGGGCTTTGGCTATCCATTCTGACTTGAATGGGCTTGAAAATCCGGCTGTCCGCTACGAATGTCCCGAAGGGCAGCACCGAAGCGACGAGCGACCAGAAGGTTTGCTTCAGGTTGAAGCCGTACTCGCTACTAGCCAGCACCACCAGGGCTACGTAACCAATGAATAAGATGCCGTGGGCCATGCCTACCACCAGATTGGGTTCCGGCATGCCGGCCAGGTACTTCAGCGGCATCGTCACAAACAAGATCAAAAGAAAGGACACACCTTCCCAGATAGCCAGCACACGCAGGCTCTGCAGGGTGGTGCCAAAATATTTTTTGAGCATAATGGAACTTTTTTAGAAGAACAACCGCCGGCGGTTTGGGATCGGGCAACCGCTGTACTTTTGCCGTAATTTGACAAGGCAGCCGGCGGTTCTTCCTTGGCTTAGCTGATCCTGCTGTCGTCTACTTGAATAAGGTCTTCCGCCCGTACTTGGAGCAGATGGGGCACTCCCGCGGATCATGCCCCCGCGCTTTGCAGTATTCCCGGCCAAAAAAGATCATCTGCAAGTGCAGTCTGTTCCAAAGCTCTTGTGGAAACAGCCGCTTGAGGTCGGATTCCGTTTTCTGAACATTTTTGCCAGTGGTCAGCCCCCAGCGGTAAGCCAGGCGGTGGATGTGCGTATCGACGGGGAAGGCCGGTTCGCCAAAGGCTTGAGCCATGACTACGGAGGCGGTCTTGTGCCCTACGCCCGGCAGGGCTTCCAGGGCTTCCATATCTTTGGGCACCTCCCCGCCGTATTGTTCCATCAGAATTTGCGACAGCTCGCTGATGGCTTTAGACTTGCGGGGGGACAAGCCGCAGGGTTTAATGATCTCCCGTATCTCTTCCACTGGCTGTTCCGCCATTTTCCGGGGGGTATCCGCCCGTTCGAACAATAGTGGAGATATGCGATTGACCCGCTCGTCGGTGCACTGGGCGGAGAGCAGAACGGCGATCAGCAGGGTGTAAGGGTCTTTGTGGTCGAGTGGGATAGGGACTTCTGGATAGTAAGACTCCAGGATTTCGGTAATGGCTTTTACTTTTTGTTGCTTGGTGACTCTTCTCATGCGTCTGTTTAGCTGGTAAAATCGAATGTGCCATGGGGGCTTTCTACGCGTACGCTGGCCTTCTCTGCGGGCTCTACCCGGCCGATGACCTGGGCGTCGATGCCGAAGCTGCGTGCGATATCAATCACGGCTTCGGCTCGGTTTTCCGGCAGGTACACTTCCAGGCGTTGGCCCATGTTGAAGACCTGGTACATTTCTTTCCATTCGGTTTTAGCTTCCTCCTGTATAAGTTGGAAAAGCGGAGGCAGGGGGAGGAGATTGTCTTTCACTACCCGGACGCCATCAATGAACTTGACCACCTTGCTCAAGCCGCCGCCGGTATTGTGGATCATACCGTGGAGCTCAGGGCGCAGGCTTCTCAGCAATTGGGCTATGACCGGCAGATAAGTGCGGGTAGGGGAGAGGACGAGCTTGCCGGCTGTCATCTGTTGCCCGCCGCCGATATCAACCGGGTCGGTTAGTTGCTTGCTGCCGATGTAGACGACCTCTTCCGGCGTGTTGGGGTCGAAACTGTCCGGGTACTTGGCAGCGTAATCGTGGGCAAATACATCGTGGCGCGCGGAGGTCAAGCCGTTGCTGCCCATGCCACCGTTGTAGGCAGACTCGTAGCTGGCTTGCCCATAGGAGGCTAAACCGACTACGACATCTCCCGCCTGTATGTTGTTGACCAGCAGCTCTTCGCGCTTCATCCGCGCAAAGGCCGTGTAGCCCACGTCGATCGTGCGGACGATATCGCCCACATCCGCCGTCTCTCCACCGGCCAGATGTACGTGTACGCCCTGTTGCTGGAGCATCTCCGCAAAGCGGGCGGTGAATTGGATGATGGCGGTGATGACTTCTCCGGGGATGAGGTTTTTATTGCGGCCGATGGTAGAGGACAGCAAGATGTTGTCGACACAGCCCACGCAGCCCATATCGTCCAGGTTCATGACCATAGCATCCTGGGCGATGCCCTCCCAGACGGAGAGATCGCCGGTTTCCTTCCAGTACAGGTAAGCGAGGCTGCCTTTGGTGCCGGCTGTATCCGCGTGCATGATGTTGCAGTGCGCTTCGCTGCCGGCAGCGAAGTCGGGCAAAATCTTGCAGAAAGCATTAGAGTACAGGCCTTGGTCCAGGCCCTGGATTGCCTTGTGCACTTCGTCTTTGGTAGCGGATACCCCGCGCTTGCCGTACTTGGATGCTTTGGCCATGCTGGTGAATTTGAGGGCAAATGTAGAAAAAAATTGCAGATAGTAAATCGGCAAGGCCCGGCTGGTGGCTTCCGTTGAGAAGGGGCAACTTGAATCCAATTCGCCTGGCCTCTTACGTAAGTTCCCGCAAAAAGTTCCGCTTTTTGCAGTTTTAACGAGATTAATTAGGTGAAATTGACAGCCAATTCTATATTTGTGTCACCACAAACAAACACGCAGGACTACTTTTCATGCCTCAACCATGCTTCCCAAAAACATCAGCAACTTCCACGATACAATACCCGCACGGGCTTTTGCAGCCCTTCTATAAGCCATTACAGAACGATTGTATAACCAAATCATGTGACTGTGGATTTACCTGAATCGATGACTCGATTTGTCAAAAGAAATCAAAAAAGGCTGACTTACGGTGCTGTTGCCAGCGCTTTCCTGCTTCTCGGCACCACCGCCTACTTCATCAGCCAGCAATTCACCGGCAAAACGAGCATGCGCGCATCGCTCGTCGCCGCCGATCAAGCCCAGGAGCTGGGCAGCCTCCCCCTTACCATTCCTACTTACCGGTACGGATTTGCCATTGACACCTTCCAGCTGAAGGAGCGTACGGTGCAATCCGGGGCCTTTCTGGGGGATATCTTGCAGGATTTGGGTATAGACTACCCTTCTATCGAACAGTTGGTGGCCAACGCCAAGGATGTTTTCGACGTTCGCCATTTCCGGGTCGGCAAACCTTACACCGTCCTGGCTGACCCCGCACAAGAACGGGCAGAGTACCTGGTTTACGAGCCGAATGCCTACGAATACGTGGTTTTTGAACTACAGGGCGAGTACCAGGTAGAGCGCCGGGAGCGCGAAGTAGACATCAAGCCCGGCGAGATGGCGGGCCTGCTGGAGTCTTCTCTCTGGAACGCCATCGTCGGGCAGGGCGAAAGCTATGAGCTGGCCTCTAAAATGGAAGATGCCCTGCAGTGGTCTATTGACTTCCATCACCTGCAAAAAGGCGACGAATTCAAGCTGGTATACAACCGCAAATTCATCGAGGGCGAAGAAGTGGGAATCGGCGATGTTCAGGCAGCCTACTACAAGACGGGGGGCAATGAGTACCACGCCATCTACTACGTCAGCGAGGATGGCAAGCACGAAGGGTACTACGATCTCGAAGGCCGGCCCATGAAGCGGGGCTTCCTCAAAGCGC
>CAYNIT010000100.1:0-14258 GCA_964397205.1 uncultured Phaeodactylibacter sp. | reverse complement strand
GCGTGCAAAAAAACGAGTCTAAATCGGTAAGTTATTGTTGCGCGACCCCTTAATATTGTTTCCACTACTAGCCGGATACAGCGGCTGCCTCAGCCGGTTCCCCCATCAGGTGGAACAGCTCGCTGCGCAGGGTGTAGCCGGGCTGTGTATTGTCTTTAAACTGTAGCGTGCCTTCCAGCCGATACCACCCGCCGGGCAAGTTTTCTAAAAACACCCTGAGCCGGATGGGATAAGCTTCGCCGCTCGTTCTGCCCACCAGCACCTGTTGCTGCCGGTCTAATGATTTAGCGTATACGAAGACATCATACGCGCCTAAGCCCGCAACGGGCGCTGCGATTTTCACTTGCTGCAGCGCTTGGTTGGGGAAAGCGGCCCGCCCCTTTGGCTGCCCTTCCAACTCAATAGTGGCTTGGTCGCTTTTCGCTTTGCCGGGTGGGGCCGGCACCGCAGGCAAGTGCTTCGCCAAGAAAGAGCGGATCAGCTCGGTGTCTAAGCCCTGAAAGCTGGCGCTTTCCTGAGAGATGGTGTGCTCGATCCGGCCGCGCAGCGGGCTGCCCTCACCGGCTGGGTACAGGTCTATGCGGAACGAATGCCGGGGCAATTCCTCCTTTAGCCTTTCTTTGCTAAGCGAGCGCTTTGGCTGCTCCTTTGAAGGAGCTAGCCCGGCTAGGGCAGTTTCCGCTGCTTCACGGGAAGAAAAGCTTGGGCTGATGCCGATCATGGTGCCGCTGTCTCTTTTGAATTCTATAAAAAAGCCCTGTTCGTCTTCTTTGATTTCTCCCACAAAGGTGCCGCTCTGCAGGTTGGTCAGGGCGCTTTCGCAGTAATGCCGGGTATTGTACGGTTTGCTGAGGAATACTACGCTGCCCTCTTCGTCGAGGCAGTACGCCCGGTATTGCCGTTGTTCCTCCTCTTGGTGGATGCCGCAGCGGGAAGACTCCTCGGCTGCTTTCGCCTGTATGGCATCAATTATTTTTTGAGGTATCATAAAAGTTGTTTTTAGGGGTCTGTAAATACAAAGGGGCTACCCTCTGGCAGCCCCTCCTAATCTCCCAACCGGTATCGCTACCGGTACTCGGCTTCGCTGAATTCGGGATATTAGTCCTCGTAGACTTGTACGATGCCCAAGTCATCGAAAGCAGCAATTGGCGTGGGGCCGCTCGGTCCTTGCAAGGTGAGGGTGGCGACTACGCGGAATGCGCCCTCGGGAAGTGAGTTAGCTGGCAAGGTAACCACGCCTCGGTAGTAGGCAGGTGAAGCTTGCTGGAAGCTAACATTGACCGGGGCTGGGTTGTCGACTTCGCCTTTGCCGATTTGCTCCAGAAAGACGCTGGCTTTCCAGGTGCAGTTGCTGATCAGGCGTCCGAGCCAGCCGTGCTGTTTCCAGTGGAAGTGCACGTACATGGTCTGATCGCGCTGGATGATGTTCACGGGGGGGACATCTTCCAGGTCTTCAACGGAAGGACCTTCGTAAAGCTTTACATAGCCTTTGACATCCAGCATGTCCCTTGGAATTACATTTTCAATGGTTAACATAGTTGATTGGTTTTGTCGCAGCTCGTCTCCCAAGCCAGTTCTCGCGATGAGCTTGAGTCAGAGATGCGGGGGTAAAATAAAAGTGCGTTTTCTCATTAACTTGCCGCAAAGTAAACCTGCACGGCTTAACCGCGGCTTAAAGGGGGCGGGGCGGATTGCTTAATGCAGTTAATAAGGGCTTAATACTCGCTTAAAAAACAAAAAAGCCTGCCCCGATGGGTTCGAGACAGGCTTTTAGAGTGCTGTTGGCAAGCTTAAAGGTGGATAACCTCGTCGTAGGCTGCGGCGGCTGCTTCCATGACTGCCTCGCTCATGGTAGGGTGGGGGTGTACGGACTTGATGATCTCGTGGCCCGTGGTCTCCAGTTTGCGGGCGGCAACCACCTCGGCAATCATTTCAGTCACGTTGTAACCGATCATGTGAGCTCCCAGGAATTCGCCGTATTTGGCATCAAAGATGACTTTGACGAAGCCTTCCTTAGCGCCGGCTGCGCTGGCCTTGCCAGAGGCTGAAAATGGGAATTTGCCTACCTTCAGTTCGTAGCCGGCTTCCTTGGCCGCCTCTTCGGTGTAGCCGACGGACGCTACTTCCGGTACGCAGTAGGTGCAAGCCGGCAGGTTGTTGTAGTCCAGTGGCTGCGGCTTCTCCCCAGCAATTTGCTCGACACAAATGATGCCCTCGGCGCTTGCTACGTGCGCCAGGGCCGGGCCAGGAGTAACATCGCCAATGGCGTAGATGCCAGATACGTTAGTACGGTAGAACTCGTCTACCTGTACGACTCCCTTCTCCATCTTAATGCCCAGCGCTTCCAAGCCTATATCTTCCGTATTTGGGGTGACGCCAGCTGCAGAGAGGACAATGTCGCAATTGATCTCTTTGGTTTCTCCCGATTTGCGGTTCTTGACCGTGACCTTGCAGCCGCGGCCCTTGGTGTCGACCTTTTCAACCATGGTGTTGGCCATGATATCCAGGCCCTTTTTCTTGTAAATTTTGGAAAGTTCCTTAGAAACATCGGGGTCTTCTCGAGGCACCAGCCCCTGCTCCAGAAACTCAACGACTGTCACTTTGGTGCCGATAGAACTGTACAGGTAGGCGAATTCGGTGCCGATTGCGCCCGCTCCTACGACAACCATGCTTTTGGGTTGCTTTTCCAGGGTCATGGCTTTCCGGTACTCCACAATTTTTTTGCCGTCGATGGGGATGTTGGGCAGTTCCCGCGCCCTTGCGCCGGTGGCGATGATGATGTGATCCGCTGAGTAGGATTTTTTGTTGCCTTTGTCATCGGTCACTTCCACCTTTTTGCCGCGTTGCAGGCGGCCGTTCCCGCTGAGGGTGGTGATTTTATTTTTGCGGAACAGAAAATTGATGCCCTTGCTCATGCCATCGGCTACGTTCCGGCTGCGCTTGACCATGCCCTCGAAATCCACTTCGGACTTTTCTACTTTGATGCCGTAGTCAGAAGCATGTTGTATGTATTCAAAAACCTGGGCGCTTTTAAGCAGTGCTTTGGTGGGTATACAACCCCAGTTGAGGCAAATGCCGCCGAGCGATTCCCGCTCTACCACGGCTACTTTCATGCCCAATTGAGATGCCCGGATGGCGGCTACGTAACCTCCTGGCCCGCTGCCTACCACTATAAGGTCGAATTTATCCATTATTGATACCGGTTTAGTTTGGTCGGCTCTTCGAGAGCCTAATCGGATTCAGAGCCGCGGCGCGGCTGCCGCAAATATACTCAGCGGAATGTAAATGAAGAAACTTTGCCCATTACAGGGCAGGCGCAAAAAAAGAACCCCGCTGCCGTAAAAAACAGTGGGGCTCGCTTAACTTGCTGATACTATACTCTTTCCGCAATGGATGGCCCATTGCGTGGTTCCGATTCTCAATGGATTGAAAAAGGAGTGAACTGAGTCGCTTTTACTTCCACCATAAAAGTAGAGATAATGCCCCTTAAGGTCAAAAATAAGCACTGACAATTTGTCAAGCAGCAAAAAAATGACAAGCTTCATTTTTTTGATTAATAGCTGTAAATGATGCGATTATGAATTTAATTTTATTGCAATTGGGCTTCCTCACTTCCTGATAAACAGGGGCGGAGGGCAGATTGCGAAAGGCATCAGTCGGTTTGCTGCAGCACCACTTTCAGGGCCTGTTTTTGCCCAGCGGATTGTGGATTGAGTGTCATTTGAATGCCCGGCTGAAGCTCTACGCTTTCTCCGGTTTGGATCTGTCTTTCTTTGCTTCGGATGGCATCGCTGATGGCTTTGAAGCTCAGGTAAGGGGCACCAAACTGGGCCAGGCGCCGGAATTTATCGGCAGCAGTGCGCGACCAGTAGACGGAGGAGTTGCCCCGGGCACCGCCCTGCCATTCGAATTGGAACACCTGCCGGATGTGATCGCAGCCGCTTTGTTCGAGCGCGACTTTCAACTCCCGGTCTACCCAAAATTTTTCTTCCGCCCGTTTGCCCAGCAGCTCAAATTCGTGCCGGCTGAGCCCGGGCAAGCCCTCGTGAAAAACCGGCTCCGGCGCTGCGTAGCGGCATTGCTCAAAACCCGGCCCATTGGCGGGGTCTTCCGCACATCCTGCGCAGTACAGCAGGCACAGTATACTTATCAGCCCTTTTAGTTTTTGCCTTTCTAGCATAATGATAAGGTCGATGGTTAAACAATTAATTTCGTTTAGCGTTAGTCAAGCGTTTCAAAATTGCAGTAAGCAAGCTATTAAATAAATCTTTTATGATCAATTCCAAGTACTCGGGCAACGGTATTGCCCCTGCTCCGAACGGTCATGCCAATGGCGCTCCTCAACCCCAAGGCGATCGGATAGATGAAATGGGATCGTCTCATGTGGCTTCATCCGTAGATACGCCCCTGCGCCCCGATGCCTTCGAGCAATCCAATGAGGAAAAAAAAGCAGTCATCGCCCAGCACTTCCGGGAGATTATGCATACCCTAGGGCTTGACCTGAGCGACGACTCCCTGAGCGGCACCCCGGAGCGGGTAGCCAAAATGTACGTAGATGAAATATTTGGTGGTTTAAAGCCGGATGAAAGGCCGTCTGTATCGCTGTTTGACAATAAGTTTGCTTACCGTCAGATGCTGGTGGAGAAAGGCATACAGGTGCAATCCTTCTGCGAGCACCACTTTCTGCCCATTACCGGCGTATGCCATATAGCTTACATTGCCAATGGGCAAGTCATTGGCTTATCCAAACTCAACCGGATTGTAGAGTACTACGCCCGCCGCCCGCAGGTGCAAGAGCGCTTGACCGTCCAAATAGCCGAGGAACTCAAGCGTGTGTTGCACACCGAGGATGTAGCCGTATACATAGATGCCAGCCACATGTGCGTAGAAATGCGGGGGATTAAACATCAGTCCTGCAGCACGGTTACCACTGAGTACAGCGGCAAATTTCTAAACGAAAACGTGCGCTCTGAGTTTCTGAGCGCGATTCAATCATAAAAATCAGTTAAAAGATATGGCAGTTGAACTTCTTGCCAACAAGAAAGTCTTAATTGTAGGAGCTACCGGTGGAATTGGCTCGGAAGCCACCCGAATGATAAAGGGCGGGCAAGCCGAGGTCTTCATCACCGGACGGGACAAAGCAAAGCTCTCGGAAATAGCCAAGAACAACGACATCCCCAACGATCAGGTATTTGAGATGGAGGTCACCGACCCCAAATCAGTTAAAGCAGTAGCCGACAAAATCCACGAAAAGGTGGAGCGGCTCGACATCGTAATCAATGCGGCAGGGGTAGGTTACCTCAAAAAATTCGAGGACATCGAGTACGATCAGCTCAGCCGGGTGCTCGACATCAACCTCAAGGGGGCCTTCTTGGTCATGCAGTCCTTCCTCCCGCCCATGAAGGAAGCCAAGAAAGGTATGTTCATCAATATTCCAGGGGTGCTTGGCAAAGCTCCGATGGCTGCTGCCGCTGCCTACGCGGCTTCCAAATACGGCTTGAACGGAATGGTCAAGTCCATCCGGGAAGAGCTCAAACGCACCAACGTCCGCCTGACCAATCTCTACCTGGGCGGCGTAGATTCAGAATTCTGGGATGATATCGACATGCCGGTAAACCGGAAGAAATTCCTGACGGCGCAAGAAGCCGGGCGCGCCGTATGGTTCCTGTGCCAGCAGCCTGCCTCCGGCGTTGTATCCGAAATGGTCATCCAGCCATTTAACCACCAGGCGATTTAAAAAAAGCCCGGGTAAACCACAAGGGCTGGTTTGCCCGGGCTATTCAACTCGTTTTTTAAGGCCGCTCCGCTTTCTGCAGCAGGTGAAATGCCTTGTAAAAATTAGGCAGACCGTAACCAGTCTGATAATTCGGAACGGCTGCATTAGAGCTGCTCCGCCTCACAGCCTCCAAAATTTCTTCTACGCTTTTATCGGGATAAGCCTGCCGCAAGCAGCCCACCAAGCCTGCGGTAATGGGAGATGCAAAGGAGGTGCCCGATGCCATGGTAACTCTATACCGGAAAGCACCAGCGGTGACCACCCAAGCCCCCGGAGCCACAATGTCTGGTTTGATGACGCTTTCACCGGGCAGCCCCACGGAGCTAAAACCAGCTAGCTGGCCGTCGAGCGTTGTTGCTCCAACGGACAAGGCTTTTTCTGCATCCGCCGGAATACCGATGTACCGCCAAGAAGAACTGCCTTCGTTGCCCGCGCTGGTTATAACCAGCATGCCCTTTTGGGCAGCGATGTCTGCCGCCCGGCTAGCCACCGAAAGCTCTCCGGTCAAGCTGGTGCTGTCGTAGTCCATACTCTGATCATCAAAAGTTGTATAGCCCAGCGAAGAGTTAACTAAGTCGGCTCCGAGGCTGTCTGCATATTCTATGCCGGCTACCCAGTGGCACTCTTCTATGCGGTGTTCTCCCCGGGTATCCTCTGTTTTAATGCAGATGTAGCTGGCTCCCGGGGCGGTACCGACCAACAGCCCTGGCTTGTCAGCTGCCATGGTAGACAGCACCTTGGTACCGTGGGTGCTGGACTCCCAGACCATCGTATCGCCGTCTACAATGTCCATCGGTGGCAACAGCCGCCCATCCGCCCGCAAGCTATCGAAAAAGGGGCTCTGATCTGCTCCGATAAAACCGCCGTCCAATACGGCTATCAGCACTCCTTCGCCGCGGTATCCTAATTTGTGCAGGCTGTCGCCCTCCAACATTTGTATTTGCCGGCTGCCGTAACCGTAGTACGCCTCCTCCTGCGGCTTAGTCCGCAGGCTGTCCATTTTGAAGCCTCGGCTCAGCCTTGCCCCGCGGGGAGGCCGGTACGGCCCGGCTTGCCATACGGTATCAACGAATGGCAGCTGAGCAACCCTTTGGGCACTGCTGTCGCTCCCTCGGAACGTCGCCGCATTGAGCCATCGGGAATCGTGGTGGATGGGCCCACCCAAGCTGCGGACGCTGTCGAGGTACTCCGGATTGGGAGGGAAGTCTTCCGGGGTGATTGGAATATTCAGGCGTTCCCGGCGCTCAATGGCCCTGGGGGACAGAAAGGCAGCGGGTTCCTCTACGCTGTAAGGGCTTTCCATTTTGTCTTTGAAACTGGCCCAGTAAAAATACTGCAGGCTGTCTTTTTTGCTGGTTTGTGCGGCGAGTAAAGCCGGCAGTACTAGCAAAAAGCCTATTAGTGCGGATAGTCGAATCATAAAACGGCTCGGTCTAACTTGATTTTGAAATGCTGATCCAGTTGCTCCTGCAGGAGCTCGGGTAATTGCCCTTTGTTGTATTCCCGGTTCAGCTTGAAATAATTGTCTTTAATGTTATCTGGTTTAATAACGCGCCGCACCGCTCGATTGATATAAGCTTCCCAACGGTGTATGTTGTTGGGAGGGTCTATGGGTTGATTGCTCACCAACACCAAATGCCTGGCTGGCTCATCGGGCGGCAGGTGCCATTCTTGTGCACCCGATTCGCTTTTGAAATACAAGTAGGCGGCTGCTCCCTGTATTTTAAAGTTTGCGCCTAGCAATACCTCTGCTTCCGAATCCGCTTGGGGCACTTCGTTGGGCGGCAAAGTGCGGGTAATGTACGGCACCTCCGGTTCACTGCCCTTTGGCCCAGGCTCTTCCACCGCGCCGGATCGCCAAATGGTTTGGGCTTCGTACTCGTAGCCTTTGTTTTTCAGCAGTTGGAGGTAAAACCTCAGCAGGGCGGCAGCTTGCTCCCCGTACAGGGAGAGGTAGCAGTAGTTGTCGCTGGGCACAAGGCGGGCGTACAACTCCAGCTTGAGTAGAAACAGTTTCTTTTCCCAATCTTCCAATTGCCCGGCCCAATCTGTTTCGTAGGGCACCGTCCCCAAGCAAGATTGCGAGAGGGCTGCTTCCAGCAGTTGTATTTCTTCGTACAGCGCATCGGATTTAGACTGGGTGTCCATATAGTACCCCAGCTGCTCAGCGGCCTGACGATCCTTCCAGAAAGCATTGCCCTTTTTCTTTTTCCGCTGGCGCAGCAAATCCAGTTCGCTGAGGAGTTTGATGTAGTAATGCCCTTCCCGCAGCCGGGTCATAGATCGGCGCAGCTGGCTGGCGTAATCGGTATAGCTGATTTTGGTGTATTCCTCCAGCAGCAGGTCCAAGCCCAGGGGGTCCGCTTCGGCATGTATCGCCAATCGGCCTGCTGTTAGCCGTACCCGCACCTCCAGTTGATCATCCGGGTCATGGGTGTTGAGCGTTTTAGCGAGCGGTATGATCAGCTTTTCCCGTATGGTGCGCTGCAATTGCCGGGCACCGTACTTTTGGCTATAACCTTGCTCGGCCAGGTAGTCGTACACTTCTTCGCTGAGGCTCAGGTGCAGCCGGCGGTAGCCTATGCCCTCGCGCTTTCGCAGCAGCTCAATTTCTCGTTCCACTACGTAACGGATGGTCAGCTGGTCAAGCGGCGCAAAGGGGACCATCTGGTCAATTCGGTTGAAAAGCTCGGGCCGGAAGTACTTTTGCACAGCAACCGTGAAGTGCTGTTTCACGCCCTCGGCTGTCCAGCCGCTTTTCCAGCCGATGGGCTGTGCGCTCAAGCTTTCAGCGCCCACATTAGAGGTCATCACAATGATGTTGCTGCAGAAATTGACGAGCTTGCCCTGGCTGTCGGTCAGCCGCCCTTCTCCGAGGATTTGCAGCAGCAAATCATAGAAGCTGCCGTGTGCCTTCTCAATTTCATCGAACAGGATCAAGCCGAAGGGTGCTTTGCGCACGGCGGAGGTCAGCAACCCTTCTGAAAAGGACCCCGTACCTGTCAGGCGCTGTACTTCGTAGGGAGTGGAGAACTCGCTCATGTCAAAGCGGGTCAGCTGATCGCTGCTGCCAAACATGAAGCGTGCGATGACCTTTGCCAATTCTGTTTTTCCGACTCCGGTAGGCCCTACGAAGAGCAGAGAAGCGATCGGTTTTCCACTGCGCGCCAGAGCTGTTTTTACGGTTGATAGTACGCCGGCTACCCGTTCAACGGCTTCTTCTTGCCCAAATACCGAGGCATTGAAATCTGCCATAACCTTTTCCGGGTCCATCGGCACATCGGGGTCAACCATAAAAGCAGGCATGCCGGTCTCTTGGCAAAACTGGCTGATAACTTCTGCCCTTTCTACCCTTTGGCCTCCTTTCGTTAGTCGCGCAGCGGCCGGGCGTTGCAGCAAAATGCTTTCCAAAAAACGGATGGGGCGGCCGGGCATGCCATTGTAGGGCGTGAATCGCCGGCTCAGGCGGATGGCTTCTCTGACCGCGCTCTTGTCCATTTCCAACTTCTGCTGCCGAGCAATGTCCTTGGCTTTTTTGAGAATGATCGCTTCCGCTTCGACCGGCGGCGGTTCCTGAAGCGGAATGCGTTGAAAAAACGAAAGGAAGTTGGGGCTTTTGAGCTCGATATTGGCCAGTTCTTCCTCGGTGCACTCTGTCAAGATGGTTATAGAGCCTTGGGCTAAAAAAGGGCGGAGGTAGTCTGCCATGCTTACGCTGTTGCCTTCGGACTTGCCTACTTCGAACAAGTCCATAAGATTGCGCAAGAAAAGGATGTCACGGGTGCTTGATAATTCCTGGCAGAGCTGAGTAAGGTTTTCCTGCCAGCCTGTCTCTTTCATCAGCTCCTTAATGAGGGTAGAGGCGGTAGTTTCCCAAATGATGCCTTTCAATTTTAGATGCTGGCGCTGACGGTGCAGCTCCCGGACCAAGGCGGTCTTGCCGACTCCGGAGGGGCCTACTAGCAGTACACTGCGTTGAAAAGAGCCATTTAGGATTTGGGCAAGCCGGTGCAGTTCTTTTGGCCTGCCGTAACAGGCTGCTTTTATTTTCTGCAATTTTTCTGCTGCCTTAGGCAGCAATCGGTCTTGCTTATTCTGAACCTTTTCTTCCAGCTCCTTGGGGGAAGGTGCGCGGAGTTCTACGGGATGCTGCTGCAACTCTACAGCATCGTACCAGATGGCGCTTACAATGCCCTGCACAGCCTGCAGGCGGCGCTTGCGGGTGAATTCCAGCCGGATGGCATCGCGCAGCTGCGGTTGAAGCGCTTCTTCTGTTTTAGCAAACACTTCAATGCCCAGCGTAGGGACGATGCCCCATATGCCTTGTCGGGAGGTGTTGAAATAATAAAAGAACTCCAATTCAAAAGCCGGGTAAGCCAGCCCATCTTTGGCGGCGCGAAAGGGCACTTTGACGGTGCCAGGGTGAAAATCGCCCTGTTGGAAGTGGTTGAGGATTTCCCCGATTTGCCCTTTATCAAGCACCTTTTGCTGCAGCGCCTCAGCGTACTGCCCTGCTAGGATAGGCAACGGCTGCTGTAGCCGGAGCACGGATTGGTCAGCCAGAGGCGCCAAAAGGCTGACGCCCGGTTTGAGGTGCAAGCGGAAAGCGTAGAATGGAATAGAAAAGGTGTAAGCCATAGCAATCACTCTGGAATGTTTCCAAAGCTACTGATTTTTTGGCAATGTCAAACCAGTATTATCCCTTCTTCATCTTTGCCAAAGATGTCACATTGGCCGCTCAGGTAGCGCCGCCCGCTGCAGTACGCCAGCAGGGCATCAAATTGGTGCCAGTTCTGCGGGGGTGCCAGCAAACGGTGCTCCGGCAGCTGTTGCATAACCACTTCAGTGGCCTCGGCCAAATAGCCATCGTCCTTTTTGTAGCGTTTGCGGCTCAGTTCAAGTACGCGGGATAGCTGAGCTGGGTAGGTTTCAAAGCACTGGCAGCCCAATGCCTTTAATTGTTGGCGCAGCTGCATCGCCCGAGCAGTCAGCCCTCCTAGAAACATCGGCGACATGGCTCCTACATCGCGGTCGCCCTGCCGGTAGAAGTAATCGGAGCCGCTGCTTTGGGAGGTGTAAACCAAAGGCAGGCTTAGCGGGGCATCCAGAAAAGCCAGCTCCGGCTTTTGTTCTTCTGCCCAGCTTTTGACGAATTGGTCGGCATCCTTTTTCTTCTTGCTTTGCACAAATTGCAGTGCTCCGCCCTCACTAAAGGCGATGGCTGTAGTGCCCGCCATTTTGCTGCCGTAATCGATACCGATGTGCTTCATGTTCAATGCCCGATGATGTTGCTGAATTGATGGTACAATGCGGTGGCTACGTCTTCCTGCGGCAACTCCTGATCGTAGACCACATTAGCTTGCATATAAAAGGGGGAGCGCGCCGCGAGCTTACTGCCGATGAATGCTTCCAACTGCTCCTGGCGCAGGCCGCGTATCAGGGGGCGGTGAGCCTGCCCCTTGCGGAGGCGCTGAGCCAATAGAGGGACGGGGCAGCGCAGGTAGATGCTGAGCCCTTGCGCGTTCATCCACCGCATGTTGTCATAGAAACAAGGCGTACCGCCGCCGCAGGCGATGACGGCCTTGCTGCCGGTTCCCAGGCTGCGCAGGCAATCCCGTTCTAATTTGCGGAAGTGCCCTTCGCCTGCCTCCTGAAAAATCGCGCTTATGCTGTTGCCAGCAAAACGCTCTATCTCTTCATCCAGATCGTAGAAAGGGCGGGACAGAAGATTGGCCAGGCGCTGCCCGGTATGTGTCTTGCCACTTCCCATAAATCCGATCAGAAAAACTTGCATGACTTGCTTTAGGATATTGGAAAAACAAATGCCAGCCTCCAGAAGTTTTGCTTATAGATGCAGGCACCTCCCGCTGCCGCCTATCCAAACTTTAGGGCGCAAAGTTTACTTTTTCAGGGGTTGGGGGCTACTTTTGTTCGCAATGGAGTGCTTCGCTCAAAACTGACGCTAATTGCAAAATGGATGAAAATGAAAAAGACATTGCTCTTGATGCTGCCTCTTTCCCTCCTCCTGGCATCCTGCCAGAATGGAGAGTTAGAGGGCAATTCCGAAAAGTCGCTGGAGGAAATCAAAAAACAAGGGCCCATCAAAAACTCAGATATCATACGCAATCCCGTCTCCGCTGATGAGATTGATACCGTCAATGTGGCCAAGATAACCTTCGATGAGGAAGAGTACAACTTCGGCGAGATCAGACAGGGCGAGATCATTACCCACACTTTCACCTTCACAAACACTGGCAAATCTCCGCTGATCATAAACAGTGCCCGTTCTACCTGTGGGTGCACCGTTCCCAAATGGCCGAAAAAACCGATCCCGCCCGGAGAGGAGGGGGCTATAGAGGTGCGCTACGACAGCAAGGGCAAACGCAACCGGCAAGTCAAACCGGTAACCATTACTGCCAATACCTACCCAAATACCACCCGGATTTTCCTCAAAGGCTTCGTGCAAGTACCCGGAGAGGAAGAAGAAGGCCAAGACTAAATACAAACTTAACTTTAAGCAATGTTATCAATGCAAACTTTACTATTGCAGGCGGGCAATGCCGGCATGTACAATCTGATTTTCATCGGCGCGATGATCGTCATCTTCTGGCTGTTTCTGATCCGGCCGCAGCAAAAGCGGCAGAAGGAGCAAAAAAGCTTCAGCGAAAGCCTGCAAAAAGGAGATGAAGTCGTCACTGCAAGCGGTATCATTGGCCGCATCAATAAGTTAGAAGACAAGATCGTCACGCTGGAGGTATCCAACAAAACCTACATCCGCGTTATCCGCAGTGCCATTTCTAAGGAAATGACAGCATCTTTATCTTCAGAAGATGGCGAGGATAAAGATAAATAGAAAGAATTTTCGGCTTGCTCCGAAGGAAGACCGGGCTATCCTGCTTGCTTGCATCGGGATAGCCTTTATCTTTTGGTTGCTCATCAAACTATCTCAAACGTACGTTGCTCAAAAGGAGGTCGTATTTGATATTCAGACGCCATCTGACCAAGTGCTGTCCAGCCTGCCGCCGCCGTCCATTACTGCCCGCTTAGAAGGGACGGGCTGGGACCTCATGTTCGACTACTTTTCCGCCCGGCGGCTCGAATTAGAGTACGATATGTCGGGGCTCAAACGGCTCACCATTTCCAGCAGCCAGCTGCAGAATGATGTCAAACAGCAACTCTATTCCGATGATATTCAAATCCTGGAAATCCGTCAGGAGGAATTGACCCTGCAACTCGAAAAAAAAGCCAGCAGGAAGATACCCATTATCTCAGTGGCCGACCTCAGCTTCGCTCCCGAACATCAGCTTAAGTCGCCAATCAGTTTACAGCCAGATTCCGTTGTGCTATCCGGGCCAGCATCCGTTTTGGAAACTTATTCCTATTGGCAAACCGACTCTATAGAACAGAGCGGTTTGCACCGAAGCCTGCAGTTAGATGTGCCCCTCGCGCCTACGCCTCCGGAGCTTTCCTTGTCGGTGCAGCAGGTGAAGGCACATATAGAAGTGGAGCCCATCACAGAGAAATCGGTCTATGCCCCTCTGATCGCCAAGAATGCGCCCGATAGTCTCCGCATCTTCCCCGATAAGGTCACTGTTGTATTTAAGGTAGGTTTGAGCAAGTACGACGAGGTCAGCTACCGGGATTTCAAAGCGGAAGTCGACCTCAGCGGCATATCGGTCAACAGCCCCAACAATACTGTGCCTATTGAGCTGACCAAGCGGCCAGACTATGTGAAGTCCCATTACTTCACCCCTAAAGCGGCTAAGTTTTTTATTGTAGAATCGGCTGAAAAAGAAGCAGAGCAGGAACCTAAGTAGCAGGAGCAGGGAGGACAAAAAAACCCGCTGCTATAGAAAGGAAGGTGCAGCGGGCTCACTAACGCGCTCTCTCTGTATACTCTAAATTACACAATTCGCTATCTTTTTGTTTAATCTGGTTGGAAAAAAATCATAATTTTTTGGAGGCTACCCTGCAAATCACTGATAGTCAATGATTTAGAAAAGAAAATAGGCTAAAAAAAACTACCCCGTACATCCTTGCGGAGACGGGGTAGCCCACACACTATGAGAACACCCATTTAATCTTGTAAAAGCGTTGTTACGCTTTAATATGCTATAATAAGACGCATAAACCAGCGGCTGTGGTCTATAATAAAATGTTATTAAGTGTTAAGGCTTGTTAATTAAGCGGGATAAGCAGTTGATTTCAAGCTGTTTAAGCTGATTTGTTAAAGCGCTTAAGGTGGCGTTAAACTTTTCCGGCGGGCGAAAAAAGCGTATTTTAGCTCCTATGATCAAGCAAAAAAGCATAGAAGAAGTGCTGGAAACGGCGCGGGTAGAAGATGTGGTGGAGGATTTTGTCAGCCTCAAGCGCCGCGGGGTCAATATGATCGGGCTCTGCCCGTTCCACAACGAGAAAACGCCCTCTTTCACTGTTTCTCCTTCCAAAGGGATCTACAAGTGCTTCGGTTGCGGGGCGGGAG
>CAYNIT010000099.1:0-14419 GCA_964397205.1 uncultured Phaeodactylibacter sp. | reverse complement strand
AACGCTTCCGACTTCGACTACGAAAAGACCATATCCCAGCTCAACAATATTGTTGGCCAGGGTTTGGAGACCATCTTCCTTATCAGCCAGCCGGCTTATTCCCATATCAGCTCTACCATCGTACGAGAAATCATCAAGGGCGGAGGGGATGCCAGCCCGTTTCTGCCTGAGCCGCTGCGGGAGGTAAAACTCTGACCAGATTATTCAAAATGGGCTTTTTCTTTTTGGATGCAAATTATTTACCTTTGCGCATGGAAACAAAGAAAACAGCTCACAACAAATTTCTCGGCGAAGGGCTCACCTTCGATGACGTTCTTTTGGTTCCCGCTTACTCCGAAGTACTGCCCCGGGAAGTCGATGTCACCACTCAGCTTACCAAGAATCTACGGCTCAACGCACCGGTTGTTTCGGCAGCTATGGACACCGTTACCGAAAACAAACTGGCCATTGGCATTGCACGGCAGGGCGGCATCGGCATCATCCACAAAAACATGACGATCGAGCAGCAGGCAGAGCAAGTCCGCAGCGTCAAACGCTCCGAAAGCGGCATGATTGTGGACCCAGTCACCCTACATGCTAACGCTACCATTGGCGACGCACTTAACCTGATGCGCCGGTTCAAAATTGGCGGTATTCCCATCGTAGACAAAAAGGACAAACTGGTTGGCATTCTTACCAACCGGGACCTGCGCTTCGAAACCCGGGTAGATGCGCCCGTCAGTGAACTGATGACCAGCGAGAAACTCGTCACCGCCCCCGTAGGCACCAACCTCGATCAGGCCAGGGATATCCTGCAGCGCCACAAAATTGAAAAACTGCCGGTGGTGGATGAAACCAACAAGCTCGTCGGCCTCATCACTTACAAAGACATCATGAAGGTGAAAAACTACCCCAACTCCTGCAAAGATGAGCTGGGCCGTTTGGTGGTCGGTGCCGCAGTCGGCGTCACCCAAGACATGCTGGAAAGAGTAGAAGCTCTAATGCGGGTAGATGTGGATGTGGTGGTAGTAGATACCGCCCACGGCCACTCTGCTGGCGTGTTGAACGCTATAAAAGAAGTGAAAGGCCATTTCCCAGACTTGCAGGTAATCGGTGGCAATGTAGCTACTGGCGCCGGAGCGCGCGCACTCGCTGAAGCAGGAGCGGATGGCATCAAAGTCGGTGTAGGGCCAGGCTCCATCTGCACTACCAGAGTAGTAGCTGGGGTGGGGATGCCGCAACTGACGGCAATCTACAATGCCGCGCAGGCGGTAGCTGACCTGAAGGTCCCCATCATTGGCGACGGAGGGATTCGGTATACGGGAGACATCGCCAAGGCACTGGCTGCTGGTGCCAGCACTGTAATGGCCGGCGGCCTGTTTGCCGGTGTGGAGGAAGCCCCCGGAGAGACCATTATTTACGAGGGCAGAAAGTTCAAAGTATACCGGGGTATGGGATCAATTGCCGCCATGGAGCGGGGCTCTAAAGACCGTTACTTCCAAGATGTAGAGGATGATATCAAAAAGCTGGTACCCGAAGGCATAGAGGGGCGGGTGCCGTACAAGGGCACAGTTGGTGAAGTAATGGTGCAGTACCTCGGCGGCCTGCGTGCTGGTATGGGCTACTGCGGAGCGGCCAATATCCCTGGCTTACAGCAGGCACAGTTTACCAAAATTACTGGTTCAGGCATTTTGGAAAGCCACCCGCACAACGTCACCATTACCAAAGAGTCCCCAAATTACAGCCGCCGGTAAGCGCTTCATCCCGGGAAGCCTCCTGGGATGAAGCCAAGCTCTGATTACTTTGCCAGCAGTATCCGGCGATTGATTTGGCCCTGGGCTGAACGGATAGACAGCAAGTACCACCCGCTCTGCAGATTGCTCAAATTCAGCCGGCGCTGCAGGTGTTGTACATTGCCCGCGAAATCGCTTAGTACCCGTCTGCCGGTTGCATCCCGTATTTCAATCCTTACGGGCGTTGTCTTTTCCAGCTTCAGATCAATAAGCAACTCGCCACGGCTGGGATTGGGTGCTGCGAGGAAAGAAACCAGCCCTTCTATTTCCATCAGGCCGACGACGACCTCCGCTTCCCCTTCTGCGGTACATCCGTTGCTGTCGGTGACGGTGACGGAATAAGTGCCTTCCGGCAGGCCGGTAGCGGTTTGGGAAGTCTGTCCGTCGGACCATTCGTAGGAATAAGGGGGTTGCCCGCCGCTTGCCACTGCTGTAGCTGCACCATCTCCGGTTACTATGGAATCAATAGCCGGTGCTTCCTCCGCAAAAGTAACGACGACAGAGTCTTGAGATAAGGCGCAAACAGTGTTGGTAGGGTTGGTTGCTTCCCGATAGATGGCTGCCCGGACTACCCAGGTCCCTTCCAGCCTGGGCAGACTGCTCGAGGCGAGTATCCCGTTCAGGCCTGCATCGTAAGTTTCATTATTGGTCACGCCGAACAACAGAAACCCGCCTTCCACGCCGCCGGTTCCTCCCAATTCGTCGGAGAAGTCCCAGCCAAAGCCGCCGGAGGAAGGAATCGTGTCTAAGCCAGTAGTTACAAGATCAAAGGTGCCATTGGGGCATACAGTCTGCCGGGCAGGGCTGACAATAGAATCCGGGCGGCAATTGCTTATGCCGCCAAATCCAAACTCCCGGACTGCTTCGCAGCCGGTGCTATCGGTGACAGTTACGGTGTAAATCCCCGGGCTTAAATTGAAGGCCGTATCCGTCACCTGGCCGTCCGACCACTCATAAGAAAGCGGTGGAGTGCCGCCCACCACTTCCGCAACAGCATTGCCCGCGCCATCGTCCGCAACATCTAGTATCGCCGGCGTAAACACTACGGTCAAAGAATCCTCCGTGAAAGCACAGCTGCTATTGGGCGGATCGCCGGCATCCGAATAAACCACTCCTTTGACAGACCAGATCCCCTGAAATGGCGGCAGGTTGTTGGCGCTGAGTATGCCGTTGAGATCAGCATTGATGATGATGGGGTTGGTGACCTCAAAGAAAGTAAATGGGATGCCCAAAGCGCCCTTGCCTGTTTCGTTGGGGTTGAAAAACCAGCCGAAGCCCCCACCGGGCGGGATGTCCATGGGCCCTTCTGCTTCTAACATGAAGTTGGTGTCGCCGCTGCCATCGCAGCTTAGGACGACGGTATCAGTTGTCAGGAGCACTCCAGCATCACATTCTTGGGCGTTAGCGGCAACAGAGAAGAGCAACAAATAGATTAAGGTAGTTATAGGGTAAAAAATACTTTTCATGAAAAAGAGCATTTAGGAAATTTAGAAAACACAAAGATAGCATTCTGTACACTTCAGCATACGGGGAGTTTGCAGCATTGGCCGGACTGTGTTAATTTGCGCTGGTTTTGTAAATTTACAATAGATTTGCCAAAGCCACAAAACCAGTGCAGCCATTTCGAATTATTTGACCGTTTTTTCACGCCCAGGCCATTTGCTGGTGCTGGTCTTCAAATTGTAAAGCATTTGTGCGTCAATCCACTAAAGCGAGCCTTTTTCACCGAAGTTGACCTACTTACCCTCTGCCGTCGGCTATTGGGGCAGCATTTGGTAACCAACTTGCATGGCGAACGCTGCATTGGCCGGATTGTTGAAGTAGAAGCCTATCGAGCCCCCGAGGACAAAGCCTGCCACGCCTATGGCAACCGGCGCACGAGCCGGACGGAGCCCATGTTCTGGCGCGGAGGCCACGCTTATGTATACCTGTGCTACGGCATCCACCATCTGTTCAATATTGTGACTGGGCCAGCGGGCCGGGCAGAAGCTGTGCTGGTCCGAGCGGTGGAACCCGTTGCTAAGCTGGAAAGCATGATGAAGCGCCGAAAAATGGACAAGCCTGCCCCTCGCCTCACTGCTGGGCCGGGCTGTCTGAGCCAGGCTATGGGCATTACGACGGCACTGAGCGGCCAGGATATGCTAAAAGCCGGCAGCCCGGTGTGGTTGGAAAGCGGGACAAAGTTGCCTGAAGAACACGAAATTGTGCAGGGGCCGCGCATCGGTGTAGATTATGCAGCAGAATGCGCTGCCTGGCCTTGGCGTTTCGCCATTCAGGGAAACCCCTGGCTGAGCAAGGCAATCCCTTGAGGCATTGATCGTTTACCAACAAGCAAAACCTAAAGAAATGACCAAACCACCCTTCCTGCTTTGTATACTCGGCCTATTGGCTGCCGCAAACTTCTTAGGTGCCCAGGAGGGCGAAATCAAAAATAAGGACTTCGTATACGCCGACCACATCAGGTCCGTACAGTTCAATGTGCAGGGGCTGGAATCCTCCAATCCAATCGTAGAGCTTGGCGGATCAGCTAAGTTAGTGCTGTCTTTCGACGATCTGGATGCGGATGTCAAAGATTACTTCTACAGCATAGTACACTGTGACCGCAACTGGCAGCCTTCCAACCTGCAGGAGATGGAATACCTCGATGGTTTTAATGAAGAGAGGATCGACAACTACAAATTTTCGGTAAAGACCCTTTGGCCCTACACCCATTACCGGCTTACCTTGCCCAATCGCGATATGCGCTGGAAGCTTTCGGGCAACTACCTGCTGCTGGTATACGATGAATCCAACGATCGGGAATTGGTAATCACCCGGCGCTTTGTTGTAGTAGATAAGCAGGTCAGCATCGCTCCAAAATTCCTGCGGGCCAATCAAGTCAGCAAGCTGCGTACTCATCAGGAAATTGATTTTCAAGTGGTCCACAAAGACCTTCAGATCCGCAACCCTATGCGGGAGATCAATGCAGCGATTATGCAAAACGGCCGCTGGGATAATGCCGTTAAGAACCTGCCTCCGAAATTCACACAGCCGGAGTTGATGATCTTTGATTACCAGAACAAGGTCGTTTTCCCGGGTGGCAAGGAGTTTCGGTTTCTCGACTTGAGGAGCCTTCGCCGAGTTGCCTTCGATGTAGCCTTGGTGAAACAGGTAGACAACACCTATGTGGTTGAACTAAAACCGGACCGCCCGCGGGATGAGCTGGCTTATACCACATTTGAAGACTTGAATGGAGATTTCATCATCGAAACGCAGGATCAAAATACAGCGGCGGGGCGGCTGGAAGATTTGCGCCGGGACCAGACGTTTGCTGAGTACGCTGAGGTCTCTTTTGCCCTGGAAACCACCAAGCGGCCGGGCTATGAGGTTTACCTCTTCGGCGAATTTACCGATTGGAGAATGCAAGAAGCGTATCGCTTAAAGTACGACGAACAGCTGGGTGCCTACACCACATGGGCGTTGCTGAAACAAGGGTACTACGATTACCTGTATGTAGCCAAGCCTATTATTCCCAATGACCGGCAGGGCGACAAGGAGCCCCATCCGGACCTCTCGGTTTTTGAGGGCAATTCTCACGAAACCATCAACGACTATACCATAATCATTTACTACCGGCCGTTTGGCAGCCGCTACGATCAGGTCATCGGGTCCGTTACCTTTACTTCTACGCTTTGATTACTGCTCATCCCGACGGCAAAGTGCTTCCATTTATCCAGTAAAGCGGGGCTTTGATATAAATATGTAGGGGTAGCCAGCCGCTTTAAGTATCATTGCATCGTAATACTGAGAAGCCATAGGAGATGTTGCCTCCTGGACCCGAATGGAAAAACGGAAGAGATGTTGAAAAAAATCACCCTACTGCTGATGGCTGCCATAGCTGTAGCCTTCACTGCACAAGCGCAGAGCAAAAGATGGACGCTGCGAGAATGTATTGAGTACGCCCAGCAGAACAATTTACAACTGAAGCAAGCCCAATACCAAATCCGCACTTCAGAGCTGAACAAAAAAGAGAATCAGTTCAGCCGGCTGCCCAACCTCAACGTCAATGCCCGGGGCGGCTACCAGTTTGGCCGTACAATTGACCCGACCACCAACACCTTCGACAATCAGCGCATCGGCTTCAACAGTTACTCGCTCGATGCAGCCGTGACACTCTATAATGGAGGGCTCATTAACCGCTCGGTAGAACAAAATGAACTCAACATCCGGGCGAACCGGCTGCAAGCAGACGCTACTGCCAACGATATAGCGCTCAACGTCGCCAGTGCCTACCTCAGTATTCTGCTGGCCGAAGAGCAGCTTACCAACGCCCGGGCTAACCTCCGTCTTTCTGAAGAACAGCTAGATCAAACCGATAAGCTTATCCGGGCAGGCTCCGTACCCGAAAACGACCGCCTAGATATCGTTTCGCAGATTGCGCGCAACGAGCAAGCCATTATTGATGCCCAGAACCAGGTAGCCATCAACTACTTGAACCTTAAGCAACTGATGCAGCTCGACCCCAATGAAGAATTCAAAATTCTGCGCCCGGAATTTATTGAAATGCCGGACGACATTGACCCCTCTACCCTGCGCTTGGCTGAAGTATACGAGGTGGCTGTGCAAGCTCAACCCCAAATCCGGGCTGCCGATCTGCGCATGAAAAGCGCAAAAGTTGGGGAAGACATTGCCCGCAGCGGCTTCTTGCCGTCTTTGTCCCTGTTTGCCAACCTCAATTCCAACTTTTCCACCGCTTTCTCCCAGCCTATTGTGGAAGTTGTTCAGTCTCCTCCCCAGCCCGCTATCATCAACGGGGAGGAAGCTACCGTCTCTTTCTTCAGCCCGACCCCGGTGGATTTTGAGCAGATCGACTTCACCGATCAGATCGACCAGAACTTTGGCCAGGTCGTTGGGCTCAATCTCACCGTTCCTATCTACAGCCGGCACCGCAATCAAATCAACCTGGAGCGCGCTCGGCTCAACAGCCTGAATACGGAGGTGGAAAACGAGCAGCAAAAGCAGCAGCTCAAAGTAAATGTGCAGCGCGCTATAGCGGACACCAAGGCTTCTTTCAAAAGTATGAAAGCCGCCGAGGAAGCCGCAAAAGCTGCCGAAGCCGCCTACGAAAATGCCCAACGGAGATTTGACCTCGGGGCGATCAATACCCTCGAACTCACCACGGCGCGCACCACATTGGACCAAGCCCGGGTAGACCTCATCCGGTCCAAATACCAGTACATATTCAACCTAAAAACTGTAGACTTTTACCTCGGTAAAACTTTGACGCTGGATACAGAGTAAAGTACTTGCCGGCTACGTCCGGCTCTTTTTAAGAACCAACTTATCAAACAAAAAATGGCTAAGTCGAAACGCAACAACAGGCTCATCATCATCCTTATCGCCCTGATCGTCATCCTGGTAGCCGCTGTCATCTGGCGCAGCCAGAATAAACCGAAGGGAGAGAAAGTAGCCGTAGAGAAAGCAGAAAAGCGCACCATCGTTGAGGAGGTATCCGCCAGCGGCAAGATTTTTCCGCAGACAGAAGTAAAAATTAGCTCGGACGTATCCGGAGAAATCGTCGACCTGCTCGTAGAAGAAGGCGACTCCGTAGTCAGCGGTCAGCTGCTGGCACGCATCGACCCGGATGCCTTTGAATCGCAAGTAGAGCGCGGTATTGCAGGCGTCAACAGCGCTAAAGCCCAGCTGGCTAATGCCAAATCTCAGGTGGAGCAATTCGAAGCCCAAAAGGAACAAATCGAGGCGCAGCTCGTCAACGCGCGCGAAATACAAGAGCGCAACGAGCAACTCTACGAAGAAGGGGTCATATCGGAGGCTGATTACCAACAGTCCCTTTCCAACCTCAGAGCCCTGGAAGCCAACCTTAAGTCTGCAAAAGCCAATATCAAAGCTGCTAAGGAAAGCGCCCGCTCCGCCAAATTTTCTGTGGAAAGCTCACAGGCTACGCTCAAAGAACTGCAGACAAGCCTGGACCGCACCGATATCTACGCCCCTATGAACGGCATTATTTCTCGGCTCGATGTAGAGGAAGGAGAAAGAGTGGTGGGTACCATTCAAATGACCGGCACAGAGATGATGCGCATCGCCAACCTGAACGCTATGGAAGTACGGGTGGAAGTAAGCGAAAACGACGTACCTCGCGTCAGTATTGGCGATGAAGTCTCCATTGAAGTAGATGCCTACATCGACCGCACCTTCCGGGGAAAAGTCACTCAAATCGCCAACTCTGCCACCAATGCTGCCACCAGTGCTTCCTTAACCAGCGATCAAGTCACTAACTTTGAGGTCCGCATAAATATTGACCCGGCATCTTACCAAGACCTGATTTCCCCTCAGAAGCCCTACCCTTTCCGCCCGGGCATGTCGGCTTCAGTTGATATCCGGACGGAGGTGGAGGAAAATGCCCTTTCGGTTCCCATCCAAGCAGTGACCACCCGAGAGAAGAAGGATAAGAAAAAAGCCCAAGCAGTCTCTGTGGAAACATCAGATGATCTGCTTGAAGTCGTTTTTAAAGTGAGCGGAGACACCGTGAGTATGGTGAAGGTAAAAACGGGCATTCAGGACGACACCTATCTGCAGATCATTGAGGGCTTGAAAGAAGGCGAACAAGTGGTCGTTGCTCCCTACGCTGCGGTAGCCCGAAAGCTGGAAGAAGGGGACGAAATCCAAATCGTAGAAGAAAACAAACTGTACAATTGAGCCAATGGCCAAAGCCGAGAGAGCTTTAATCATTTTTATCCGCAACCCTGAACTCGGAAAAGTCAAAACTCGCTTGGCTAATGGGGTTGGCCAGCAGCGAGCCTTAGAAATATACAAAGCATTGCTGGCTCACACCCGGGAAGTCACCTTGCAGGTAGACAGCCTCCGCCTGCTGTTTTACAGCCAAAATATCCAAGAGCCAGACGAATGGCCTTCCGAATCATTCACTAAATTGCAACAGAAGGGCAGCGGGCTTGGGGAGCGTATGGAAAATGCATTCCGCACCGCGCTCAGCCGCGCCAAGAAGGCGGTAATTGTCGGAAGCGATATCGCCCAAATACAGCCCAAAATACTGGAAGATGCGTTCCGCGCTCTGGAAGAAGCAGACTACGTGATTGGTCCGGCGCTCGACGGCGGCTACTACCTTTTAGGCATGAAGCAGGAGAGCCCCGCTCTGTTCCGGGGCATGGAATGGAGCACTTCCGAAGTTTTTGAGCACACTGTTAAACGCATCGAGGCAGCCGGGTACAATTACGCCCTTGCCGATACCTTGTCGGACATTGACTACGCGGAAGACTGGCAGGAATATGGCTGGGAACTGTAACGGCCTCAGCGCATCAACATCACTCCCCCTTTGAATACCTCCGTGCGCCCGTCGATGAACTCAATTTCCGCGACGTATACATATTGGCCCGGGTTCAACTCCTCTCCCCGAAACAGGCCGTTCCAACCCTGCATTTCGGCATTGGGCGCTATGTTTTCTGCTTCGAACATCAAGCTGCCGGTCCGGCTGAATATGCGCAAACTCCTGATAGCTATCACTGCATCGTCACTCTGTATGAAAAACCAGTCATTCACGCCATCCCCGTTGGGGCTGAAGGCATTAGGAATATAAACCCGCCGGTCCTTGGACACCTTGACAAAAACCACATCCGAATCGCGGCATTGGCTAACAGTATCCAATACCATTAGCTGGTAGCTGGTAGAGATCAAAGGGCTTACCATTACAGACGGGCCGGAAAATGTGCGGCCGCTGCCATCCTGAACGGTCCAGGTGTACTGCAATGATGTACCTCCGCTGACTTGAGCCTGCAGCAGGAGGCTATCGCCCAACTGCAAACTGTCAGTGGCCAGGGCTTCCACATCAACCACGGGTGCGGGCGCTACTTCCGCCTCCACCTCAGCTTCACAGCCGCGGCTGTCCTGAGCAATGACCGTGTAAGTGCCGGCGAAAAGGCTAGAGAAGCGATTGCCGGGTTTGAAAACCACCCCATCCAGCGAATACTCGTAGGGCGGAGTGCCGCCGAAAGCTGTATCCACCCGGACTGCTCCTCCTTTATCCCCGCTCAGGCAAGTTAAATCCGTAGCGGACACCTGAAGGGAAAGCGGGCTCGGCTCCGCAAGGTTATAAACGGCAGTGTCCTGGCAGCCTCGTTCATTGGTTATCGTAAGGCTGTACTCACCACTCGTAAGCCCTTGAGCAAGCGGGGATGACGCACCATCCGACCACTGATAAGCAAACGGTTCTCCGGGCCCTTCTGCTACCGCTTCCAGGATGCCATTGGCTTCCCCATGGCAGCGAACCGGCTCTCGGAGAACAATGGATGCTTCTACTGGCTCGAGTGGGGCGGGCAAAAAGACAGATGCGGTGTCCAGGCATCCGTCGGCATTAGTGACCGTCAATTCGTAATCTCCGGCAGGCAGCCCGGACAGCATGGTCCCGCTACCGCCATTGCTCCAGGCAAAATCCACTGGGCTTTGATTGGCACTTGCCGAAAGGGTGCCGTCGCTGCCGCCGAAGCAGGAAACGGGCTGGCTTACGTTTATCGAAGCGATGAATTCCGGCGGCTCATTGATGTTGAAGCCCTCGGTTGCTGTACAGCCGTTGTCATCCGTTAGCGTTAGGGTGTAGGTGCCTGCGCACAGGCCCGAAATGGTGCTGCTGTCACTGCCGGTATTCCATTCCCGAGTATAGGGCGGTGTACCCCCAGTCGCGGACACTTCCAGACTGCCATCGCAAAAGGCGAAACAGCTAGCGTTCTCCCGATTCTCCAGGCTGATGGCTAATGGGGCAGGCTCGGTCACCTCTACGGTGAAGGTGGTATCGAAGAATGCATCAAAGATTCGAATTTCATAGGGCCCAGCAAGCAGATCGTTTAGCGCTACCAGCTCGTTTTCAGCATTGATGATGCCGTTGCCATTGACGGTGTTATCGGCGTTTTGCCATTCGTATTGATAGGGTGGCTGCCCGTTCATAGCGGTAAATTCAATTCGTCCGGAGGCTTCTGCGTTACAATCAGCTGGCGAAGCAGTGAAACTGGGGATGATATCGGTCACGAATTCAACGGTGAAACAGGTATCCGTGGTGCATCCCAGAGTGTCCATCCCAATCAGACAGCATTCAGCGCCTCCCGTAAGTGTGCTGTTGCTGTCTCCGACTACACCATTGCACCATTCTATGGTGTACGCGCCCGCACCGCCGCTCAGGGAAGCATTGGCGATTCCGTTGGGGTTCCCCTCCCCTATGGCAGGTTGGGTTTGCTCCAGGCTCCATACCAGTGGTTCCAACACGTTCAGAGTGGTGTTGACGATACTGTCACATCCCCCTCCAATGGATATAGTGTCGGCGTAGTTGCCAGGCGCTGTGTAGGCAGAGCTTCCTACAAGCAGGCTGGTGCCGGCACATATAGTAGTGTCTAGCTCAGTTACCGGTGTAATGTCTCCGGCATCAGTTACTTGCAAGTCGAAGATGCCTCTTAGGTTGCCGACTTCTCCGTCAATGGCCACGTAATAGGTTTCTCCGGGCTCCAGGCAGCTTATCTGAATGGTCTCATCAGGGCTCGAACCACCGTAGGAAGCTGCCTCGTATAGAAACGGCCCGCTGCAATCGGCTACCGAGCGGAATAATGCCATTTGAATGCCAATCGAGTCCAGGTCGCGGTCCGAAATGGCTTCTATGCGTACATGTCCCGTAAGCGGCGCCTCAAAGGTAGCCCAAACCGATGCTTGTGTGCCAAACACTGGGTTGAAAGGATCGCCTTGCCCGGTGGCGCAGAAATTAGCGAGCATAGTGTCTAAGCCAACGGTGCCGCCCAAGGGTACTTGCCCCAGGCTAGCTGCGCCGCAGGGCGTATCGGAAGCATCATCGACCGGCAAGTTGATCAGCCGCAGGCCAAATACACCAGTCAAAGCGTCGGGGCCAACGGAGGTGCCATCCACCATGATAAAGTAACGGGTATTAGGTTGTGGGCAATTCAGCCGGGTGAATACCTCATTAGTGAAAAAAGGATTGGCGGCATTGATGAACTGGAAATTGCCGGTGCAAGTATCGGCCTGGTAAATGGCGAGCTGCAAATCGATATCGTCGCCGATGCCTTCCGGATCAGATACCCCTTCGATCCTGATGGACGTACCTGGGTTGTCTCCTGTCATGAATTCGAACCATACGCCCCGCTGGTTGTCGAAAAAACCTTCAGTAGCAGGGTCGGGCTCATTCTCATTGCTGGCGCAGATATTGTCGTAGGGCCCAACGGCCAGGCTTCCGATGGTGTCGCCCCGGCTGATGGTACCAAAGGACACAGCCTGGCAGGGCAGGTCATTGAAATTGCCCAAATCTGCGAATTCCAGCGTAAAGTTTAAAGTACCCCGGCTCGCCCCCGTAGCCGGGAGCGTGATAAAGGTGTCAAGGGCAGTTTCTAAATCGGGCAGCGGAAATACTTCACAGCGTTCTTCCAGACAAGCCGCGTTCACAAAGCAGCCGAAGGGAATCAGCGGATCGTTTTCAAAGGCAGAAAAACAGACCTCCACGGTAGCGGGCGCATCATCGGGGCAATCATAGGTTGCCGTGTACTGTGTGTTGGGCAATGCATTGAAGCATCCCCCCTGCTGAGGGTACACCAATGGAGTTTGTCCTTCTACGGCTACTGCCCAGAGCGGGTCAGGCTCGGAAAGAAAGTCATCACAGTCCGTTTCCACCGTAGCTCCCTCGACGGTGAGCCGCACTTCCACTTGCGCTGTCAGCGCGCAGGAATACAACAGCATTGCGGGGAGTAAAAAGACAGATTTCATAGTACATCGCAAGTTTTTATTGAACGTGGCAGAGGGGCTGTACCAGAACTATTAAACGGTACGAAGCTAGGAGAAGAGTAGAAGCAGCCGTAGTATTGCATACCACCTTGGTTGGATTAAGACAAAATTAACAAGCCAAAGGCGATTTGGTCGACGTTGCTATAGAGGGACAAGTTACGCAAAAGCTTTGGCAATTGTAGTACCTTTACCCAAAAACGCAGGGAATGAAAACTGGCTGGCAAAAGTTAGCAACGGCAATGATGGTGGCATTGGCTTACTTCCCCTTATTCCTGCATTTGGATAGCCCTCCGATCAAGCTCTGGGACGAATCGCTGTTCGCCATGCGCGCTTACTACATGGCGGAGGAAGGGGCGTATCTACCTGATTTCAGCTTATTTCCGGGCATTACGCCATTTGCGAATATAAAACCACCGATGGGCACCGCCATTCAAGCGCTTTTCCTGCGGCTGCTGGGCTACAATGAGCTGGCGCTGCGCTTGCCTTCTGCCTTATTTGGCATTGGGGTTATCGTTGTCCTTTGGATTGGCATTAAGAAAGTGGCAAAGGATTTTTGGCCAGGATTCGCGGCGGCCTGCGTGTTGATTAGCAGTGCTGGATTCGTACGCATGCATGGCACCCGCACTGGCGATCAGGATGTTTTTCTGGCTTTTTGGATGTTATCCGGACTGCTGGCTTATTTTCAGGCAGCCGAGACTCAAAAAGCCCGCTGGATCTGGCTCACGGCTTTTTGCTTCCTGTGTGGTTTCTTGACCAAAAGTATTGCTGCATTCTTCTTTTTCCCAGGCATGCTCGCCCACGCCTTGCTGCATCGGCGACTAACCCCTCTTTTGAAACGCCCTGCGTTTTACGCTGCAGCGGCTTTGCTGATTGGCGGGATCACAGCCTATTACGCTTTGATGGAAAGCTATCTGCCTGGCTTCTGGGAACGTGCGTCAGCCGATGTCTTCGGCCGGTTCGGCCAAGAGGTAAACCGTCAGGGGCAGCCCTTTCATTACTACTTCACCCAATTTTGGAAGGCGGGATATTTCCCGTGGCTATGGCTGCTTCCGCTAGCCTTGCTGGATAAGAGCGGTACTCCAAAGCAACAACGCTTCAAGCGTTTGCTCTGGTTTGCACTGGTCAGCCATTTGGCTATTATTTCTTCCTCTACCACCAAGCTAAGCTGGTATAGCCTACCAGTTTACCCACTGCTGGCGGGCTTGCTGGCAATGGCCTTCATCCACTTCGCCAGGCACTCTAGCCGGGTAGTGCAATCTGCCGCTATTACCATAGGAGCTGCTGCCTTCCTCTTCGCTTACGCACAAATTGTAGATTGGGCTATGGGATACCGCATCGAAACGCCTAAAGAAAAAGCTGCCCTGATCATGGAAAAGCTCCGCCAGGAACGCCCAGATATCCAATCTTACCTGGTATATACACAGCCTTTCAACGGCCAAACCGCCTATTACACCCAACTGTACAAAGAACAGTACGGCTACGACCTTCGCCTCAAGAGCTACTGGGTAGACTCTCTGCTGCAAAGCGGCGACTTGGTGCTGGCTTGCCTGCCCGAGAAGGTGGAAAGAACCCACAGAGAATACGAAACTAAGCTGATCATGGCGTACGAGGAATGCCAATTGCTCAGATTGCTGGAAAAAAAGAAGTGAACGGCAACTTGATTCAGGGAATACCCGGACCTGTGCTAGCCTCCTCTCCCCTGTTGTGGCGTATCAAACGGTTTTTAATATTAGCGGTTTGCCCCCGGTAAAACCGGTCGGTAGAAGCGGAGCAAAGAATATATACGTAAAATGGAATATGCGCTAAATGAAAAGCGAGATGCGGAGCACATTTCGATTTTTAGCTTGATTGGTAGTAGCCCGTAC
>CAYNIT010000098.1:0-14504 GCA_964397205.1 uncultured Phaeodactylibacter sp. | reverse complement strand
GCGTGCAAAAAAACGAGTCTAAATCGGTAAGTTATTGTTGCGCGACCCCTTAGCTCCTGGCTTTGAGAGAGTAGCTGCAAAACCAAGAAACATGGACTTCACCAACCAACGCATTTTAATCACCGGCGGCTCCCGTGGTATTGGCCGGGCGGCGGCGCAGGCCTTCGCCGAAGCGGGCGGCCGGGTGGCGATCAACTTTCAAAGCGACAAAGCCGCGGCAGCCGCTACCGTAGAGTCTCTGCCCGGCCTGGGGCACTTTGCGGTACGGGCGGACATCAGCCATCCGAAAGCAGTTCGGCAGCTGGTGGAGGCGGTGGTCCAGGAAATGGGCGGCCTCGACATTTTGGTGAACAACGCAGGCGTTTTCTTTCCCCACCCCATTGAAGGCAGCAGCTACGAGGAATGGCAGGAAGCTTGGCAGCAAACCTTGGGCATTAACCTAATGGGCGCTGCCAACGCCTGCTACTGCGCAGCTCAGCAAATGATGAAGCAGGGCAGCGGCGGGCGCATCGTCAACGTCTCTTCCCGCGGTGCCTACCGGGGAGAGCCGGAACAGCCCGCCTACGGAGCCTCTAAGGCTGGGTTGAACGCCCTTTCCCAGTCCCTCGCCCAGGCGCTGGCACCGCATGGCATCTTTGTGGGGGCTGTAGCGCCGGGCTTTGTGGCTACGGATATGGTAAAAGACTTGCTGGAAAGCGATGCCGGCAAGGCTATCCGGGCGCAGAGCCCTGCCGGCCGCGTGGCGCAGCCGGAGGAAGTGGCTCACTGCATTCTCTTCCTCGCCCACGAGAAAAGCCAGTTTACAACCGGCTGTGTGCTAGATGTGAACGGAGCGTCTTATTTGCGCTAACTCCCCTGCGCCATCACCCAAACGTAGGCGCTGCACTGTAGCGCTCTACAAACTCCTTCATCTCATCCACCATAGCGGGGGAGCCGATGGCGATGGTTGCCCGCTGGTGCAGGTGATTGACCGGCAAGTCAAGGATGCGCTCCAGCTGGCAAGTCATGGCTTTGCCGCCCGCCTGCTCCACGATGTAGGCAAGCGGATTGCACTCGTACACCAAACGTAGCTTGCCCTGCGGGTACTTGCGTGTGTTGGGGTACAGGAATATGCCGCCCTGCAGCAGGTTGCGGTGGATGTCAGAAACCATCGAGCCTATGTAACGCAGGCGCAGGTTCATATCAGAGCACTGATCAATGTAGCGCCGCATTTCCACATCAAACTTGAGGTAGTAGCCCTGATTGACGGAATAGTAATTGCCCCGCTCGGGAATTTTGATGTCTTTGTGGCTCAGGCAGAACTCGCCGATCGTAGGATCCAGAGTAAAACCATTGACACCGCGGCCAGTAGTGTAGACCAGTAAGGTAGAGGTGCCATAGAGCACGTAGCCCGCTGCTACGAGATCGGTGCCTTTCTGCAAAAAGTCGCCCTTCTCGACTACGCTCTCCACATCGCTCAGCCGGCGGTAAATTCCAAAGATGGTGCCTACGGAGACGTTAACGTCGATATTGGAAGAACCGTCGAGCGGATCGAAAACCACCACATACTTGGAGGGCTTGCCCGCCACGGAATTGATGGGGATGATGTCTTCGAGTTCTTCGGAAGCCACGCCGCAGCACTCCCCGCTGTTTTTGAGGCAATCGATGAGCTTTTCGTTGGCGTAGAGGTCGAGTTTCTGCACGCTGTCTCCGGAGATGTTTTCCTCCCGGGCTTCGCCCAGGATGTTGACCAAGCCCGCTTTGTTGACTTCGCGGTTGACGATCTTAGCCGCCACGCCGATGTCGCGCAGCAAGCCGGTGAGTTCGCCCGAAGCGTAAGGGAAATCTTTTTGCCGTTGGATAATGAATTCGTCAAGAGTTACAATTTGGCTCATAATTTGGTGTGTATTTTCTGGTGGTTTTCAGCCGCAGGCGGGCTTCGCCCTATAAATGGCTTGCCGTCCAAATATAATTAACGTGAGCGGGTTTGCAACGGCCAGGCGCTCCAAAAAAATGCAAAGAAGGGCCGGAGCTGATTGCATCATTGCTTTGAAGGTACGGTAAGGAAAGCAGCGCTGACAGGTTTTCCTGCAAATTTCCCCCTTGACTTTGCGGCTCTGTTTCAACTTATCCCGAGCGGAACGGTTTATTGGAAAGAAAATTGGCGGGCTGTGCCCCGTTGCTTTTTGCACCAATACCGTGTCCATCTGTGAAGGAACTAGCCTATCTCAACCAATTCTTTGTCCGCTACCGGGGCCGCTTCCTCCTGGGGGTCCTATTCGTATCGCTGTCCAATTACTTTCGGGTGCTGCAGCCGCAGATGATCCGGGAAGCCCTCGATTTGGTGGTGGAAAACATCGGCTTGTTCGGTATGCTGCGGAGCTTCGAGCTGCAATCTGAGCTGTACAGCATCCTGGGGCGTTCGCTGCTCTACTTCGGCTTGCTGGTTTTGCTGCTGGCCCTGCTGATGGGTATTTTCATGTACTTCATGCGGCAAACGATCATCGTGATGTCCCGCCTGATCGAATATGACATACGCAAGCGCATTTTCCGCAAGTACGAAGAGCTGAGCCTCAGCTTTTACAAGCGCAATAATACCGGCGACCTCATGTCGCGCATCACAGAGGATGTATCCAAGGTGCGGATGTACCTGGGGCCGGCAGTACTGTACGGTATTAACCTGGTCTCGCTTACTATTCTGGTGATTTATTCCATGCTAAGCGTAAACGTAGAACTGACGCTCTACAGCTTAGCTCCCTTGCCGATCCTCTCCATTTCCATCTACTACGTCAGCAGCATCATCAACAAAAAGAGCGAACGGATACAGCAGCAGCTTGCCAAGTTGAACAGTAACGCTCAGGAAATTTACTCGGGTATTCGGGTGGTCAAGTCTTACGTACAGGAAAGAGCCATGCTCTCTTTCTTCGCCGAAGAAAGCGACAACTACAAGGAAAAAGCCCTCGGGTTGGCGCGCGTCAACGCTTTTTTCTACCCCCTCATGATTTTGCTGATCGGCACAAGCACTATCGTTACGGTATATGTGGGCGGGCTTAAGGTTGTGAACGGCGCCATCACTGCCGGCAATATCGCCGAATTCGTGATCTACGTAAACATGCTGACCTGGCCGGTTACCGCCATCGGATGGATTGCTTCCATCGTGCAGCAGGCATCGGCTTCTCAGAAACGCATCAACGAATTTCTGAATACTCCAGTAGAGGTCGTCCCCCCCGATCAGCCACAGGAGCCCATTGAGGGAGAGATTGAATTCGACCGGGTTTCCTTCACGTACCCCGACACGGGCACGCAAGCCCTCAAGGAGGTCAGTTTCCGGCTGGAGCCGGGCCAAAAAATGGCGGTTATTGGCAAAACCGGCGCTGGCAAATCTACTATAGCGGACTTGCTGGTGCGCATGTACGATGTCAGCTCGGGCGCCATACGCATAGACGGCCGGGACCTGCGGGAGCGCAACCTCCCACAGCTGCGCCGAGCCGTAGGTTATGTCCCCCAGGATATCTTTCTGTTTTCCAATACCATCGCCAATAACATAGCTTTCGGCAAACGAGACGCTTCCCGGGAAGCCATCGAGCAATTCGCCCGGCACGCTGCTGTGCACGAAGACATACTCGAGCTGTCCGAAGCCTACGACACCATGGTTGGCGAACGGGGCGTCACCCTCTCCGGCGGCCAGAAGCAGCGGGTATCCATTGCCCGTGCCTTCATCAAGGAGCCAGAAATTGTAGTGCTCGACGACTGCCTCTCCGCTGTAGACACCAAGACCGAAGGGCAAGTGCTGGGCTACCTTTCTGGCGCCCTGGCGGACAAGACCGCCATCATCATCACCCACCGCATTTACTCCTTGCTGGAATTCGACAAGATTATCGTATTGGAAGACGGGCGCATCGCCGAGAGCGGCACCCACGAGGAGTTGCTGCAACAAGGCGGCTACTACGCTGAGCTCGTAGAGAAACAGCGCATGGAAGAAGCAGCTACTGGATAGCCTTTTCACAGTCCGCCAACCCCAATGTGGGTAGTAGGATATACCGACGAAGAGGTGTTTTGATGCTCAACCCAAATCCGTGCCTGCACGCTGTACTCAGTTACTGAGGCAGCCGTGTCGGCACTCGGGTTGGTGCCTCATGTTCATTCCGAGTTTAGTTGCAGAAAGAAGGGGGCTGGCTCATTCACAGTTGGTTGATTTTCATTGTTTTGCCATTCGTCCGCTCTTTGGGCGGGAAATTCGGTAAATTGGCCGGCTTAGGCAGGCAGGTTTTTCCACAAATCCAGGCTTGTTGGACTTATAGCCGTTACAGGTTTTTTGAAATCCTCCGCAAATGGTTACTTTTGTAAAGGACACCTACATTCTATTAACCAAACCTGAACTCAAGTGGACAAGGAGAGCAAGCAGAGAAGATTCGAGAGTGTTTATTCCAACAAAATGCGAGCGGGCAAGCGCCGGACTTACTTCTTCGACGTACGCCGGACCAAAGGGGACGACTTCTACCTGACGCTGACCGAAAGCACGAAACGCTTCAACGGCGATGGCTACGAGCGGCACAAAATCTTCCTTTACAAAGAAGATTTCAACCGCTTCCTCGACAACTTGGAAGACGCGATCAACCACGTCAAGGAAAACCTCATGCCCGATTACGACTACGACGAATTTACCCGCCGGCACGAGGAATACGAAGCTCGTATGCGGGAAGAGAACAATCAGAACGGCGGCTACAACGACCTCAATGATAAAGACGGTACCGATCTGGCCTCAGAAGATGACATGAGTTGGTGACATCAGAAGGGCGCGAAGCCGGACCGTCCGGCTTCGCGCCCTTCCTTTGCGCCTACAAGCGTACACTTGTGCCAATAGTTAGCAGAGATACGCCCAGGCCAATCTCTCCGAACACGCCCCAGCGGGAAGCTATTTTCCAGCGGCTGCCGATGAATCCGGTGAACAGCAAATCTCCATTGGTACGCCCCAGGCCCATCTCCCGGCGGGCTTTTCCCAGGTCTCCTTCCATCATCTCTATATCGGAATCGGCGTAGCCGACCTTCAGGCCGCCGTAGATATTCCAGCAGCCGTATAGCATGCGGCTGTGGGCTGCAGCGCGCAGCGCAACAGCGGTGAAACGGTTTCTCCACTGCACCAGGTCTCCGCCAGGCAGCTCCCGCAAGCCCGAGCGGGTCACAGAATACCCGGCGGACAAGCCCAGGCTTATGGAGTTGCCAAACTTATAGTCAGCGCTCAGCACCATAGGCATGACTTCCGATTTGCCGCCGTCTTTAAGGAAAGTCGGCAGCAGTCCGATGCCAGCGTTTACGTTCAAGTAGGGTCGGTTAGCGCGCTGGGCTATACCTGCGTTAGACAGCAAGCAGCAAAGCAACACGCACAGAATAATAGGGTTTTTCATAACATCATATATATTGGGTCATTAGATAAAAAGCACAACAGCCCCGGGCGGATGCTTCGCTCCGAGCATAGGCCTGCAGCCCGTCCGGAAGCCCCCGAACGGCAGCGCGGTGCAGCGCAGAGCGTAAATCGTTGCTGCACTACAAGCCAGTTTTTGATTGTATACCAAAGCGGAAATGGTTTGGAACCCCACACTCCCCTATGGTAAAATACCGCAACAGTCCGTTGGCCCTGAACCGGGCAAGTTGGCCTGATAGCTGGTATAACCCCAATGTGTTGCTGTAAGAAATCCGAAAAGCGGTTGCAGCAGAGCTAAAATTGCTCCGCTAAAAGTCAGCGGAGATTTCTGTCAACTGTTCTTACAGAGCAGCGTCGTTCGTTGTTATGCCAGAAGTAATGTATTGACTGCCCTGACAAAGGTTATTCATTTAACAATGGCAATATAGCAGCTTTCTGCCTTTAAGTCAAGCCTTATTCTTATAAAAGTCAGGCTCCTGACCGCAGATTAGTAAGCGCCGAAGTACCGCCGCAGCCCCCACTCCAGCGCAAAAAGCAGCAGCAAGAGGAAAAATAGCCATTTCAGATCAATAACCGGGCGGGTTTTAGCTGTTTCGTAAATAACTGGCTTAACGGCCTCGCGGGCGCGGATTTTATCGGCAAGGCCAGCGATGCCCTCCGGATAGACCACTTCTCCGCCGTAGCGCTCGCTGAGCAGGCGCAGCAGGTTGTGGTTCGCGGTAGTTTCGTAGCTCTCCAGCTGAATGGGCTTAACGCTGAACTGGCCATCGTAGGAGAGGCGCTCTCCATTGTAAAACACACTGGCTTCGAAAGTATAGTTGCCCACCGGTAAGATGCCGGCGTTGAGGCGGTAGGCATTGCCCGTTTTGTTGAAGGTATAGCTGTACTCCTTCCCGTCGCTGTCGGTGATGGTGAGGCTAGCATCCGGCTCGTTGACCAATTCAAAGCTTTTGTTGTAGAGCTCCGCGTCAAAGTAGATGTTCTCGTTTTCGTCAAAGATGTTCTTGCTCAAACTTACGCGGAACCGCCGCTTGTCCTCTTTAAAGCTCAGGTACTGCACCACTTTGCCGACCAGTTCATTGTACAATTCGTGATCCTCATTCTGCAAAAAGTCAAAAAGGCGCCATTTCCATATGCCTTCTGCCGCCAGCACGCCTACTTTGGTCTGGCCTTCTTCGCCCATTACCAAAAGCGGGTATTCGGTCACCACATCGCCGATCCGCTGGTACAGCAGCACTTCTGCCCCGGTTTTCAGCCTGAAATCCCCGAAGTAAGCGGAGAGGGGCGCAAAGTTGGGCAGCCGGTTGTTGAGTTCTTCACTCAATTTAAAAAGGCCGAACTCTGGGGCGATCTGCGCTTGTACTTGATTGTTGCCGCCCCCCCTCAGGGCAATTTCCATTAGGGGCTGCAACTGATTGAACCGAGCCAGGTTGGTTTGCAAGCCTACGATGAACAGGTGGGGAATGTCCTGGGCATTCAGCGCGTTGAAGACCGTGGTGGCATCATTGACAGGGCTCGGCAGATTGTGCAGCACCACAAAGTCGTACTTGGCCAGCTGATCTGTGAAATCGTTGATGTAAGAGGCAGTTACCTCGTAGTTTTTGTTGGTGGTAATGGCTTGGCGCAGGGCAGTCACATCGGGGTGTGGGGCGTTGGCCAGAATCAGAATTTTCTGCCGGGCATCGAGCACATCGATGAAGATGTCCTTACTGTTGTTGGCTGTGGTGGCTTCGCCCTCGATGGGGTCTACGCTGAGGCGGTAGCGCTGAACGCCCGCTTGGTCGGCATCGAGAATGACTTCCTGGGTATCGAAGAATTCATTGTCATTGATCTGCACCGGTTGCCGCTTTAGCAAGCGCTGTTGGCCGTTTGCTACTTTATAAATGCTCAACTGGCTGCTGCTGCCCGCTGCGTTTTCCGCCAGCAGGTCAATTTCTACGCTGAATTTATCCCCTAGGTAAGCAATGCGGTTGTAGAACACCCGCTTGACCAATAGATCTTTCTTCGGCGTAGTATCGCCGAGGGCTACGGTATAGACAGGTGCGCCAAGCTTGCCGCCGGAGTAGATGGGATTGCTGCCTTCGTTGTAGATGCCATCGGTAGCCATGATGACCGCGCCCAGATTCTGCCCGCTGTAGAGGCTGTAGGCGCTGCTCAGCAGCTCGGAGATGTTGCTCTGCTTGTCTTCAAACTCGTAGGACAATCCTTCCCGCACCTCGCTGCCGAAGGAGTAGGTTTGTAAGTCGTACTCGCCGGACAGCGCTTCCTTCAGGCTTTCTAAGGCCCGGCGGTAGCTTTCCTGCCCCTCGCCTCCCAAGGCTTTGCCCACAGATTCTGAGGCATCCTGCGCCAGCACAATCACCGGCTTTTTTACTTCCTGCACCACATCGCGAAGCAGCGGGGAAAGCAACAACAGCGCGATAAGGCTTACGCCTAAAAAACGGAGGGTGCCCAATGCCAGGTTGAGCGTACGCGACTGCTCCCGGAAGGTAGAGCTGCGGTAGTAAAGCAGCAGGGCGAAGGCTAGCCCAAGCAGCAAACACAGAATAAGATACCAGGCAGGGTACTGAAAACTAAGGTTGTCCATTCAAGAGGCAATTTAAAGAACTCGCAATAATAACAGATTTTCCATGCTACCTACAACGACCCGTGTTAGGGATTTGTTAAAGCAGCAACGCAACTATACAAATTTTCTCATTTTATTTTTATACAAGAGGAGAATCGCACGATCGTGCGCCAAAGTATTTCAAACCAAACAACAAAGCTCTGCAACCCATGAAAAAGTTCATTATTCTGGCCCTTCTACTGGCCGGTGCCCTACAACTGCAAGCCGCGTACCTACTGCTGCCCATGGATGCCGAAAGCCAGAAAGAACACCTCAAAGCCTACGGCATCACCTACTGGGTGCTATCCAATAATGTAGATGCCTGGTGGTTGCTCAATTACCGGGGCGGCAGCTTTGTGCTACCCTATTCTAAGGTATTTGAGAAGGAGTGCCTGACCCGGGGCGTTTCCTTCGAAGTCATCGCCGATGCCCAGTTTGCTAAAATCCGCAATGAAATTGCCGACCCCGAGGTCAATATGGAAGCCATCAAGCTGGAAAAAGCGCCGAAAATCGCTGTCTACACCCCCGACTTCAACGCCCGGGGCAAAAAAGTGCAACCCTGGGACGATGCCGTAACCATGGTGCTGACCTACGCAGAAATACCCTACGAAACCGTCTACGACAAGGAAGTGCTCAATGACGAGCTGGTCAAGTACGACTGGCTGCACCTGCACCACGAGGATTTTACCGGGCAGTACGGCCGCTTCTACCGCCGGTACCACAACCAGCCCTGGTACCAGGAAAACCAGCGCCGAATGGAGTCCCTAGCAGCAGAACTGGGCTTTGAAAAAGTATCCCAGCTCAAGCTGGCCGTCGTCAAACGCATTAAAGAGTACGTAGTTGGAGGCGGTTTCCTATTTGCCATGTGCTCCGGCACCGACACCTATGACATCGCGCTGGCAGCCGAGGGCGTCGACATTTGCGCCCCAATGTACGATGGCGACCCAGTAGACCCCAATGCGCAGTCCAAACTCGACTTCAGCAAGACCTTCGCCTTCGAGGACTTCAAACTGACACAGAACCCGCTGGAGTATGAGTATTCCGAAATCGACCACTTCCGCGGGCGCAACGTCAATCCCGAACAAGATTACTTCACCCTGTTCGATTTTTCTGCCAAGTGGGACCCGGTGCCAACTATGCTAACTCAAAACCACACCCGAACCGTGAAGGGTTTTATGGGGCAGACTACCGCCTACCGCAAGCGCGTATTGAAATCAGAGGTACTCGTACTGGGGGAAAATAAACCGGCCCGGGAAGCGCGTTATATTCACAACAACTACGGGAAAGGCTTCTGGACCTTCTACGGCGGGCACGACCCCGAAGACTACCGCCACTACGTCAAAAATCCAGAGACCGACCTCAGCCTGCACCCTAAGTCGCCCGGATACCGGCTTATTCTCAACAACATTCTGTTCCCGGCGGCCAAGAAGAAAAAACGCAAAACCTAAGCTCATTTTCCCAATTGCTTGTGAGGATTCCTTTTGCCAAATACTGAACATATTATGAAAAAACTGTTTTTCCTGCTGCTTTTCTTGACCGGCGCCCTACACCTGAACGCAGCCTATATCCTGCTGCCTATGGATGCCGAAAGCCAAAAAGCGCATCTCAAAGCCTACGGCATCACCTACTGGGTGCTCTCCAACGATATCGAAGCCTGGTGGCTGCTCAACTACCGGGGCGGCAGCTTTGCTTTCCCCTTTAGCAAGGTCTTCGAAAAAGAATGCCTGACCCGCGGCGTTTCCTACGAGCTGCTCGCCGATGCGCAGTTCAACAAAATCCTCAATGACATCTCCCACCCTGAGGCCAATATGGAAGCCATCAAGCTGGAAAAAGCGCCGAAAATCGCAGTCTACACCCCCGACTTCAACGCCCGCGGCAATAAGATACAGCCCTGGGACGATGCCGTCACTCTGGTGCTCACCCATGCAGAAATTCCCTACGAAACCGTCTACGACAAGGAAGTGCTCAATGACGAGCTGGTTAAGTACGACTGGCTGCACCTGCACCACGAGGATTTTACCGGGCAGTACGGCCGCTTCTACCGCACCTACCACAACCATCAATGGTACAAAGAGAATCAGCGCAAGATGGAAGAGCTGGCCACGGAACTGGGATTCAAAAAGGTCTCGCAAATGAAGCTAGCGGTCGTCAAGCGCATCAAGGAATACGTCTACGGCGGTGGCTTCATGTTTGCCATGTGCTCCGCCACCGATACCTACGATATTGCCCTGGCGGCAGAGGGGGTTGACATCTGCGCCCAGATGTACGATGGCGATCCGGTAGACCCCGACGCGCAGTCCAAGCTCGACTTCAGCAAAACCTTCGCCTTCGAAAACTTCCAGCTTACCCGCAACCCGCTGGAATACGAATACTCCGACATCGACCACTACCGCGGGCGCAACGTCAATCCCGAGCAGGACTACTTCACCCTGTTCGATTTTTCTGCCAAATGGGACCCAGTGCCAACTATGCTGACCCAAAACCATACCCGGACCGTGAAGGGCTTCATGGGGCAGACCACCGCCTACCGCAAGCGTACCATCAAATCAGGGGTGCTTATATTGGGCGAAAACAAGCCGGCTAAGGAAGCCCGCTACCTCCACAACAACTTCGGCAAAGGCTTCTGGACCTTCTACGGCGGCCACGATCCAGAAGACTACCGCCACTACGTAAAGGATCCGGAAACCGACCTCAACCTGCATCCTAAATCGCCCGGCTACCGGCTTATTCTGAATAATATCCTGTTCCCGGCGGCGAAAAAGAAAAAGCGAAAAACTTAAAATACCATTTAGAATGACTTACACACTCCGACTAATCGTTTGGGCCGCCCTGATTGGCCTCGGCTTCTTTGCAGGCATCGCCTGGACTGACAGCAAAGATCAAACCGAACAGCCCGAAGCACCCGAATCAGCTGTAGTTTCCCAGGAGGCGCCAGCGGCTGAAGCCACATCTACCAGCCTGCCTGCTTCCCGGGAATCCGCCCCCAGCGAAGGCCTCAAACCCGATGAGCGGGCTACCATCCGGCTATTTGAGGAATCTGCCCCCTCCGTATGCTATATCACCACCACCAATGTGCGGCGCGACTATTTCTCCCGAAATATCACAGAGATACCGCGGGGCAGCGGCTCCGGGTTTGTCTGGGACTACGACGGGCACATCATCACCAACTACCACGTCATACAGGGCGCCGACCGCGCTACGGTTACCCTTGCGGACCGCAGCACCTGGGAAGCAACCGCCGTGGGCGTGGCACCAGAAAAAGACCTGGCAGTACTGCGCATTGACGCCCCCCGCAAGGAGCTGCGCCCTATTCCCATCGGCAGTTCCGACGACGTACGGGTCGGGCAGTCCGTCTTCGCCATCGGCAACCCCTTTGGCCTGGACCAAACGCTGACGACCGGTATCGTCAGTGCTATGGGCCGGGAAATTGAATCCGTTGCGGGCATTCCTATCCGTGACGTTATCCAAACCGACGCCGCCATTAACCCTGGGAATTCCGGCGGGCCACTGCTCGACAGCTCCGGCCGGTTGATCGGCGTCAACACCGCCATCTACAGCCCCTCCGGCGCTTCAGCTGGCATCGGATTCTCTATTCCGGTGGATGTGGTGAGCTGGGTGGTGCCCGAATTGATTGAGTACGGCGAACTCAAACGCCCCTCTCTGGGCGTGGAGCTGGCCCGGCCCCAAATCGTACAGCGCCTCGGGCTGAAGGGCGCCTTAGTCATTGATGTTATTAAGAACGGTGCCGCGGATGAGGCGGGTATCCGGCCCACTATACGGGACAGACGGGGCTCTATACGATTGGGCGATATCATCATCGGCTTTGGAGGGGAAGAAATTGCTTCTAATAACGATCTGCTGCTGGCCCTGGAAAAGTACGAACCCGGAGACCGCGTCCAGGTACGCCTGCTACGGGATGAAGAAGAAATTGAGCTGCCGCTGGTGCTCGATGAGCCGCGCTAGTCAGCGCTTCAGGCCCTGCATAACAAACGCTACTACTTCCGCCTCCACTTGCTCGGCCGACAGTGCATGGCCTGGCTGGAACCAATCGTACAGCCAGCGGACGGACGAAAAAAGGGTGTAAAGCGCTACCTGGTCTTCCATCTGCCGGAATTCCCCACTCGCTATGCCCTGCCGGAGCAATTGCAAGAACCGCTGCTCGTAGTCGCGCCGCAGGGCCTTAAATTCGGTAAGAAAAGGCTCATTGAGGTGGCGCCACTCATCGTTGAAGGCGGTCACGGAGGTAGCATCCTCCATAGCGGTACGCACGTGCAGCTGCAGCAGCTTCCGGACTTTTTCCGAGGCCGTAGCGTCGGTAGCCTCTACCTGCGCCATGCCGCTGATGAAACGCCGGGCGTTTTCGAAGCAGATGTTCTTCAGGATTTCTTCCTTGGAGGAAATGTGATTGTACAGGCTCGATGCTTTGAGGTTGACGGCTTCCGCCAAATCCCGCATCGAGGTTGCAGAATAGCCTTTGTCCCGGAACAACTGTGCCGCAGTCTCCTGAATGAGGGCTTTTTTGCTTTTCTTTTTCGTATCCGGCATAGTGCAGTGTTCCTTAGACATCGAAATCGACCGATACCCTATCGGTTTTGGGGTGCGACTGGCAGGTCAAAATAAAGCCCGCCTCTACCTCCTCCGGCTCCAGCGCGTAGTTCACATCCATCTCCACTTCGCCCTCGGTAAGTTTGGCACGGCAGGTGCTGCAGACCCCGCCTTTGCAGGCGTAGGGCAATTCCGCGCCGGCTTTAAGCGCACCGTCCAGCAGGCTGTCTTCGTTGGAAGCCAAGGGAAACTCGAAGGAATTCCCGTCCAGCGTTATGGTAACCATAGCCTCCATATCGGGCAAAGCTGCTTTCGCCGTTTTTTCTTCGGGCTTCAACGCCTTGCCATTGCCAGAGGTAAAGAGTTCAAAATGGATGTGCTTCCGGTCTACTCCCCGCTGCTGCAAAGTTTCCCGTATGGCTTCTATCATCGGCTGCGGGCCACAGAGGAAGTACTCGTCCACCTCTAGGGGGTCAATCAGTTTGTCGCATATCATTTCGCACTTTTCGGCCGTGATGCGCCCGCTCAGCAGGGGGCTGCCCAGCTTCTCGCGGCTAAGCACATGATACAGGCGCAGCCGCCCCATGTGTTCGTTCTTTAGCCCCTCGATTTCTTCCCGGAAGATGATGGTGTCTACCGCGCGGTTGCTATAGAATAGCGTGAACTCGCTTCGGGGTTCTTTTTTCAGGGCCGACTTCATGATAGACATAATGGGGGTAATGCCGCTGCCCGCTGCGAAAGCCACATAAGACTTTTCGTGCGCTGGGTCAAGCGGCGTGTGGAAACGCCCCATAGGAGTCATCACTTCCAGCTCATCTCCCGGCTGCAGCTTCTCATTGGCGTAGGTGGAAAAACGGCCCTGCGGTACTTTCTTGACTGCTACGCGCAGCTCTTCGTCAACCGGGCTGGTGCAGATGGAATAAGACCGCCGCACTTCTTCACCGCCGATAACTGCCTTGAGGGTCAGGTGTTGCCCGGGCAGGAACTGGTACTCCTGCTTTAGCTCTTGGGGCAATTCGAAGGCGAGGGAAACGCACTCATCAGTTTCCCGGCGGATATCCTTAACTTTCAGAGGATGAAACTTTGGCATGGTGCAATTGCTGGATTTCAGTACAGTAGAACAGGCCACCGCCTGCTAGATCATGAAATGAGAACGCATACGAATGAACGTTCGTTTGCAAAGGTAAGGAAAATTGCCCACAGATGAGGGTTGTGGATCGGCAGGAGGCGGCAACGCAAAAAAAGTGTACCCCCCGTTCACAGAGATACACTTTTTGGCGTACCAAGCATCAAGCCTGCGCTTGCTTACATAGCGTTGACAAAACGCGACAGCTTGCTCTTGAGGTTGGAAGCTTTGTTGTCGTGCCAAGTGCCGCGCTTGGCAAGGCGGTCGATCATGCTGACCACTTTGGGCAGGAACTTTTCCGCCTCGGCCTTGTCGCTCATCCCGCGCAAGCTGCGGATAGCCGTGCGGGTTGTTTTTTTGTAGTACCGATTGTGCAGGCGGCGCTTAGCTTCCTGACGGATGCGCTTCTTGGAGGATTGATGGTTCGCCATTGTTTATTCTGCGTTTTTCCTTATCATAGGTTTTAAAAAAGAGCTGCAAATTTAAGCCTTATTCCCGAAATAAGAAAGCATGTGCCGCTTTTTTAGCATTCACTTGCCTGCAAAGCGTTAAATGGCAGCCAAAGGGCAGAACTTGGGCCCGGGCAGTCCTTGCAATCCGATTCATTACCGTATCTTGATGCGCGCAAAAAGCCAATCGGCCTGCAGAAGGAGGAGCTTACCGAGCTGTCTGGCAGCCGGTTTTGGGAATTACGGACTTAAAAATTTGACGATTGAACTATGGGAAAGAGCATTACACTAACACTAGGGCTGTTGCTGATGGGGATAGCCGGTGCGAACGCTCAAATCTGGCTGGAAATCGGCCCCAAGGGCATGATGGGCATGACG
>CAYNIT010000097.1:6798-14506 GCA_964397205.1 uncultured Phaeodactylibacter sp. | reverse complement strand
CTGCCCACACTTATGGCAGTCAGGGCGATTACGAGGTATGCCTGTCCGTCGACGGGCCCTGCGGCAGCGATGCCGTTTGCAAAACGGTAAGCATCCTTTGCCCGCCGCCGGTAGCTGATTTCGAAGCGCAAGCCGAAGAACTGACGGTGGCTTTTTCCGACAGCTCCTCCAACAACCCAAGCCAGTGGCTCTGGAGTTTTGGCGACGGCAGCAGCAGCGATCAGCAGAACCCCAGCCACACCTACGATGCGCCCGGCAATTACACCGTCTGCCTGTTGGCCAGCAGCCTCTGTGGCGGAGAGCAAACTTGCCAGGAAGTCAGTGTAGGCTGCCCGCCGCCGCAGGCCGGTTTCAGCCTAGCAACCGACGAACTGCAGGTCATGCTCAGCGACACCAGCAGCCCGGCTGCCAGTCAGTGGTTTTGGGAATTCGGCGACGGCAATACCTCCACTGCCCAAAATCCCGTGCACGAATACAGCAGCCCCGGTACCTACAACATTTGCCTGACCGCCAGCAGCGCATGTGGCAGCAGCATGGACTGCCGAACAGTGAGCGTCGATTGCCCCGCCCCGCAGGCTGATTTTGCCGTTCAGGCGAATGAGTTGAGCGTAAGCCTGCAGGACCTCAGCTCCCCTGCCCCCACCTCCTGGCTGTGGACCTTCGGGGATGGCAACAGCTCCACGGCTCCCAACCCGGAACATACCTACGCTGCGCCGGGCAGTTACCAGCTTTGCCTGGAAGCCAGCAGCGTCTGCGGCAGCGCTACAACTTGTCAAACCATCGAGCTGAGCTGCCCGCCGCCCCAATCCGCCTTCGACTTTTCTGATGATGGCCTGACTGTCACGTTTGAGGAGAACGCCCAACCAGCAGCTACGCAGTGGAACTGGTCTTTTGGAGACGGCAACAGCTCTGATTTGCCCAACCCGGAGCACACCTACGCTGCGCCGGGCACCTATACCGCCTGCCTGGAGGCCAGCTCTATCTGCGGCAGCACGGAGTCCTGCCAGACCGTACAGGTAAGCTGCGCTGCGCCGGCACCCGTTTTCGAAGCGCAAGCCAACCAGCTGCAAGTAGCCTTTGCCGATTTTTCTGAAAACAGCCCCAGCGAGTGGCTGTGGGACTTCGGAGACGGCAACACCTCCAATGAGCAAAACCCTACGCATACCTACGAACTGCCCGGCACTTACCAGGTATGCCTGACGGCCAGCAGCGTTTGCGGTAGCAATCAGATTTGCCAAAACCTGAACGTCACTTGCATCGCTCCGCAAGCCCTCTTTGATGTTGAAGCAGATGAGCTGAGCATCGCTTTCACCGACCAATCGGCCAACAGCCCCGCTTCCTGGATGTGGTCCTTTGGGGACGGCGGCACTTCCAGCGAGCAAGACCCGACCTACACCTACGCCACGCCCGGCGACTACCTGGTTTGCCTGACGGTCAGCAGCGCCTGCGGCTCTACGCAACGCTGCGAGCTGATTGAAGTCCGCTGTACCCCGCCACAGGCTGGTTTCCGCTTCAGCGCCAGCGGGCTGACTGCTACCTTTACCGATACTTCTACGCTTGGCCCGGCAGCCTGGTTGTGGACCTTCGGCGACGGTGCCAGCAGTACGATGGCTAACCCTGCTCATAGCTATGCGGCACCCGGCACTTACGAAGTTTGCCTGAACGTCAGCAACATTTGCGGCAGCACCCAAGCCTGCGATTCCGTGACGGTTTCCTGCCCGGCGCCTGAGCCTATGTTTTCTGTAGAACTGTCGGGAGCCGAGGCCAGCTTCACGGATGAGTCCACTGGCAATCCCACGAGCTGGTTTTGGACCTTTGGGGACGGGCAAAGCGCCGCAGGCCAGGAGGTGCAGCACACTTACGACAGCAATGGGCAGTACGAAGTTTGCCTGACTGCCGGCAGCATTTGCGGGAGCGCTACCGAATGTGACAGCCTGGAGGTGGTCATCAGCTCTGCCGTTGCGCCCAGCCGAGAGTTGCCGCTGCGGCTGTTCCCAAACCCCACTTCCGGCGAGCTGCACCTGATCACCCATGGCTGGCAAGCAGAGCGCGTACTGCTGATGAACAGCGAGGGCCTGCGCTTACGGGAATGGCAGGTAGAAGGGAAACACTGGCAGATGGACCTTCGGGGCTGGCCCTCCGGCATGTACCTGCTGCGGATCAGCGGCCCAGCGGGAACAGCAGTACGGCGGTTCCTCCGGCAATGAGCAGGGCATTTGGCATAAAAACTGTATTTTAACATCGCTAATGCACTAGCCATGAAGCCTGTTTTCTTATTGGCCAAACTGAAACTGGTATTCAAATGGGTCGTACTGACCTTCACGGTGCTCGTGCTGCTGCTGCTGATTTTCATTGAATTAGCCGACCGCTACCTGGCATCGGGCGGGGGTGCCCGCTGGCTGTACAAAACGGTGCCGGATGATGATATACGGCTCAAGCATACGCCGGACGGCGTTCGTTACCTGTGCATTGGCGACACCAGCAAAATGCCGCTGCTGCTGATCCACGGAGCACCCGGCGGCTTTTACGACTGGCTGAAGCTAGCCAAAGAACGATCGCTTTACCAACGCTACTACTTCCTGATACCCGAGCGCGCCGGCTACGGCGGAACGCGGCCGCGCGGGGCGGTCACTTCCATCCGTCAGCAAGCCGAGCTGCTGCTGCCGCTGCTCGACCACGGTTTTCCTCAACCTGCCGTCATTGTAGGCCATAGCTACGGCGCGCCGATTGCCATGGCCATGGGTGCCCTTACGCCTGAACGCGTAGCGCACATCTACGGGCTGTCCGGTGCCTACGATCCCGAGCGGGAAGTGACTTTCCGGATTTCTTACTGGATCGATCATGCTGTATTCCGCTATTTGCTGCCGCGCTACCTCTGGGTAGCCAATGAGGAAAAATTACACCATCCTGAGGCATTGCGGCAGGCAAAACCGCTGTTTCAGCAAGTACAAGTACCCGTCACTCTGGTACACGGGAGCGCTGACTCGCTGGTTCCCTTTGGCAATAGCCAGTACCTGCAGGAGCTGTTGCCGCAGTCGACGAGGCTTATCCAGCTAAAAGGATACGACCACCCCATACACTTCCAGGTAACGGGCTTTATTGCATCGCTATTATTGGGAGAAGTGGGGGCTGCTCCCGCCAAATAATGCAGCCGGCTGGCCAAATTGCCTAAAGAACTGATTGCCAGGCAGCACAACACTCCACCTATGGCAGAACACTAAGGTCTGCAGATTTCTCCTTATCTTTGGTCAAATTGATTCTTCGCGAATTATAATCCTAAAAGCTGACAAGATGAGAAAAACCATCTGCCTGTTGCTGTTCTGCAGCACCCTAATGACTGCTCTTTTTTCCCAATCTTCTCACGATCGATGCACCGATGCCCGCAGCCTCAGCCTGAGCGACCCCGGTTTTTGCCCGCAAGCCAGCATCGTACACGACACTTTCCGGTTTGTGCTGGAAGAAGCAGCGCCTACGGTGCCCTTCCCGGCGCTTGGCAGCTGCGAGCCGGAGCAGGGCCTGCCGGATATGTGGTTTCAGTTGTCGCCCAATGGCAATGTGCTGGACCTTAGCCTTTCCGGGCTGCCGGATGGGCAGTTTGTGCTCTTCGCCGGGCTCGATTGCAACAACATGTACCCCATTGCCTGCGGGGCGGGGGGCGGTTCGCTCAGCGCCCAGGCGGAAGTAGATCCCGCTCTGAATTATTACCTGCTCATCGGCGGAGATGCTTCCGATGCGCCGGAATTTGAGCTGGTGCTTTCCACGGCCTACGACTGTTCTCCCTGCCGACGGGAGCGCTCCGGTTTCTTTACCTCAACGCCTGCGCCGCAGAACGGCACTTTCCCGGGCGGCGCAGATGTAGAAATCTGCTTTACCGTAGCACGTTGGGGCATTAACAACAGCCCCGAGCTGTTCCACGCGCTAGAACTAGAGCTCGGGCCCAGCTGGGATGCCGCCAGCCTCAGCCCGGTGGTTACGCCTACTTCCTGCTCCAACAGCGGCGAGTGGGGATGGTACGATAGCTGGGAAAGCGAAGCCAGTGGCAGCACCTTCGGGCCCGGCTTTGCCTACGATACTTTTGTGCAGGATACCCTGGACGGCGACCCCGGCAATAACCTGGGGGTAGAGGGGCCGATCTGTGGCAACATCGGCTTTGCTTCCCCTCAGCTGCAGTTCTGCTGGAGCCTCCGTACTCCCGAATGCCCGCAGGGCGAATCCACACTCCTCGACGGCCTCGATGTCAACCTCCGGATGCTGGGCGACGGCAATTCCGGCAGCCGGGAAAATACCGACTGCACCAGCCCGCCGGTTTATACTTACCAGGCATCAGTGGACTGCTACGACCCGCTGGCACCAACCATAGAGGTTGCGGATGCCAGCTGCGGCTCGAGCTGTGATGGAAGCATTTTTATGGCCGGTGGCGGAGAAGGCCCATGGGACTACATCCTCAGCGACAGCAATAACGTACTGGTGCTGCTGAGCACCAGCTTGCCGGCCTCCGAAACCGCTGAGGAGCTTTGTCCTGGTGACTACTATGTCGTCATTATTGATAATGCCAGCGGCACCACCCAAACGGATACGGTTACGGTTGGCAGCACGCCTGCCCCTACTGCCAGCGCTTCCTACCAACTGCCCTGCTTTGAGGGGGAGCCCATCCGCCTATTTGGGGAAGCCAGCCCGGAAGGCGATACCGCTACTTATGCCTGGGAGGGCCCCAATGGATTCAGCTCCGACGCTCAGAACCCCTTAGCGCTTTTTCCCGGCACCTACAGCTTGGTGGCAACCGTCGACGGCTGCGCCTCCGAGCCCTTTTTGCTTGAAGTGCCTCCAGTAGATGGAAATGTAGCCGCTATTGAAGCCGACACACTCGTCGGATGCCCCGATGACTCGCTTACCTTGATGGCAGAGGGCTCGGGCACCTCCTTCGATTGGTTTGAGCTGAACAGCGGCGCGTTCCTGGGCAGTGGCCAAAGCATTCAGGTGCTGCCGGAGAACGGCCAGGTGTATCAGGTCAAGGGCAGCAACCCTCAGGGCTGCACCGGCTCTGACCAAGTAGCGGTAGTGGTGAATTTCAGCCCTGCTTTGGAGAGCAGTACGGAGGAGGTGATCTGCGCGGGCGATCCCGTCATGCTAACGGCTTCTGGCGGCAGCGAATACGATTGGTCTAGCGGGGATACCACCGCTGCGATCGACCTTACGCCACAGGCCAGCGGCACCTACCAGGTGACCATCAGCGGGGAGAATGGCTGTTCTTCCGTGCTTAGCCAGAGCATTCAAGTGGCCTCGGGCGCCGGCCTGTCTGTCAGCCCGGACGCAACAATTTGCGCCGGAGAATCGGTTACGCTAAGCTCCAATGGCGCAGAAAGCCAGCTCTGGAACAGCGGAGATACCACGGCTCTGGTCACCGTTAGCCCGGACAGCAGCGCAACCTACGCTGTGGTACAAACTGATGTATTCGGCTGCACCTACAACGATTCTGTGTCAGTCACCGTGAACCCCGCCCCAGGCATCAGCCTGTTGCCGGAGGACACCACCCTATGCAGCGGGGACAGTGTGCAGCTCAGCTTGCTGCAGGGCGATTCTATCATTTGGGATACGCTCGTTGCTCCATTGCAGCATACCTCCTACGGCATTCCATTCGACTTTGGCTGCGCCAGCACTCCTGTTTTTAACGTAAGTGTAGCCCCCCAACCTTCGGTCAGTATTATACCACCGCCTACGCTCTGCAGCGAAGACGATTTGCTATTGGTAGCTGACACTCAGGCCCCAAATGTGGTATGGAGCAACGGTGCGGCCAACGATAGCCTCTACGTCAATCCGGATACTGCTACCGTTTACAGTGTAACAGCAACCAACGCAGCGGGCTGCAGCGATCAGGACGAGATACTCATCACGCCGCTCAGCCCGCCCGATCCACCTGTCATCGATTGTGCAGGCGGCTACGGGCAAGTGACTTTCTCCTGGCCCGTCGATACCAGCCTGACCTACAGCCTCATCCCCATAGAGGGCCCGCTGGGCACGCCGGCCGGCAGCAATCAGTACGTCGTGAATGGCCTGGCAGAGGGCGATAGCGTAAGTATAGAGCTGCAGGTCACCGATGCCAATGGCTGCACCAATAGCAGCACCGCTACCTGTAGCCCGCTGAGTTGTGATTCGCTGAGCCTCGAGCTATCGGTGCCCGATGCAGTTTGCGACCTGGATGGGAGCGTAGCGCTGTCCGCGGAAGTCCTCAATGGCGATGGAAGCGGCAGCGGCCAGTGGAGCGGGCCGGGCGTTGCCCCCACCACCGAGATCTTTGACCCTAATGCCACTGGCGAAGGTAGTTTTGAAGTGATTTACGAATACGAAGCTGGCAGCTGCCGCCTGAGCGATACGGCCAATATTATGGTAGAGCAAGCTTTCTCGGCCATGGACATCAGCTGTGAAGCCAGCGCTAACGAAGTCCTCTTCAGTTGGGAAGCCCAAGCCCAAGATACTGCCTACGAACTGCTGGTGCTCAGCGGGCAGGCGGGTGAATTTGACCCTGAGGGCCCCGAACTGCTGGTAGAAGGCCTGGAAACCGGCGATACCGTAAGCATTGCCGTGACAGCGCTGGGAGAAGGCCCCTGCGGTGCGGTAAGCGTGGAGGCCAGCTGTGTAGCAGAAGCCATCGAGTGTCCGGAGCTCGCCGTAGCAGCGGATACCTTCATCTGTGAAGGCGCCAGTGCCCAGCTGTGGGCCGACAGCCTGAACTGGGCCGAGTTCTCCTGGTCTCCGGCGATAGAACTTTCTTGCCTCGACTGCCCTTCCCCCGAAGCCAGCCCTCTGGCGACCACTACCTACACGGTGGTAGCGTCGAATGAAGCTGGCTGCCAGGATACCGCCAGCGTGACGGTCTACATCGAAGATTTCCCCGGCAGCTATATTCCAGACACGCCCGTAGTTTACTGCCCCGGCGAGCCTTTCGAGCTTTGTATGCCGGAAGGTGACCTGCACTACTGGATTGGCCCCAATGCCTATATCGAGGCCAACCGCTGTTTGACGCTTGAGCCGGCTACCGCTGATCAGGGCGGCCGCTACTTCGCCTTTATGCGCAAAGGTGGCTGCCGGTTCATCAAGCCGGTGATCCTGGCTCCTGCTCCGCCCATAGAGGTAGACGAGATAACGGATTTCCAGACGGTTTGCCCCAACGATACCTTCCAATTGGCGGCCAGTTCGGAAGAGGCGGTGAGCTATTCCTGGAACCTGGGCGAATACCTGAGCTGCCCCACCTGCTCGGAGACTGCGGGCAGCGTACCACAGACGGCGACCTTTACAGTTACTGTGGCGGACATTTACGGCTGCACGGCTTCGGCTAACGCAACGGTATTCGTGGAGGACTGCAGCAATTTGCCGCTTTGGGAGGGTGAAGCGCCGGCGGCCGCTGCATCGCTGCTGGTTTTCCCCAATCCAGCTAAGGAGCGTGCGGAATTGCTTACCAGCCTGAAGGGCAGGAAGGAAGCGCAGCTGTGGGGGCTCAATGGCCGGCTGTACCGCCGCCATTTTTTCGAGGGCCAGCGGAGCGCGCTGCTGGTGGAGAACCTGCCGAGCGGGCAGTACCTGCTGCGGGTCATAGGCGACGAGGAGACGGAGCAAGCGAAATTGTTGGTGGAATGATCTAGTCAGCTAACTGGATAATACTGTTACCCCCATATCTGGCCTTTCCAGCTCAGACGATGGCAGGGTTCAAGCC
>CAYNIT010000097.1:0-6698 GCA_964397205.1 uncultured Phaeodactylibacter sp. | reverse complement strand
CCCTGAGTTAGCCTTGCCCGCGCGTTGGGCCATTCAGGCCGTAGCTGCCGGGCAAAAGCCGCCGCCTGAGTACACCGCGCTCCCTCAGGTAGGCATCTGCGCAGCCGGTATCCGGAGGTGGCCCGGCAAAATTGAAGCGCCGAGAGCAGCAGCAATAAAACTTATCAGAAAAAAACATCTACGTTGGGCAGCGCTTCCGGAGCTGCTGGGGTCTTCCCTACACAAAACACACAAAACTAATCGTAGAGGCGCGAAGCGAACAAACGGCTACAGGTTATCTACTGCCATGACAATCAGACCTTTAGGCTATCAACCTACTTCACCCTCTACTTCTGTTGAACAACACGTCTAACAACTGCGACACCCCAAAGCGACACAAGAACGATGCCCCCCGCATCCTTTGCTCCCCCCGCCTGATTATTTGCTCAACAATCTTTGTTCAGTAATGAGACGACTTATTGCGTCGTTGCTCACTGCCTGTGTATTGTCCACAGCCTGGGGGCAAGCGGGTAACGACTTATGCACCAACGCGGCTTTCATTGACCTGCCCAGCCAGCCGCCCTGCCCCTCGGAGGCAGCCGTAGTACGGCAGATTGACGGCAGCAACGCCGGCGCCACCGCCAGCAGCCCAATCATACGATTGCGGAGCGCGGATAATTCGGCGGTACTTAACAACGCCATCGCGGATGTGTGGTACCGTTTTGCCGCGCCCGCCGACCACATTCGCCTGCGCCTGCAGAGCGATCAGCTGCAGCGCCCTACCCTGGCGCTGTTCCGGGGAGACAGCTGTGGAGAACAGATGCCTATCGCTCTGAGCAGAGCCGAAGCCGGGGCGGGCGAATGCGTCCTCCTGGCCAAGCTGGAACCGGGCGCTACCTACTGGCTGGTGGCGGGCGGAAACGACCTGAACGATCAGGGCGATTTTCGGCTTTCTGTACGGACCTATAACGACTGTAGCACCTGCGGTCAACGGCGGGGGCTTATCGAAGCCAGCCCTGCTCCCGTCAACGGCACCTACGAGGCCGGGCAAACGGTGAATTTTTGTTTTCAGCAAAGCATGTGGGACCCTGGCCTGGTATTGGAATGGCTGCACGGGCTGGAGCTGGAATTTGGCAACGGCTGGGACCTTTCCAGCCTGCAGCCCCAGGTACCGGAAGCCTGTGCGGGAGATATTGGCGAGTGGGGTTACTACGCCGAATGGCAGAGCTGCAACACAGGCGAGCTCTTCGGTCCGGGCTTTGCCTTCGATGCCCGGCAGGGCTTGCTCTGCGGCAACGCCACGCCGCTCGATGGGGATCCTGGCAACAACTTCGGCGACGGCCCTTGCCCGGGCTTGCAAGCGGCTCCCATCCCGCTGCAGTTCTGCTGGTCCATTTCCGTAAAGGAAAATGTAGCTGCCGATGCCTCTCTCAACCTAAGCGTGCGTTCCCTGGGCGATGGCTATTCGGGTTCCTGGATGCCCTACGACTGCAATGATCAGGCCGTAAGCCCGTTTTTGGCGACCGCTGTCCCGGATGCCCTGCTGTTGCCCAATTTTACCATAATCAATCCGCCCTGCCCCAATACCTGTGATGGCGCGATCGCTTTGAACGGCAGCAACAGCCCGGCCTACACCCTGCTCGATGCAGATGGCAATGCGCTGTATACCTCCGGCGGCAATACTGTAGATACCCTGACCAACCTCTGCGGTGGTTTGTACGAACTCCTTATCACCGATGGCAGCAACACGCAGTCCGCCAGTCTTGAACTGCCGGAGCAAGACTTGCCGGAAGGGGAAGCCAGCTACACCGCTCCCTGCACGGAGGGCGGCGACTTTCAGCTCATGGCTACCCTCAGCGCCCCCAACCCCGCTGCCCTTTACGATTGGGCCGGGCCGGATGGGTTCAGTTCCGACAGCCCGAACCCCAGTGTCAGCGAGGCGGGCATCTACGATTTGCAAATCGAAATAGACGGCTGTGTGCTCCCTTTGCTCGAAATCGACGTTCAGGATCAGCTTCCGGAGGTCAGCTGCAGCGCTACCACCGAGGAAATCGTGTTTGAATGGCCCGCACATCCGCAAGATACTGCCTACGAAGCTGCTGTGCTGAGCGGCCCCTCGGGCAGTTTCCTTGCGGAACGCCGCTACGCCGTAGATGGCCTGGGCCCTGGGGAAACAGTAGAGGCTGAAATTAAGGCGTTGGGCACCGGTCCTTGTCCAATTAGGACGGTGACGGCAAGCTGTACTACCCTGGACTGCTCCCTGCCTTCAGTTTCGGAAGATGCGGTCATCTGCAGCGGATCAGGCACGCCCCTGGAAGTGGAAACTGCTCCCAGCGACAGCGTACAATGGTCGCCCGCTGCGGGCCTGAGCTGCACCGCTTGCCCGAACCCGATAGCTGCTCCTTCTAGTACGACCGAGTACGAGCTGGCAGTCACAGACTCTGTGGGCTGTACGGCTGTACAGGAAGTGACGGTATATGTAGAGGAGCTGCCTGCTTCCCTCTTGCCGGACACTGGGCTTAGCTTTTGCACAGGCGAACGCTTCGAGTTTTGCCTGCCCGAAGAGAACGATTATCTGTGGATCAGCCCGTTTGGGTTCATCACCACCGGCCCCTGCCTGCGCTTCCCCAACGCTACTGAGAGCTTGGCGGGGAGCTATACCATTCGTGTACAGCTGCCGGATGGCTGCCGCTTTCAGGAAACGCTGGAGCTGCAATCTGCCGATTGCGATGACAGCAACCCCTTAATAGGTGCTTCTGGTTTCGATCAGGAGGCGGCATTCCAGACAGTTCGCATTTTTCCCAATCCGACCCAAGAGGTATTGAACGTCGTATGCCCGGAGGAGGGGGCTAAGACGGTGCTGCTGTACGGTGCAAGCGGCCGCTTACTGCACTGCTGGGCTATGCGGGGGGCCAGTAAGTCTTGGGGCGTGGAGCACTTGCCGGATGGGCTGTACGTGGTAGAAATTCAGCTGGCGGACGGCAGGCGGGAGCGGCAGCGGGTTCTTGTTGTGCCTTATTAAAACCGGATACCAAGCATTCCCAAATCATCCCAAGCCCGGTGTTCCCAGCGCCGGGCATTTTTTTATCTATGCTTGCGGCCGGAGCCGTGGTGTGTCTTGTAGCATGTGTGGGGCCGACTTATCGAGCGCACCGCTGCAATCCGCGGCAAAAAAGCGGCCCATTTTATTGCTTAGGGCTATCTTTGGCGCAGGAAAGAACAATCTTTCGCCGCAGGAAGTTATTATGGTACCTCGATAGCTACAGCGCTGTTGGCCGGGCGTGGAGCTTGTTGTATTTTGCCAGATAACGGGCTTTGCTTCTTTTGCCAACCGCCTCACTAATGTCAGAAAGTAGTCAATGGAAAAACAAGAAGGACGTGTACTGCTGCACTACAAAACCTATCAGCTGAGCCCCGAGGCTGATTGGGTTGTCTTCATCCACGGGGCGGGCGGCAGCATCGTAACCTGGAAATACCAGATTGAAGCTTTCCGGCCTTTTTTTAATTTGCTGCTGCTCGACCTGCGCGACCACGGGCAGTCGAAGAACATTGAGCCTGCCTACGAGGCGTACGACTTCGACATTGTGGCTGCGGATGTACTGAAGGTCATCGACCACCTGCAAATCAAAAAGGCACATTTCCTTTCCGTCTCGCTGGGCAGCGTAGTGCTGCAAAAACTGGACGAGCTGCGCCCGGACTTGGTGGATAAGATGGTCATGGCGGGGGGCGTTTTCCGGGCCACCTTTACCATCAAGCTGTTCGTGCACTCCGCCAAGCTGCTCAATTACATCCTGCCCTACCGCGCCATCTACAACCTCTTTTCCTGGGTCGTGCTCCCCCGCCGCAACCACAAGCAATCCCGGCGGATATTCCGCATGCAATCGCAGAAACTCAGCCCGAAGGAGTACCTGAAGTGGGTGGGCTTGTACAAAGACTTCTTCCGGCTGCTGCGCCGCTTTTTCCAACGGGAGCTGCGCAACCTCAGCCTGGTAGTCATGGGCGATCAGGACCATGTTTTCTTTGGGGCGGCCAAGCGCTTCGCTGAGGTGCATCAGCAGGCCCGCCTTGTGATCATCGAGCACTGCGGGCACGTCTGCAATATCGAGCAGTGGGAGTTGTTCAATCAGACAGCACTGGAGTTTCTGCTGGGAAGGGAGAGGGTGCAGGGGGGCTGAGGCCCAGGGGGTGATTGGGCATGTTTTCTGTGGCCGCTAAATGACAAAACCGCTTATGGCAGTTGCTTACAATCGCCCTTATGATGATCTTTACAGAAAGATCAATAGCCTAACATTATGAAATACGTTTACTCGCTCTGCTTTAGCCTTATTGGGCTGCTGCCTGTACTCCATGCTCAAAATTACGAGCCGCTTGTCAAAGAAGGAGCCACTTGGCAGATTTGGTTTTTTGATAGCGGCTTTGGGTACTCTCCTTACGGTTACCGTATCGGGGGGGATACGATTGTCGATGGTGTCAACTACAATAAGCTCTACCTGCTAGACCTTTATGTGTCTGATTTCTGGGATCACGACATTGAGAATTTCCAATTGGAAGGCGATACGCTTGCTGCTTTCATCCGAGAAGACTTGGCCGAGAAGAAAGTTTATATCCGGGATTTGGGTGTTGACCCTTACTACCGAACGACGATATGCGATGAGCCTACGGAGCAAATCCTATTTGACTTTGACTTGGCATTAGGAGATACGTTGGCGGCTTGTAGAGCTACTCCTGCCCCAGTCGTCGTAGATTCTGTGTATGTGGAAAACATCTATGGCAAACCTAGACGCACTTTCCGCTTAGACGCTTATATGGGAGGGGGCTATGGCTATCTCACGGAAGGCATTGGGTTTCAGCAAGCCTTTCTGTATCTGTATGGGCCGTTCAATGTGACGCTTGACTGGGGCATTGCACTCCGCAATTATTGCGCGCCCGATATCGCTGATAACTGCGAATTGCTTACCAACGCGAGGGAGGAGCAGGATCGCCTACCTGTGGAAGTATTTCCCATACCCGCCCGGGAGGTTCTCTACATCGAAGGCACGTTGCCTACAGCGGGGCAAATGAGACTGTACAATGCTCAGGGGCAAGAGGTGTTAAACAGAACGGTGCCAGCCGGGGAGCAGTTGCAAACTGTAGATATAAGTGCTTTGCCAGCGGGCTATTACTTGTTACATCTTCAATGTGGAGAAGCTTTGTTTTCAGAAAAGCTGGTGAAGGCGCGCCGGTAAGCGGCCTTATAAATTGCCGTGAGGCGGCTGGTACTCGACTGCGTCCGCCGTAGCTTTAGCGAAGGTGGGTAAAGGAGAGTATGGCATGTAGCTGCCGGAGGGAGTCGCGACGAACGCCGCTTTACTGCGCGTGGGTTAGCTTCGCGGGTGGGGATTAGAGTTCCCCCCATTTACTCGGACTCTCTTTATCGTGCATAAAATCAATCACACTAACTTGGCCTTTCTTCTTGAAGATTTGAAAGATGATTTTGAAGGACCATTTTTTAGCATAGCGGTATGGTGGAGAAGCTTTTTTCTGTAGGAAGTAAAGGTTTACTTGCTGGCAGTTTCTCTAGGCTTTTTGCTTCAGCCACTAAGCCTTCACGGACTTTCTTAGCGACAGAGGGCGAAGCTTTCTTTTTGTAGTAACCATTAATATTGCTCAGGTTTTTACGAGCATTCCGTGTGATTACTACCTTCCATAACTTATCTACCATTCTTTAACCTCTTCTTCTAGCTCATCAATGGTAATGTAGTCGCCTTTTTTTGCCTGGGCAGAACTTTCTTCCAAGCGAGCTATTAGCTCTTCCTCTGTAAGCTGTTTTAATGATGGGGCAGCAGGGACTGCCATAATCATCTCATCTGTGATTTGACTCTCTTCCAGGTGCTCACTCGCATAAGCTTCTGTCATGGCATGAAGGATACGCAGGAAGCTTTCATCTGCCTGTTCGATACGAAGGTGTAAGATTTCCTTGATTTGTTCGGCTCCCATGAGCAGTTGTCTTTGGTTCATTATTTCTAAATTAATAAAGATAACGGTTTTATTGATTAATCAGTTCTTATTGCAGCGGGTGTTTACGGCTTATTTCCATTTTCAGCTCCTCCAGACCGGTTTGCTGGTAGGCCTCCGTAGAGGCGGCGCTGCCGGGAAGGTTTCGTACAGCCCTTTCAGTATAGCTGGGTTTGTCGTTTAAGTGCAGGCACTGGCGGGGGGGCACCTCTTTGCCACTTGCCTATTAGTAGTTGTACTAGATTTTGATCGCACCTTCCGCACCCCTCTTTCAAAAAATCAGGAATAAAAATTCCAATAGGATAACACAGCCAGGATATCCCGGTGCTCCTCCTTAAGGTTTAGTATCAACTTTTTCCCGTCCGGCAAGGCCAGCACATGGATGCCTACAAAAAGCTGGAACACCCAGCGGGCAGTGGGCTTCCGGGTAGGCTTTCTCTTTTGATCCGGCCAAGTAGTAACGCTATGGGCTTGTCACGAAAAAAGTGAGGGATCAGGTACAGCCGCTTATTGACAAAGCCCAACCCGTTTAGAATCATCGCTTCCAATGCCTTGCCGGTGCTGACTATTTGATCCGGGCTTTCTGAAGGGCAGTACTCGTTAATAACTTCGGCAATTCCTATCTCCTGGCACATGCCAGCTACCAGGCCCAGGTGGTCCAGGGTCTTGCTTGAGTATTCTTGTGGCTCCATCCCACAAGTTTACCCAATTTTGATTAATTCCTT
>CAYNIT010000096.1:0-15076 GCA_964397205.1 uncultured Phaeodactylibacter sp. | reverse complement strand
GGCGACCACCGAGATCTACACTCTTTCCCTACACGACGCTCTTCCGATCTGCGGTAAAAAAGCTCGGCAAAGGTACAGCGTTTTTCCTAGATATTCTAACGGCGACGCTGATTTCTTCCGCCGCCCCGGCGGTTGCCACCACCCCGGCGGTCGCCGCCTTTCTTGCCACCGCGGTCCTGCACACCCGCGTGCGGGGAAAGGTCGGCTTTGCCTAGGATCTCTCCTTTGCAAATCCATACTTTGATGCCGATCTTACCGTAAACGGTCAGTGCCTCCTTGAGGGCAAAGTCAATGTCCGCCCGGAAAGTGTGCAAAGGAGTACGCCCCTGCTTGTATTCCTCCCGGCGCGCCATATCCGATCCGTTGAGGCGGCCCGCAATGCGGATTTTAATCCCCTCTGCTCCGGCGCGCATCGTCGACTGAATCGCCATCTTAATGGCGCGGCGGTAGTTGATGCGGGCTTCCAGCTGCTTGGCGATAGACTCCGCAACGATGTTGGCGTCTAGCTCCGGCTTACGGATTTCGATGATGTTGATCTGAACATCCTTGCCAGTCAGCTTTTTCAGCTCCTCGCGGATGCGGTCAACTTCAGCACCACCTTTACCGATGATGATACCCGGACGAGAAGTGTGTATGGTAACGGTGATTCTCTTCAGGGTACGTTCGATAATGATGCGGGCAATACCGCCTTTCGCTACACGCGCTTGCAGGTAGGTACGGATATGCTCGTCCTCTACTACCTTGTCGGCATAGTCCCGGCCACCGTACCAGTTGGATTCCCACCCACGGATGATGCCCAAGCGATTGCCAATAGGATTTGTCTTCTGGCCCATATCTATGGTATTATAATTTTTTAAAGCTTATTCTTCAACTCCCGCTTCATCGTCAAATTCCTCGACTTCAACTGCATCTTCGGCTTCCTCTGCTTCGTCCGCTTCTACCGGGATACGGTTTTCTACGACTACCGTCACGTGATTGGTGCGCTTGCGGATGCGATGCGCGCGGCCGTGCGGCGCCGGGCGAAAACGCTTCAGCATACTGCCGTCATCAGAATAGATCTCTTTGATGTAGAGTTCGTAGTCATCAGCATTTTCCATGCCGCCTAGCCTGTCTTCCCAGTTGGCGATGGCAGAAAGCACCAGTTTTTCCAGCCAATCTGCAGCCTCCTTCTTGGTGAACCGAAGGATATCCAGCGCCTCCTCTATGCTTTTATTCCGAATCAAATCCACCACCAGCCGCATCTTGCGGGCAGACATGGGGACGTTCCTGAGTTTAGCTACTGCTTCCATTGTTTTGCATTTTTCGCCAGGGGCTACAGCCCCCTTTCACAATTTTACTTCTTACGGTTTCCGGAGTGCCCTCGGAAGCTTCGCGTCGGCGCGAATTCGCCTAGCTTATGCCCCACCATATTCTCCGTGATGAAGACCGGAACAAAGGTCTTGCCGTTGTGCACGGCGATGGTTTCCCCTACCATATCTGGATAAACCATGGAGGCACGGGACCAGGTTTTGATGACGGACTTCTTCTTGGAGTCTTTCGCCCGGTCTACCTTTTCCATCAGTTTGTAGAAAACGTAAGGTCCTTTTTTGATTGATCTTGCCATTGGTCCTTGTATTTGGAAGGGCGCTGACAGCACCGCAGCGGCGGCTGATAGTGTGCCGCTGCTGCCCTGCTGTGCTTAGCGCCGTTTGCCAGATTTACTTCTGTTAACAATAAGTTTATCGGAATGCTTCTTCGGCTTACGGGTTTTGGCTCCTTTAGCCATCTGGCCGTTGCGCGAACGCGGGTGGCCTCCGGAAGCCCGGCCTTCGCCGCCTCCCATCGGGTGATCGATGGGGTTCATGGCTACGCCACGAGTCCGCGGGCGGCGGCCTTTCCAGCGCTTGCGGCCCGCCTTGCCCATGATCACGAGGCTGTGGTCGGGGTTAGAAGTAGTTCCGATGGTCGCCTTGCAGCTCGACAAGATGCGCCGTACCTCGCCGGATGGCATTTTCACGACGGCGTACTTGCCTTCCCGCCCCATCAGCGTACCGTAGGTGCCCGCCGAACGGGCGAGGGCAGCTCCCTGGTTTGGGTGCAGCTCAATGGCGTGTACGGTAGAACCCATGGGGATATCCTTGAGGTAAAGGGCGTTGCCGGTAACCGGGCTGGCATTTGCGCCGGACATGACCTTGTCGCCTACCTGCAGCTTATTCGGAGCGATGATGTAACGCTTCTCTCCGTCAGCGTACTCGATCAGCGCAATGTAAGCAGTGCGGTTCGGGTCGTACTCTATGGTTTTTACCGTGCCTTCTACCCCATCTTTGTCGCGCTTGAAGTCGATGATACGGTAGCGCCGCTTGTGGCCGCCACCGCGGTAGCGGACCGTCATGCGGCCCTGATTGTTGCGGCCGCCCTTGCTCTTCATAGGAGCGAGGAGGCTCTTCTCCGGCTTGTCGGTCGTCACATCCGCAAAGGTATTGCTGAGGAGGTAACGGCTGCCCGGGCTGACCGGATTGTGCTTTTTAACTGGCATAATATTCTGTTTTTCTGCCCAGAGATACGTGCCGAAGACAGCTGTTGCTTTTGCCTGCAAGCTGGCCGGATGAACAGAGGAACCGGTACCCAGCAACTAAAACAAAAGCGCTGCCCAGGCTTTGCCCCTGGGTAATGAATTAAATATCTCCGAAGAAATCAATTTCTTCGCCCTCCGAAAGGGTCACTACTGCTTTCTTATAAGCAGCTTTGCGGCCGTCGATAATGCCAGAACGCGTAGAACGGTTTTTTGCCTTGGCAGGCATGATGATGGTGTTAACCGATTCTACCGTAACCTGGTACATATCCTCTACGGCTTCTTTGATCTCCAGCTTGTTGACATCCTTCGCCACGATAAAGGTGTACTGGCCGCGATCCTCGGATAGCATTTCCGACTTTTCGGTAATCAGTGGCTTTACAAGTATCGTCTTTGCCATCTTTCTGACGGATTATGGAAAGCGCCCTTAAGCGGACATCTCTTTCGCTTGGTTCGCAAATGATTCTTTGATCTTTTCAACGGCGCCTTCGGACAGCAGCAGCGTGCCGGCGTTCATCACCTGGTAGGTGTTGAGGTCCTTGGCGGCTACTACATTGACTTTCGGCAAGTTCCGGCTGGACAGGAAGACTTCCCGCTCCAGGTCAGCGGTAACGAGCAGCGGCTTTTTATCCGCTACCTTCAGCGACTGCAGAATACCGAGGAACTCCCTTGTTTTGGGCGTATCGAAGGAGAAATCTTCCACTACCAGGAGCTTCTCATTAGCCGCTTTGGCAGAAAGCGCCGACTTTCTGGCCAATTGCTTGACCTTCTTGTTCAGCCGTTGGGTGTACTTGCGGGGGCGGGGGCCAAAAATGCGGCCGCCTCCGCGGAACAAAGGGTTCTTAATGTCTCCGAAACGAGCCGTTCCGGTACCCTTTTGGCGCTTGAGCTTTTTAGTCGAGCCAGCAATTTCGTTGCGTTCTTTCGCCTTATGGGTGCCCTGCCGCTGATGAGCCAGATACTGCTTAACAGCGAGGTACACGGCGTGCTCATTGGGCTCGATGCCGAAAATGTCGTCGGACAATTCTGCGTCCCGCCCGGCCTGCTCGCCTTGAATATTTAGTACTTCGAGTTTCATTGCTTTGTCTGTTTGTGCAAGCTTGCTGCAGCAGGGTACGCTCGAAGAGCGCAGCGCTGAGACAGCTTACCGACGCACGAATGAATTACTTTTCGATGATCACAAAACCTCCTTTGTGGCCTGGGACTGCGCCCTTGACCAAGATGAGGTTCTTTTCCGGGAAAATCTTCAACACCCGCAGGTTTTGCACCTTGATGCGCTTGCCGCCGGTACGGCCGCCCATGCGCATGCCTTTGAAAACGCGGGAAGGAAAAGACGCAGCTCCGATAGAGCCCGGAGCCCGCTGCCGGTTGTGCTGGCCGTGGGTAGCATCGTTAACCCCGGAAAATCCATGGCGCTTGACAACCCCCTGAAAGCCTTTGCCCTTGGAGGTGCCCACTGCGCTGACGAGATCCCCCTCGGTGAACACCTCATCCACCTTGAGGACATCGCCGATGGCTTTCTCAGCGACATCAAAATCGCGGAATTCTACCGCTTTTCGCTTTGGACCTGTTTTGGCTTTGTCGTAGTGCCCTAGGAGCGCCTTTGTGGTGTTTTTGACCTTGGCATCCCCGTATCCGATTTGCAAAGCGTTGTAACCGTCTGTTTCTTCGGTTTTGACTTGGGTGACCACGCAGGGCCCCGCTTCGATAACCGTGCAGGCGATTTGCTGCCCGGATTCATCGAAGACGCTGGTCATTCCTATTTTTTTACCAATTATACCGTTCATCAGCACATGGTTTTATGTACATGGCATTGCGGACAGGAGCAAGATAGATGCGCCAGCTGAAACAGGGGCGCACTTACCCTAATCTTCAGAAAAGCCCCGGTTAAGTGAATATCCTTTGCTTATCTGCTATGTAAATGCCAGTGGTTAATTAAGTTAGTTTAACCTGAATGTCAACTCCACTCGGCAGCTCCAGTTTGGACAGGGCATCTACTGTCTTCTGGGTAGGAGTGTAAATTTCGATGAGGCGTTTGTGGGTGCGCAACTGAAACTGCTCACGAGCTTTCTTGTTGACGTGCGGAGAACGGAGCACGGTAAAGATTTTCTTCTTCGTGGGCAGCGGAATCGGTCCAGTAACTACAGCGCCACTGTTCCTCACCGTCTTAACGATCTTCTCCGTGGACTTATCCACGAGGTTGTGATCGTAGGAACGGAGCTTGATTCTGATTTTCTGATTCATGCCTTCAATTAAGCTAGATAAATGATGTTGTTATGCGGAGCCGCGCAAGCTCCGGCTTTTCGGAACCTGCGCGGTCTCTGCTTTTGCTATCTTGTTGCCTTAGGCGTTGACTTCGCCTTTGGCAGACTCAATGATTTCCTTGGCGATGCCGGAAGGAGCTTCAGCGTAGTGGGAAAACTCCATGGTAGAGTTGGCACGGCCCGAGGTAATCGTACGCAGCGAGGTAACGTAGCCGAACATTTCGGAAAGCGGCACATCTGCTTTGATGGAAACCGCTCCGCCGGCTCGGGGATCCTGCCCCTTTGGCAAACCGCGGCGGCGGTTCAGGTCACCGATAACGGTACCGACGAATTCTTCAGGCGTGACGATCTCCAGCTTCATGATGGGCTCCAGAATGACCGGGTTGGTCTTGGGTGCCGCTTCGCGGAAGCCGTCCTTCGCACAAAGTTCGAATGCGATGGGCTTAGAGTCCACAGCGTGCATGGAACCATCGAAAACACGCACTTTCATGTTGTCGATGTTGTAGCCCGCCAGGATCCCGTTGTCCATCATCGCCAGGAAACCGTCCTTGATCGGCTTCTGGAAGTTCTTATCGATGGCGCCACCGACAATATCCCAGACGAACTGCAGCCGCTCCTTGCCGTCCTTGTATTCATCGCTTTCGAGGAATTCTTCGTCGGCGGGGCCAATTTCGAATTCCATGTCAGCGAACAAACCAGCACCACCGGATTGCTTCTTGAGGCGCTCGCGGTGAGTGACGGTATTGGTCAGTGCCTCTTTGTAATTCACTTGCGGAGCGCCCTGGCTGACCTCGACTTTGAACTCCCGCCGCAGGCGGTCAACGATAATCTCCAGGTGCAATTCTCCCATACCGCTGATGACCGTCTGATTGGTATCTTCGTCATAGCGCACCCGGAAAGTCGGGTCTTCCTCTGCCAGTTTTGCCAGCCCCATGCCAAGCTTATCGAGGTCTTTCTGAGACTTCGGCTCTACGGCAAGGCCGATGACCGGTTCGGGGAAAGACATGCTTTCGAGGAGGATAGGCGCTTTTTCATCACAGATGGTATCCCCGGTGCGCAGGTCTTTGAAACCTACTGCCGCTGCGATATCGCCAGCCTCTACGTATTCGATAGCCTTCTGCTGCTTGGAGTGCATCTGGTACAGGCGGGAGATCCGCTCTTTCTTGCCAGAGCGTGTATTCATCACGTAAGAGCCAGCATCGAGGCGGCCAGAATAAGTCCGGAAGAAAGCCAGCCGGCCTACGTAGGGGTCCGTTGCAATTTTGAATGCCAGGGCAGCGAAAGGCTCCTTAACATCCGGGAGGCGCTTCTCTTCTTCATCCGTCTTCGGGTTGATACCCGTGATGGCTTCTACATCTACCGGGGAAGGCAGGAAGGCGCATACAGAATCCAGCACAGCTTGCACGCCTTTATTTTTAAAGGCAGAGCCGCACATCATCGGGATGATGCTCATATCGATCACAGCGGCGCGGATAGCGGCGCGGATTTCCTCTGGAGAGATGGAATCAGGGTCTTCGAAGAACTTCTCCATGAGGGACTCGTCGTATTCGGCGACAGCTTCCAAGAGCTTTTCCCGGTATTCGTCCACGGTGTCCTGCAGTTCTTCCGGGATGGGGACCACGTCAAAGGTCATGCCCATATCGTCCTCGTTCCAGATCCGTGCTTCGTTGGTGATCAGGTCCACAACCCCTTTGAAGGTCTCTTCAGCGCCGATAGGCACCTGAAGGGGCACAGCGTTAGCGCCCAGCTTCTCCTTGACATCTTTGACTACGTTGAAGAAGTTGGCGCCGGAGCGGTCCATTTTGTTGACGAAACCGATGCGGGGCACCTTGTAGCGGTTGGCTTGGCGCCAAACGGTTTCAGACTGAGGCTCTACACCGGAAACCGCGCAGAACAGGGCGACGACGCCGTCCAGCACGCGCAGCGAGCGCTCTACCTCCACGGTAAAGTCCACGTGGCCGGGGGTGTCGATGATGTTGACCACATAATCTTGGTCTTTCCACTTCCAGCTGGTTTTGGTAGCAGCGGAGGTAATGGTGATACCACGCTCCTGCTCCTGCTCCATCCAGTCCATGGTTGCGGCGCCATCGTGCACCTCGCCGATCTTGTGGCTGATGCCTGTGTAGAAAAGGACACGCTCGGTAGTAGTCGTTTTGCCGGCGTCAATGTGCGCAGCAATACCAATATTTCTAGTGTACTTAAGATCTTTTTGTGCCATGACTACTCCTCGAAAGGGATTTTAAATTAAAAAAACTATGATTAACAGCATTAAACACGGAAATGTGCGAAGGCGCGGTTGGACTCGGCCATGCGGTGCGTATCCTCCTTACGCTTAACAGCCCCGCCTTCTCCCTTGCTTGCTGCTATCAGTTCGGCAGCCATTTTTTCTGCCATACCTTTGCCACTGCGCTGGCGGGAAAACTTGATCAGCCACTTCATGCCAATGGAAACCTTGCGCTTAGCGCGGATTTCGGTAGGAATCTGAAAGGTAGCACCACCGATGCGGCGGCTGCGCACTTCCACCTGCGGCATAGCGTTGTTGAGCGCCTTTTTCCAGATGGCGTGTTCATCCTGCTGGGTACGCTCCTTTATAATGTCCATCGCATCGTAGAAAAGGTTGAACGCTACCCCTTTCTTGCCCTTCAGCATCAACATATTGACAAATTGGGTAACGAGCGGGTCTCCGTAGCGAGGATCCGGCTGAATAATTCTTAGTTTTGGCTTTCTTTTTCTCATTGCTCTGAATTAGAGGTTTCGTGGATAGGGTGAAACATAATTACGATTTCGGGCGCTTAGCCCCGTAACGGGAACGTGCTTGCAGACGCCCTTCGACCCCCGCTGTATCCAATGCTCCCCGTACAATCGTATAACGTACGCCCGGCAGGTCTTTGACACGCCCTCCGCGCACCAGCACGATGGAGTGCTCCTGCAGGTTGTGCCCTTCGCCCGGGATGTAACAGATCACTTCGATACCGTTCGTCAGGCGCACCTTTGCAACCTTACGCAGGGCGGAGTTTGGCTTCTTCGGTGTCGTGGTGTACACACGAGTGCACACGCCGCGCTTCTGAGGGCATCCCTCGAGCGCGCGCGACTTGCTCTTTGCGGTTATTTTTTTTCTGCCCTTGCGTACAAGTTGATTGATTGTAGGCATAATTCCTGAAATAATTTAGTGGTGTACTTAACAATACCTTTTGTTTGGCGCGCGCTAGGCTCCTAAAACTTAGCTTGCCCGCCTCCTTATCGGCAGAGGTTAACCTACCTTGCTCGAAAAGCGATTGCAAAGGTATGCTTTTTTCAGTGAAATCCAAAGGGCGGTTTAAATTTATTGCCGCCAATGCTGCAAAGGGCAAGAAGCTGATGCCCACCCCCAGACAGCTGCCCTATTTTATTGTTGCTTGAAGCCAAAGTGCCGAATCTTCATAAGCATCCGCGGCTCCGGGCTTCGAAAATTTTCGCCTGCGTTTTTCTTGCAAATTCTGGTATATTGCCCCAAAATTGGGGTATGGTTGACACTGACTTGTTCTACGAAAACACTTACCAGGTTCGAGCCTACGAAATCGACAGCCGGCAGCGCATGACGATCCCCGCGCTTTCGCGCCTTATGCAAGAAGCCGCCTTGCAAAATGTTATCGAGATAGGCATGTCCTTCTGGGACCTCGAGCCGTATAAGATATCCTGGGTGCTCAACCGGCAGCAAATATACATCAAGCGAATGCCTAAGATGAACGAGCCGATCCGCGTGCACACCACCCCGGCGGGCTTCCTAAGGTTCTTCACCCTGAGAGACTACCGGGTCTTCTCAGCATCCGGGGAGCTCATCGCCCACTCTCCTTCAATATGGCTGCTGATGAACACCCAGACGCGCGAAATGGCTACCCGGCCGCCATTTTTGCAAGCCTTTGAAACGCGCATGCCGCCTCGTAGCCAGTGCTTCGAACGGCCAAAGGGCAAACTGCCCAGCTTCGAGCGAGCAGACTTCACCAATCACTACCGCGTACACTGGCACAATCTTGACTTCAACAAACACCTCAACAACACCTTATACAAGCAGTGGATGCTCGACCCCCTTCCGGCGGAGGTGCTGGACAGGCAAAACTTGACCTTTCTGGACATCAACTACCGGGCAGAGTGCCAGCTGCACGACGATTTGCGGTCGGAGGTGCAGCAATTGTCCGACACGGCCTACCTGCACCGCATCCTCCGGCTTTCCGATGGCAAGTTGCTGGCCAGCGCCCGCACTAGTTGGTCCGAAACTTCAGTGGAAGATTGAATTTCGGCTGGGAAAACATAAAGATCACCAGGCTTCCAGCCCCTCCGTAAAGGATATAGAATGGACTTCCAGCAATTCGCCAGCCGGGCTGATGCGCTCGATGTAAACGGCATCGTAGGTTTCCCACTCCACGCGGTACTCTTCGCCGCCCTCCGGCAATTGTACCAGAGCCAGGAAGGTCACGTCTTTTTCGAAGTGATTGCGCTCGTAGTAATGGTAAACCGAGCGTGGCAATTGAGAAGGGTAAAGCCGCACTTGGGTTTGCAGCCAGTCGCCCTGGCCGGAGAAAAAGACTTTGTTGAATTGATCGCGATCATCGGTAAAGGATGCCACATAGGATTCGTCTTGCACGCCCCAGATTACGGAAGACTCGGGCACTTCTGTATACTGATCGAAAAAAGCGGCTTTTACTGGGGCGGGAACGATGTCTTGTACGGGCAGCAGGAGGCTGCTTAGAACGATACTGAATAATAGGGTCATAATAGAGTTTATTCAACCTAATTTTGTACGCGCGTACGCGTTGAGCTGCTCTCAGAGCCAGTTTTAATAGAGTTTATTCAACCTAATTTTGTACGCGCGTACGCGTTGAGCTGCTCTCAGAGCCAGTTTTAATAAACTCTAATAAACTCTAATAAAATTCCAGCTTTGTTGCGCTGACTTATATCATACACCAGCAAATAAATTATGTTTAAGTTAAACGCTTATTCCAGGTACACAATTCAGCAGGCAGGATTTTGGACCTTTTCCTGAAAGGGCCCGGCTTTCATCCACTGCCGTTGCCGCCGTGCAAAAGCATCGGGAGATTCCGCATAAACTCTCCGCCCCAGCGCTACAGCTTCTTCTTCCAGGCGCTGCTGCTCCTGACGGCAAAGGGCCCGCAGTACCCGGCAAGTATCCCTGGACAGGTTTTCGGACAAATCGGCGATTTTCTTTTCCAGCAGCGCGAAGTCGTGGTGGTCGCCCAGCAAGTCGCTGAGCCGTTTGATGGCTTTTGCGTAAGCTTTGTACACAACCGGCCAGGTTTGTTTGAGCAACCGATGGTGGTACCAGAGGTATTTGACCCGTTTGCGCCACTGATGCATCTGCTCGGGGCTCGCGCCCCCCTCTTCGGCTTCCCGGAAGCGCTGGTAGCCCCGCTTGTAAACGCGGCGCAGGCTCTTCACCGTATCGGCGAGGCAGTCGTCCGAAACGGGAACGCTGACGAACCACTGCCGGGCGCGGCGCAGCTCCTCTACGACCTCCTCGAGGCGGTCGCCCTCCTGCACCAATTCCTCCCGGGCGCTTTCGCGCTCTGCTTCCAGCAATTCCCGCAGGTTGCTGAAAGTAGCTTTTTTGACTTGATTGCCGAATTGGCCCTCCAGGGCGGCCACCGCTTCTATGAGGGAGGTAATGTCGCGCAGGGGCGCAAGCTCCCGCCCCCGGTCTCGGTAAAACACATTGGAAGGTTTGTAGTAGCCCTGCCCGGTTTCGTCCCGGATGAGCCGGAAGATAGCCCGCAGTTTCTTAAAGTGCTTGCGGGCTTTGTGAATGCCTTTGCGCAAGCGTTGGTGCTCCTCCAGGGCATTCAACGCCTTGTCGTTTTGCTCCGCTCCGATACGCGCTATGCCTCTGGAAAAGCTTTCTCCAGGTTCTAAATAGTAACTCATGGAATTATACGATTTAAGCCGCTCTTATCTTATATAAAGCCTGCTTACGGCCGAGTGTTCGTTTCATTTGTTGAATTTACCAACTGTACGTACCAACCATGATATACCGATTCCTCCCCTTGCTTTTCCTAATGCTGCTGCCGATAGCCGATGTATCTGGGCAGTACCACCGCATTGACCGGCACGCCCGCCGGGCGCCGGAAGCGCTGAGCAAAGACCTGCCCGCGCTCGCCGAGTACCTGGCGCAAGCAGCCCGGACGGAAACGGAATTGGCGCGGGCCATCTACACCTGGACGGTTCGATTCATGAGCTACGACAAAGGCAAGGAAGGGCACAGCAATTCCAGCATACGCGACCTACTGCAGCGCCGCAGGGGGGTATGCGAGGATTACGCCCGGCTTTACCAGGCCATTTGCCGGTACGCAGGGCTAAAGTGCGTCAAAGTCGACGGCTACGCCAAGCCAGACTTGAAAAGCACGGCCTTTGCCAAAAAGCCCGACCACAGCTGGAATGCAGTATATACAGACGGCCGCTGGCGCCTATTAGATGCCACCTGGGGGGAGGGCAAGGATGCTTTTTCAGCTCAGTATGGCGTGGATTACTTTGCCACCGAGCCGGCACTTTTCATACTTACCCATCTGCCCGCTCAGCCTATGTGGCAATTGCTCCCCGCGCCCATCGAAAGCGAACAGTTCCGCTGGCCGGCGGAACAACTCCGGCAACATCTGGCACAAACCGACAGCATCTACGCCTACACCGACAGCATTGCCCATTATCTGGCGCTCGCCTCTGAGGAGCAGCGCTTACAAAAGGCCCGAGCTGGCTACCGCTACTACCCTACTGCTGAAAACCAGCAACAGTACGCCCATGCGCTGATGGATTACGCAGCTTATTTGGATGAACAATCCGAACAATACCCGCTGCCCGATAGCCTGAACCGGATGCTGGCCCAGCAGCGTACTGCGATCCGGTATGGCAAAAAGGCGGAACAATGGATAGAACTGCACGACTGGCAGAAGCAATTGCTGGCGCAGCTGCATGTCAACCACGCCATCGCCCTGTATCGGGCCGCTGAACCGGAGGATACGAAACGGCTGGCCAAGGCGCTGCGCTTTGCAGAAGAAGGCCACCACCGACTGGAAGAACTGCCCGAGGGGGATTTTTACCGCAATTACGCTTTGCCGCAGTCCCAGCAACTGCTGGAAAGCCTGCGCTATCTCTTGGATAAGTAATGCTGGATATTTTGCAGGATGCGCTGCTCCATGCGGGAGGTATCCGCCCGCTCAAAGGATTGGCCGGTGAGGCGCTCGTACAGCTCGATGTAGCGTTCGGACACCTGCTCCACGAAACCATCGGCCATCACTGGCATCAATTGCCCTTCTTGTCCCTGGAAGCCATGGCCCATGAGCCACTCCCGCACGAATTCTTTGCTGAGCTGCTGCTGCCGCTCGCCGCGCTGCTGCCGCTCCTCGTAACCGTCGGCGTAGAAATAGCGGGAGCTGTCCGGCGTGTGGATCTCGTCAATGAGGTATATCTCGCCGCCTGCCTGGCCAAACTCGTACTTGGTGTCTACCAAAATTAAACCGCGTTCAGCGGCCATAGCGGTGCCGCGCTCGAACAGCGAGCGGGTGTATGCTTCGAGCCGCTCGTATTCGGGTTCGCTGACGAGCCCCTGGGCAATGATGTCCTCCCGGCTGATGTCTTCGTCATGCCCCTCCTCGGCCTTGGTAGCCGGGGTGATGATGGGCTCCGGGAACGGGTCATTCTCCTGCATCCCCTCCGGTATGGATACGCCGCACAGGTGCCGCTTGCCCGCCTGGTATTCCCGCCAGGCGTGGCCCGCCAAGTACCCCCGGATGACCATTTCTACCTTATAGGGCTGGCAAGCCCGGCCAACCATTACGTTGGGATCGGGGCTGGCTAACATCCAGTTGGGAGCAATATCAGCTGTAGCGTGCAGGAAATAGGCCGCAATTTGGTTCAGCACTTGTCCCTTGTAGGGGATGGCTCGGGGCAAAACATGATCGAAGGCCGAAATCCGGTCAGAGGCTACCATAACCAAAGTATCCTGCAAAGTATACACGTCGCGTACTTTGCCGCGGTAGAAGCCGGTCTGGCCCGGCAGCTGAAAGCGGGTTTCCATCAGGGCGTTGGCTGAAGTAGGCATGGCAGTGCGTCGTTTTGCCGCTAAGGTAGGGCAAATGCACGGCAGTCAGCAAAACCGCGCGCAATTTGTGCCGAAGCGCACAGCATTTCTCTGCTCCAGTGAATTGTTGTACTTTTGGAAGATTTCACAAACGAGCATACTATGAAAAATGCAAGCTACCGGCTAACGCTCTGGCTGCTGCTATTCAGCTTGCTAGGCATTCTAGCCCCTTCTGCTTCCAGGCCCGACGCTGATCTGGCGGAGGCAGAGGACCCGCCCGCCAACGATGCCGCCATCATCGCCGTTGAAGGCATAGACAGCCTTTTCTGCGGGCCCGAAGCCCCCCTTACTTTGGTGCTGAAAAATGAAGGCACAGACACGCTGTTCAGCGCGCTGATCTTATACGGCGTTACCTTTCCATTTTCCCAACTGGATTGGGAAGGCGCCCTGCCACCGGGGGCAGAAGAAGAGCTGGAGGTGCTGGCCAGCCCACTGCTGCCAGGCGACAACCTGTTCGCTGCAGCCTCCGGCCTTCCCAATGGATTTATCGATGAGCGCCCTAGCAACGACGGCCTGGAGGTAAGCTTCCAGGCCCAGCCGGACGGGCAGGAGGTACGCTTGTTGCTGGAAACGGATGCTCAGCCCCAGGATACCCGCTGGGCATTGGAAGAGGAGACAGGGGATACCCTTTTCCAGTCCGGGCCCTACCTTGCTGCCGACAGTTTGTACGAAGCCCAACTCTGCCTGCCCGATGGGTGCTACAGCCTCCTGCTCAGCGACAGTCAGGGGGATGGGTTAGCCGCTTCGCCCAACGGCAGCCTGCGCTTGCTCAATGACAGGGACACGATACTGGCTCAACTGCTGCCCGCCGAAGCGGATTTTGGAAGCGAGGCCTCCTTTAGCTTTTGCTTGCCCTTCGAGTGTGCCCTTAATGCCGAAGCTGAAGCCACCGCAGCTTCCGACAGCAATACCGCGGACGGCAGCATTTTGCTCAGCGCTGCCAATGGCGTACCGCCGCTGATGTACAGCATTGACGATGGAGCAAGTTTTCAGCAAGACGCCCTGTTCGCTGGGCTCAGCCCAGGCAACTACCTCTGCCGCATCCAGGACCAAAACCAATGCGATACCGCACTGGAGCTGGGGGTACCGGCCTGCGGACTTGAGCTAAGCGCTGACATTAAAGATGCCAGCGCTGAAGCAGACGATGGCGAGATCATTCTTTCGGCTTCCGGCAATTTTGGCCCGGTCGCCTATCAACTGAATGAAGGGGCGTTTCAGGATAGCAGCAGCTTTCGGGGGCTAGCGCCTGGAGATTACAGCGTACGGGCAAGGGACAGCCTGGGCTGTGAAGCGCAGCTTGCCTTGACGGTGGACTTGATTTCTGCAAGTAGGCGCCCCCTTCCTGGCCCGGCCTTTCACCTGTTTCCCAACCCTGCCGACAGCTGGGTCAATCTTTCCATCGCTCCTTTTAAGACGGGCGATGCTGTTCAGGTGGTGGTGCGGAATGCTCGGGGCGAGCTCACCCAACGCGGCCAATTGTCCCCCAACGGCTACGGTGTAGAAGGGCGTATATCCTTGGCTTCCTTGCCTTCGGGGCTCTACTGGCTGCAGCTGCAGCACCCCAGGCTTTCGGATAAGTTGCTTCGGGTAATCAAGCGGTGAGGCGGCATCAATCCCGAGGCCTTGCCTTCGCTGCATTTGCTTCGGCAGTGCCCGCCGCGTTCGGCCTTTTCGCCAAGCGCCTGGACAATTTTCTGCCGTCCACCATGGCCGAGAAAGTATAAAAGCCTTGCGGGAAGCTGGAGGTCTCCCAGCTGATGGTAGAATTGGGCAGCAGGTCGGCTTCGTGCAGTTTTCGCCCCTCTGCATCGGTTAAAACCAATTTCAGCAGGGTACCCTCGTGGTTGGTAATGGTGATAGAATCCTGAAAAGGGTTGGGCTTGAGCTCGACTGCCAGCAAGCCTTCCTCCTTCAGCAGGGGCTCTTCTGCGAAATCCCCCTCTACCACTGCTGAGGAGAGCGTGTCTCGCCTATGGTGCGGTTTGCTCGGGTTAGCGTCGGAAGGAACGCTGGCCATACGAGTGCTATCGCCGATTGGGCCTACTCCCCGCAGGGTGCGATCCACCGCAGCGAGCAGAGAGTGTTCCCCGAAATCGTCACGGCCGATTTCCCAAAGCATCACGCCGCCGGCCGACTCCA
>CAYNIT010000095.1:0-15090 GCA_964397205.1 uncultured Phaeodactylibacter sp. | reverse complement strand
GCACAAAATAACTTCGCCTACTCTAGGTAACTTGTTATTGCGCGACCCCTAAGGGGAGCGGTTCAGTGCATGATGCGCCAAACCATTTCTTTCATCAGTTCGTTTTCCGCTTTTCCAGTGCCGATGTAGCCTACGCCCTTAGATTTGAGGTCGTAGTCTTTCAGCAAAGCGATGACTTGTTCGGTTTTAGCTCGGGGGTAATTGCGGGCAGCAGCCCGGTATTCCTTCAGAAAGTAGCTAGACCGCAATTGCAAGGTACTCAATAATTCCTTTTCCGGCAAATTTTTGGCGGCGTGGAGCAAGTAGATTTTGCTGAAGTAATTGTAGAGGGCGCCGATGAGCGGCACTAAGGCCAGCTTCTTCGGGTTGCCAGCGGCGTACTGTACGATGCGGTTGGCTTTCAGGGCATCTCGCAGGCCAATGGCTTTCTGCAACTCGAACATGTTGTAGTCCTTGCTGATGCCGATGTGCTCTTCTACGGCTTTGTCGTCAACCTGTGTGCCAGGGGGCAGGTTGAGGGTGAGTTTTTCCAGCTCGTTGGCGATTTTGCTGAGATCGGTGCCGAGGTTTTCGGCGATCAGTTCGGCTGCTTTGGGGGTAATGGCCCGGTTTTGGCTTTTGAGGTAGCTGCTGATCCAGCCCGGCACCTGATTGTCGTACAGTGGTTTGCCTTCGAGCACTACCGCCTGTTTTTTCAGCAGCTTGCCGAATTTGGAGTTGAAGTTGTACTTTTTGTGCTTGTAGCAGATGACGAGCACGGTGGTTTCGGTAGGCTGCTCTACGTAGGGCTTGAGGTCTGATAATCCCCGCATTTCCTGTGCTTCTTTGAGCAGTACGACCTGCCGGGCGGCCATCATAGGATAGCGCCGGGCGGCATCGAGCACCATTTTGTGTTCGGCTTCTTTGCCGTAAAGTACGGTTTGGTTGAAGGCGCGCTCGCTTTCCGAAAGGGCATTTGCTTCGATGTAACCAGCTATGGCATCAATGAAGTAGCTTTCCTTGCCGTGCAGAAAGTACAGAGGGCGGTATTGGCCAGATTTGAGCTCCTGTAGGAGTGGTTGGAATTCCAATCGGTTCAGCTTATTTGTAGCCCCAGGCAGGATCGAACTGCCATCTACGGTTTAGGAAACCGTCGTTCTATCCATTGAACTATGGGGCTGGTAAAAGTTGAAAACGAAGTCGACTTTAGTAAGGCAAATATACAGCATTAGAGTTTTGTCTCTAAATTTGCGGCGCTTTTTCGGGGGCTTTGAATGGACAGCAGGCGGCCTGCATGGCGGGGCGAGCTGGTAAAACCGAGCAGGTTTGCCGAGGCATTCTCTCCGGAACTGACCGCCTTTTCTTAGCTTTGGCCCGCGCTTTACCGTTGTCATTCCGCACGCTGGCACTTTCGGGAGTGTGCTTTCCTGAAGCCAAGAGGCTGGGAACTGCCGAGGCGTAGTTGTCTTATGTGAACACAAGCGCCGGCTGTTTCCTTTACCTACAGATAAACTCGATTGAGACATGAAGCCCATCCAACCTTCGATCTATCCATTTGGCCTGCGTATTGATGAGCCGGTCACCGCTCTGACCGATTTCATGGTGGCGGCCGTTTGTTTTTACGCTTTCGCTAAAATGCGGCGCGACCCGCTGGCCAGCAAGGCGCAGCTGTTGCTGAGTTACTACTTTCTCCTCATGGGGATAGCCACTACGCTCGGCGGTTTGATTGGCCACGCCTTTTTTTATTTGTTTGGCATGCCCTGGAAACTGCCGGCCTGGATTACCAGCATGGTGTCGATTGCTTTGCTGGAACGAGCCTCGATTGAATACGCCCGGCCTTTGATACGTCCCCGGGTAGGCCGCTTTTTTGCCTGGTTGAATGCTTTTGAACTGGCTACTTTTTTTGTGATCGTCTTCGCCACGCTGAAGTTTCTGTACGTGGAGTTGCATTCAGCGTACGGGCTGATTGTAGTGGTCACTGGTTTTCACGCTTACATCTACCGCCGTATAAAGCATCGGGGCAGCCTGTATTTCTTTGCTGCGGTGTTTTGCTCTGTTCTGGCGGCGCTGTCCTTTATGATCGGGTGGGGGATCGGCCCTTGGTTTACAAGGCTGGATGTCAGCCATGTCTTTATGGCAACGAGTATATATTTTATGTATCTTGGAGGAAAGGAGCTAGCGGCAGCCCCTATACTCGCTAAAAAGATGCCCTATGCATATTGAAGCATTCCGAGCGTACTGTCTGGCAAAAAAAGGCGTAGAGGAGACCTTCCCCTTCGATGAAACCACCCTGGTATTTAAGGTGATGGGGAAAATCTTTGCCATCACAGGCCTGGAGCACGAAGATTTCCGGGTGAACCTGAAATGCGACCCGCAGCGGGCTGTGGAGCTGAGAGAACAGTACCCGCAAATCATTCCCGGCTGGCACTCTAACAAGCGGCACTGGAACACCGTATACTTCGAAGACGGCTTGCCAGAGGAACTGCTGCGTGAGTTGATCGACCACTCCTACGAATTGGTGGTGCGGGGCCTGCGCAAAAACGACCGGGAGTTTTTAGAGCAGCTATGATGGCCCGGAGATGAAGGCGCTTAATGGCCGCCCCTAGCGAAGACTTCAGTTTGCCCGCCGGCTAGGCGCCGCATCATCTCCAAGCAGCAGCGAGGCGATGACAAAAGTCTCTGGGCGGAGCGCCTTAGGTATAAGAGCTTTTTATTTTATTTGCCTTCTGCTTCGCAGGCAGCAGGCAAGGGATGCATAAACATTCTGCTCAACTGCTGATTTAGTTAGATAAAGATCAAAACATTAACTCACGGAAATTCGAACTATGATTACGAGAATTACAATGGTATTGCTGGCTGTTTTGGCCATTTCCCTTCAAGGGCTGGAGGCACAGAATAAATCAGTGGAAGGGGTTTGGGACGTAACCGGCACCAATCCCGAAGGTGTCGCCTACGAAGGTAAGTTAAAAATCAAGGCTATCAACCAGCCGCTGTATCAAATGGCTTGGGATGTTAAGTACGAAAACGCCGAGAAAAATCAAACCTTTCCGGGCACAGCCTTAGTCGACCAGAAGAATGACATCATGTACGCCGCCTACGGCATCAACACGCTGCGCTACGGCTTGATTTCTTACCCCTTAGAAGAAGACGGCAGCCTGCAGGGTTCCGCCACTTGGACCTCCCACAAGGGCGTAGGCGCTGAACTATTGGGCAATAAGCGGGGAGACGACAAAATAGTCGGCACCTACGAAGTAGTTGGGCGCCGCGCCCCCGAAGATGCTAATCTCGGAGCCGCTGATACCTACGATGGCACGCTTATCATTTCCAAAAAGGGAGACCGCTACGAATTGGCCTGGTACCTCGGCGACGGCAAGCCCTACAAAGGTTTTGGTTACAAGGCCGAGGATGCCTTGATCGGCGTTTGGGGCATCGGGGGCTCCTACGGCATGGAAATTTACACGCTGAGCGAGAACCGCAAAAAGGCAGAGGCGACCTGGACTACCCCCAGCTACGAAATGGGGGCGGGCAAAGAAGTCATCATAAAGCAATAAAAGATCAAAAGCAGGCAAGCGGGCAATGTCAATGGCGTTGCCTGCTTGCTCTTCCTAAACCAGCTTGTCTTCCGGCTGTTTTCATCGTATATGCGACAAGTTGACTACCTCATCGTCGGCCAGGGCATAGCTGGCACCCTGCTGGCGCACTTTCTGCAGCAGGCCGGCAAACAGATACAGCTTGTAGACCAATACAGCGAGCAGGCTGCTTCGCAGGTAGCCGCCGGTATCATCAACCCCATCACAGGGCGCCGTTATGTCAAGTCCTGGAAAGCCGACGAGCTGCTCCCCTTTGCCAAGCAGACTTATCGAGCGCTGGAAGACATGCTCGGGCTTACCATTTTTCGCCAACGCAACATCATCCGCACCCTTTTCAACCATCGGGAAGAAAACGACTGGCTGGCCCGCACAGCGGACCCTGCCTATCAGCCGTATATGCTGGAGCAGGCGGTGCTGGACAACTATGCCACCTCTACGCTGCTGGCCTTTGGCTACGGGGAAGTGACCCATTCCGGGCAAGCCGACCTGCAGGGGCTCACCCATGCTTTTCGGGAAAAACTCCGCCAGGAAAACGCCCTCACAGAAGCAGTGCTGGCCTACGAAGATTTAGCAATTAGTGCGCAGCGCGTTCGCTGGCGAGATATAGAGGCCCGGGGCGTTGTGTTTTGTGAGGGGGCTGCAGGGAGCAGCAACCCCTACTTTTCCTACCTGCCCTTCGGAGGCGCTAAGGGGGAAGTCCTGATTGTCCGCATCCCGAAGGTTAAATTCGAAAAAATCCTCAAGCACCGGGTCTTCATTGTCCCAATGCCGGCGCCGGACCACTACTGGATAGGCTCTACCTACGATTGGAAATACGAAGATGCCCGGCCCACCGAACGAGGCCGGCAGTACTTGGAGCAACGCCTGCGGGATATTCTGCAAACGCCATTTGAAATCGTGGAGCATAGGGCAGCCATCCGGCCGACGGTAAAGGACCGCCGGCCGTTTTTGGGGCAGCACCCAGATTTTGAGCCTCTGTATGTTTTCAATGGTTTAGGCACCAAGGGCGCATCATTGGGGCCCTACTGGGCCTGCCACATGGCCAATTACCTGGCTGCCGGGCATCCGCTGGATCCCGAGGTGGATATAGCCCGCTTTGGGGAAGCCTAAGCCTTCTTCTGCGCCACTACAAAGTAGCGCGTACTCGGACAGCTGTCGGCCGATTCGGGAATGCGCTGCAGGGACTGAGCGTCGTATAACGCTACCGGGCCTCCGAATGCTTGCTCGAAGTACGTGCGTACCCGATGCAGGGGCGGCAGGAATCGCCGGTGCTTGCCCGCGTAGTTGAGCCGGAGCTCTCCTTCCGAGAACTGTACATTCAGAATTTCGCTTTCCTGGTACATCCTCCCTGCTGCTTCCACCAGCCGGGGGGTGCGTAGGGATATGATGGACTCGTCTGCGGAGTACATTACATTGGGGTACCAGCGGATGTGGTCGGGGGTGATGAAGTCGCCGAAGAAATAGCCGCCGGGCCGCAACAGCGCAGCTGTTTTCTCAATCGCTTCCTTTAACCGGTCTCCCGGCAGGTAGTGGAAGACGTTCAGCCCGGTGAAAGCAATGTCCCACTGTGCTCCCTCCGCATCAAAGGCCAGAATGTCGCCCTGCTCCGCCCGTATGCGGGAGCGGGCTTCCTGAACCATAGCTTGCGAAAGGTCCATGCCCAGCAGTTGCTCGTAGGGCAAGCCAAAGCGGTCGATGATGTACCGTTCCACCAGGCCGGTGCCCGCTCCGATGGAGAGCAGCCGCTGCGTGGAGAAGTCGGGTACGAATTGTTTGCGGAAGAACTCAAGGCCGCCGGCGATGAAATTGTCGAGGCAGGGCTGGCAAATCAGGGCATCGTACATAGCGGCGTACTGATGGAAGTGGTCGCCTGCTTTTTGTTCGCCTGTTAATTGGCTCTGCAGCTCAGCGGCTGCCCGAAGCTCCTGGTTCAGCAATTTCCAGTAGACCGAGTTTTGTTGGTGCTGGTGCTCGTCTACGTTTTTCTTAAGGTCTCTGAGGAAATTGTCGTGCGCTTCATCGGAAAACAGCCGCTGTTTTGCCTGTTGCGCTTGCGTTTCCGCGCCAGGGAGGCCAGCTTCTGACATGCGCTGCAGCCGGCGGGCCAGCTCTACGCGGTAACGCAGGCGGGTGAGGAAATTCGCTGCCGGGCCTTCTTCGACCCGCTTGACTTCGGAGGTCGGCAGTGCGAAGAACACCCCGCCGTCTACGCGTAGGATCTGGTTGTTTTCCAAATCGTACACCCGGGCGTCGCCGGTTACGTTTTGGACATCCTCGGGCCTTCCGTAAACGTGTAGGGTGAGGAAGGGTTCTTCCGTAGGGTTGCCCATCTGATGAATCAGCTGATGGCTTACGCCTACGATGGCGCCTGCTTCGAATTGCAGTCGGGAAAGAGTGGTCATCTTCCCGTCTTCGATTCGGAAGGTGGCGTGCTCCGCCGGGCCGAAGACCTGCACCGCGCCCCATTCGGTCTGCCCATGGTCGTGTATGCCGGAAAAGTCGCCGGGCAGCCAGGACATGGCCATGATTTCGAAATTGTCGCCCTGATAGATCAGCTGCCGGCCGTAGCTGTCCGAGGGCGGGTGCCCCAGGTCCGCCCAGGGCTGTATGTCATCCAGGCTCACCTGTGCTTGGCGGAGCAGCCGGCTCATGTCGGAGGGCCGGAGGGCTCGCTCAGATTCCAGTTGTTGCACGATGTACTGCAAAGAAGTTGGCAAGTCCGCTTTTTGCCGTGCGGGCGGCTGCGGTTGGCGTATGGTATCAATCATCGGTTGAAGTTTGATTTGCGCTGCTCAATATCGGTGTTTTGGAGAGGAATGATGGTGATGTGCATCACTTACCTTTTGCCTCTCATGAAGCAAGGGGCGGTGCCAAGCTTATGGCTTGTGGGCTGCTTTCCCCATTCCCGCATAGGCCAAGGGCTGTCCCTTGCATGAAGTGGAAGCCACAGCGCCTTTTTAGCAGTATGCTGGCAGCAATAGGAAGGGGTACGGGCCCGTCGCCAAAGCCTGCCAGTACAGCACAGGGGGGCCAAACATCAAATCAACTGTGCCCTCAAGCCCCGACAAATCTCTCCTTTAACTGTGACAGTTGTCACTGATCCAAAGACAAGAGGCTTGCATCTTTGTACCGTGATCGAACTGAACACACTGATTCAAAATGTATAGTAAAAATGAGCAAAAAACAGTCTTTTAACGAACTCATAAACGGCGACAAGCCGGTACTCATTGATTTTTCTGCCGAGTGGTGCGGCCCGTGCAAAGCCATGGCGCCCATCCTTAAGGAAGTAGCCGGGCAGATCGACGGCAAAGCTTCCATTGTGAAGGTGGATGTCGACAAAAACCGCGAGCTGGCTTCCAAAATGCAGATCCAAGGCGTGCCGACTTTCGTGCTTTTCAAAAATGGCGAAATCCTCTGGCGGCAGTCCGGTATGCAATCAGCCCATCAGCTGAAGCACGTCATTGAGGAATACGCCAACTGAATTAACCCGAAGGCTTGCTGGCTCGCAGGAGCAGCAAGCCCAAGATTTTAAGAAAACCGAACACTAGATTTATGGAATTGAGTATCAATGCATCAAATTTCTGGGAGTTCATCAGCCAGCCCTGGCACTGGGCCGTCTCCGGAGCCGCCATCGCGCTGGTTCTGGCGCTGATGACCTGGATGGGGCGCAGCTTTGGCGTCTCCACCACCTTTAAAGCTTTTTGCAGCGCTGCTGGGGGCGGAAAGGTGTCCGATTTTTTCAAAATGAACATCAAGGACGAGTTCTGGCGGATCGCTTTCGTGATCGGGGGCATTATCGGGGGCTATATCGCCACCAATTTTCTGACAAGCCCGGAACCGGTAGCGATTTCTGCTTCTACCGTTGATTACCTGTCGAGCATCGGAATCGCTTATCCGGAATCTGACGCGCAAGGCATCGGTTTTGTGCCGACTTCCATATTCAATTACGAAAGCCTGAAGGGCGTGCTGCTTGCCTTGGCTGGCGGTTTTCTGGTCGGCTTCGGCGCCCGCTACGGCGATGGCTGTACTTCCGGCCACGCCATATCCGGCTTAGCGCACTTTCAGCTGCCGTCTTTGCTGACCGTCATTGGTTTCTTCATCGGCGGCTTATTGATGACGCACTTTATTTTCCCGTTTTTGCTGACGCTCTAGCGTGCGGGGAGGTTCATTAATTGGAAAAAGCAAAAAGCAAACACAAGAGATGAAAAATTTATCTTTCTTAATAGTCGGCGTTTTCTTCGGCATCGTCATGGCGAAATCAGAAGCCGTTTCTTGGTTTCGCATCCACGAAATGTTCCGCTTCGAAAGTTTCCACATGTACGGCATCATTGGTACAGCCGTAGTACTGGGGGCAATAGCCATGTGGGCAATGAAGAAAACCAAAATGAAGACACTGCGCGGCACCTTCGTCAGCTACAATCCATTGAAGCTGAGCATAAAGCGCCACCTGCTGGCTGGGTCCATTTTCGGCCTGGGCTGGGCGTTGGTAGGCTGCTGCCCCGGCCCGATGTATGTACTGCTAGGAAGCGGCTACACCATCATGCTGCTGATCCTGGCGGGCGCTACGCTGGGGACCTTCACCTATGGATTGGTGATGAAGTACCTGCCGCACTAAGCTACCAATAGTTGGGTGATTTTATTATTGGGTTGGGATGGATGCTATATCCGTCCTTTCGTTGAAACCGGATCCTTCTGCTGTGGGGGACCGGTTTTTTATTTTGGGCTACCCCTTTTCCAAGCCCGCCAGCCGCCATAAGCCAGCGATAAAAGCCCCGCCAGGAACACAATACCCCCGGCCCGGACGAACCGAAGGCTCAACGGCTCCTCACCGAATGGGCGCTCAATTTCCAGCCAGTCTTCTATGATCCATTGGCTGAAGAACAGGCCGATGGCTCCCAGCAGTAGCAAAGCTAAGCCGAGGGGCAGCCAAATGCGGTCTTTGTTCATGTGGCCAGTTTAGGCATTAAATGAAAAGCGGACCAGGGCAGGCGCTTCAGCACCATCCAACTGGCGCAGAAAGCAGTGAGCACGAGAGCAGGGTCAGAGCCTGTGGACTCGTAGGGGATTCTAATGCCCTTATGCACCGGCTCTCCGCCATTGGCATCGACAGAGCGGAGCATTTTGCCCTCCCGGAAGTACTGAAAAGCCGGGAACTGTTCGTTTTCCAACAGGGTGCAGGCCAAGGCGTCAGTGCCGGCCTGTCGGGTGAACTGCTGCAGCGATGCCTCCAATGCCGCGGGGCTGCGTTGAGCGAAGTGGTCGAGCACCAAAGGTTGGCCATTGTAGATAGTAGCCAGCAGCGTAGCTTGGCTCTTGGTGCCCTTCATCAAAGCCAGGGCTTCTTCGAATGCCATTCCTGAGCGGTCCGGGACTGCTTCCATGTGGAGGGCTTCCAGAAAGCCCTCGGCGTTAAGCACAACGTTCTTGCCTGCTACGATGAGGCGGTAGTTCTGATCCATGACAATAATTTGGCGTTTTTTATTTGGTTATAGTTGACTAGTAGTAGTTAAGGAACAAAATGCTCGAGGATTTCACAAGTTTGAAAAAATCAATTATCGAGCGCTTGTGTCCTTGGCCACTAGCGCACCGTCAGCCCGTTTCCGAACGCCTTGGGCGGTGCAACAAAGGAAAGCTTGCCTTTCTGGTCCTCCGCCATCAGAATCATGCCCTGCGATTCTACTCCGCGCAGTTTTCTCGGGGCCAAGTTGGCCACGAGCACGATGGGTTGGCCGGGCAGCTCTTCCGGCTTGAACTGCTTGGCGATGCCGGAAACGACAGTGCGTGTCTCGTTACCAATATCAACGGTCAGCTTCAAAAGCTTGTTCGCCTTGGGCATCTTTTCTGCACTTAGTATTGTGCCTGTTCTCAGGTCAAGTTTGGTGAAGTCGTCGAATGCGATTTCAGGCTTCAGCGGCTCCCGCTCTTCTGCCTGTTCCTGCTGCTCGATCTGCGCCAGTTTTTCCTTCTGGTAGTTGACGATTTTCAGTCGGCTGTCGTCCTTGCGGTCATTGATCTTGGCAAACAGCAACTCGGGTTGGCCGATCGTATGGCCAGTGGGCAGCAAAGCTTCCCCAGCTTCTAACTGTTGGAGCATGTTCTGCAAATCGCCCTGCTCCAGTTCGGGCAGCCCTACCAGGCGGCGGAGCTTGGTCGCAGTGAATGGAATGAAGGGTGCTGTCAGCGCGCTGAGCAAGGTGACCAGCTGCAGCCCCACAAACATGATATCCTTGATGCGCGGGTCCTCCGGGTTTTCTTTGTACAACGCCCAAGGCGCCGCTTCCTGTAGGTAGGCGTTGCCCCAGTCCGAAAGTTCCATCAGCGCCAGCGCCGCCGTCCGGAAGCTGAAGCGCTCCAGCTCTTCTGTGATGCGGCCGGTGATTTCCTGCGCCGGCCCCATGGCCTCGGTAAGGTTAATGGAACTGTCGGGCACTTGCCCCCCGAAGTACTTATTGGAAAGCACAATGACCCGGTTGACGAAGTTGCCGAGATTGTCCGCCAGCTCTTTGTCGTGGTAGTCTATAAACTCGTCCCAACGGAAATCCGCATCTCTGTTTTCCGGCATGTTGCGGGTCAGCGCATAGCGCAGGGCATCCTCCTTGTTGGGGAAGTCTTTGAATTCCTCCAGGTACTGATGCTGCTCCAGGCCCCAGCTCCTTGACTTGGAAAACTTTTGCCCCTCGAAATTCAGAAACTGATTGGCGGGCACATTTACCGGCAGGTTGAAGTCGCCATAAGCTTTGAGCATAGCCGGGAATACGATGCAGTGGAATACGATATTGTCTTTGCCAATAAAGTGGATCAGCTCGCTGTCCTCGCCTTTCCAGTAGGCCTCCCAGTCTTTGCCGTTTTCTTTGGCCCACTGTTTGGTAGAAGAAATGTAGCCGATGGGCGCATCGAACCAAACGTAAAGCACTTTACCCTTGGCAGCTTCACTGTGCAGCGGCAGGGGGATGCCCCAATTCAGGTCGCGCGTAATGGCGCGGGACTGCAATCCGCCATCCAGCCAGGATAGGCACTGCCCGACCACATGCCGCTTCCAGGCTTTGGGATCGTGCTGTTGCTGGCCGTCGATCACCCCATCTCTGATCCATTTTCGCAGCCATTCTTCATGCCGGTCGAGCCGGAAATACCAGTGCGTGGTTTTACGCAGGACGGGCGACTTGCCGCTCAGGGTAGAACGAGGGGTGATCAGCTCGGCAGGAGACAAGTCCGAGCCACAGTTCTCACACTGATCACCGTAGGCGTTTTCAAAGCCACATTTGGGGCAGGTGCCGGTGATGTAGCGGTCGGCGAGAAACTGATCGTAGTCTTCGTCGTAGTACTGCTCCAATTCTTTTTCCTCGAACTCCTCGCCGCTTTCGTACAGTTTCAGGAAGAACTCCTGTGCGGTCTCGTGGTGCAGGGGCGTACTTGTGCGGTGGTAATAGTCGAAGGAAATGCCGAGCTGTTCGAAGGTTTGCTTATTCAGCTCGTGGTATTTATCGATGATCTGCTGCGGCGGGACACCTTCCTTTTTGGCTCGTATCGTGATGGCAGCCCCGTGCTCATCCGAGCCGCAGACCCACACCACGTCTCTGCCCATCAGGCGCAGGTAGCGCACGTAGATGTCGGCGGGCAGGTAAGCGCCCGCCAGATGGCCCAGGTGCAAGGCGCCATTAGCGTAAGGCAGGGCGGAAGTCACGAGGTATCTCTTGCTCATGTTGTCGTCTTTTGTCGTTCGGGCGAATATAATAACTATTCTTCTTCTGCCTCATCCACAAAAAAGTAGATGATGAGGTACTGCACCGGATGGCTCTGCTGATTAAAGGGCGCGTGCTTGACCCGGCCGTCGAAGAACAGGGAGTCGCCTTCGCGTATATCCAGTACAGCATCTTCCAGGTGAAACTTCACTTCTCCGGAGATCATATACAAAAACTCATAAGCCGCAGTAGACACCAGCGGCCGTCGGTTGCCAGGGTCTAATGTGACGAGCGAGATTTGAAAGTCATTGTTGTGCAGCGTATGCTCGAAGATGGACTGGTAGTGGAAGCCCACAGCGCTTTCTTCTTTGACATACGGCACGTAATTTTCCTTGCGAACCAGCAGGTAGTCGTTGAAGTTCCCCTGATCGTTGATCTCTGCAAAAAAATCCTGTGGCTCTACGCCCAGCACACCAATGAGTTGAAACAAGGTGGGGATGGTCGGTATGATACGGCCGTTTTCAATTTTGGAAAGCATGGCGGAGCTGACGTTTGCGGCTTTAGACAAATCGACGAGGCGCATGCCTTTTTCTTTGCGGTAAGCTCTTATTTTGGGCCCGATGCGGTGGATAACATAACCAGATCCGAGGTTCATGGCGGCTTTTTCTATTCGAGAAAGGAGTTTGATAATGGCGTGCAAAGATAGGAATGTCCGCTTACTTTGTGTTCGCAGGCTGCGTAATTTTTCTTATTCTTTGAGGTGCCGGCTCAATAAAACGGCGGCAATATGCTGTAATTTTCATATTATGAAATATATTTGGGGCGTATGCAAAAAGCTACTGCTGCCATATTCGATGCCACCCGCCGTTCCTTTCGCTTGCAGGAAATGCCGAAGCCGGAAGTCAACGGCACAGAAATCTTGGTGCGCAACGAGTACGTCACGCTTTGCCGGAGCGACCTGAAGACCTACAGGGGGGAGCGGCAGGAAAAAATCCCACCATACTCGGCCATGAGGTATGCGGAAGAATCGAGGCCTTCGGCCCGGAGGCAGCAAGGGAAGACGAAGAAGGGCAGCGGCTTGTCAGGGGCGACCGCATTACCTGGGCTGTCTTTGCCAGTTCGCCGGAAGACCCCAGCGCTCTGGAGGGCCGGCCGCAAAAAGCCAAGGATTTATTTAAGTACGGGCACGAGCAGCACCAACCGGGCTGCAGCTGGCACGGAGGCTTAGCGGAGTACACGCTGCTGCGCCCCAACAGCATTATCGTAAAAGTACCGGAGGTGATCTCACTCCCGGTAGCAGCGATGCTCAACTGTGCAGCTGCTACCATGGCGGGTGCCATGCGTTTGGCGGGCAGCGTGGAGGGAAAGCACGTCTTGATCACCGGGGCAGGCGCTCTCGGCTTGATGGGCTGTGCCATGAGCGCAACGGCAGGCGCAGCGCACATCACAGCGGTAGACCCCCACGAGCACCGGCGCAATATGGCACTGCGCTTCGGTGCCTAGTGGGCAGCAGCGCCGGGGCAAATGACGGAGCAAGCGGATGTAGTGCTGGAAACGAGCGGTTCGCCGGAAGCCATGGAAGCCACAGCAGCCTTGCTGCAAACGGGCGGCCGCGCCGTATGGGTAGGGGCGGTTTTTCCACAGCGGGCGGTTCAGCTGGACGCGGAATCGCTCATTCGAGGGCTGCATACCATCAAAGGCTTGTACAATTACAACCGGCAGGACCTCCTGCAAGCTGTGGGCTTCGTCGGGGCACATTTCCACCGCTTCCCTTTTGCAGAATTGGTGGAAGCGGAGTTCGGGCTGACACAGGTAGGCGCTGCTTTCGCCTACGCTGTTGAGCAACGGCCCCTTCGGGCAGGCATTAAAATATAAGGAGCAGTATAGGAATTATTTTTCAAGCGGCAGCTGGCCACAATCTACTGGCTGGGCCATAACGAACGTATTCCTATGCAAAAACCACCCAAAATTTCCCGTTGGTTGTCCCAAACAAGCAGTGCACTGTTTGCGCTTTACTGCATCTCGGCAGCTTTCATCACTTACTGCAGCATGTACGCCTTTCGCAAACCTTTCACAGCCGGCCTGTACGAAGGGCTCTCCCTCTGGGGGGTAGACTATAAAATCGTGCTCATTACCACGCAGGTGCTGGGCTATATGCTCTCCAAGTTTATCGGCCCAAGCAGGTACTGGTTGGCGACAAACGTCAGATCGATGTAGTCCTGGCGGCTGCCTCCAGCCAACTCGACGAAGTGGTGGTAGTCGGCTACGGCACCCAGGAAAAAGAAGACGTCACGGGTTCCATTTCCTCTGTAGACGGAGATGAAATTAAGAACCTCCCGGTGATCGGCGCTTCCCAAGCCCTGCAAGGCCGGGCGGCTGGCGTTCAGGTAGTCCGCAACGGCGGTGCTCCCGGCAATGGCGGCTCCATCCGTATCCGCGGCACTGGCACCGTCAACAATGCCAACCCGCTTGTCGTCGTAGACGGTGTGCCGTTAGCCTTCGGCAGCCTGAACGACATCAACCCGAACGACATTGAGTCCATCGAAGTCCTGAAGGACGCTTCCTCCTCCGCCATCTACGGGCAGCGCGCAGCAAATGGCGTTATCCTGGTTACCACCAAGCGGGGTGGTTTTGATCAGCGCACTTCCGTTTCTTTTAATGCCTACGCTGGTGTTTCTAGCATCCCGAGCCGGATCGACGTACTCGACGCTCCTACTTTGACCAGCATCAAGCAAGAGGCTTACCAAAACGACGGCCTGGATGTACCAGAGATTTGGAATGACCCGGCTTTCCAGGTGCAGCGCACCAACTGGCAGGACGAACTCTTCAAGACGGGCTTTACCCAGAATTACGACTTCACGGTGAGCGGCGGCAGCGAGCGCACGAGCTTCGCCTTTACCGGCGGCTACTTCAGCGAGGACGGTACAATCGACAACTCCTTCTTCGACCGCTACTACGCCCGCATCAACTCTACCTTTAAAGTGACCGACTGGCTGACGGTAGGGGAGAACCTGCAGCTGACGCGGCAGGAGGGCAACTTTCTCAACACCAACTCCGCCCAGAGTGGCTTGATTTGGAGCGCCATCCGTTTCCACCCCGGCTTGCCGGTAACTGTGGAAGAGCCGCTGCCGGGCCATGAAATAGGGCAGTACGGTTCTTCTCAGGTGAGCGGCGAATTCGGCGACATCAACAATCCCATTTTCACTACCGACATCGAGGACGACATCGCTACGAACAACCGGGTGCTGGGCAATGTCTTTGCCGAAATCGAAATCGTGGACGGCTTGAAGCTGCGCGGCAATTTTGCGGCGGATGCTACCATCTTTGACCGCACCGAGTTCTTCCCTCTCATCGACCAGCAAATCCGGGCGCGCGACCGCAACGGCCTAGAGCGCAGCTACAGCGAATCTTACTCGCTGCTGAGCGAGTACTTCCTGTCTTATGACAAGCTCATCGCCAACGTACACCAGATCAACCTAGTGGGTGGGTACACCGCTCAGCAGTTTGTGACCGACGGCTTCTTTGCAGAGCGCCTCGATTACAACAACGAAGACCCGGACCAGCGCTTCCTAGATGCCGGCAACACCATCAACGGCGCGAGCGGCACGCGGGAAGAATTTTCCCTGTAGAGCTTTCTGGCGAAAACCAGCGCCACCAGGACTTGATGCGCTGGGACAAGGCGGGCATCATCGATATCGTGGAGCACTACAAAGAGGACCGCGGGCCGTTCAAGCCCTCCCGTGAATTTCAGCGGCCCCGGCACTACTACTTTGCTATCCCGCAGCGCGAGATTGACCCGAGCAATGGTGTGCTGGAGCAAAATCCTAATTACTAGTCCTTAG
>CAYNIT010000094.1:0-15296 GCA_964397205.1 uncultured Phaeodactylibacter sp. | reverse complement strand
AAGCCCGGGCTTGGAGCAGAAAGCAATTCCACTGTTTGCTGGGCGGTATCGCTGCCGCAAGCGTTAAAAGCCACCAATTGTATCTCGTAGGTGCCATCCGCGCCGTAAGTGTAGACGGGCGCACTAGCCGTGCTGGTACTGCCGTCGCCAAAGCTCCAGAGCAACCCCGTTGCCCCGGCGGAGGTATTGTCCAAACTAACCGTCAAGCTGCCTAAAGTGTCCGAAACCGTAAAGCTGGCTACAGGCAGTTCGCCGGCCTCGATCGCCAGGCTCGCGGTGTCCGCTCCTACGGCATTGGAAACAATCAGGGTCACCTCATAAGTACCAGCGCTATTGTAGGTGAAAACAGGGTTTTGCAAGCTGGAGCTGCCTTCTTCAGAACCGGGTGCCTGCCAGTTCCAATTGTCAATGGTATTTTCCGAAGCGTCCGACAGTTGCAGCGCGAAAGGAGGGCAACCGAAGGCGGTGTCGGATTCAATGGCGGCGATGGGCGCCGTGGTAATATCCACCACCTGCGTACTGGTATCGCTGCCGCAGAAATTAGAAGCGATCAGGGTGATGGTGTAGGTGCCATCCTCCGTGTAGGTGTGAACGGGCGCTTCCTCGGAACTCGTACTGCCATCGCCGAAGTCCCATTCGTACTGAGTCGCGTTTTGAGAAGTATTAGAAACCTGCACCATTGAATCGCCCAAGCTGCTGTTGGCGGTGAATTCAGCCTCCGGCTTACTGGAAACTGAAACATTTTGGGAAACGCTTACGGTATCTGCTGCATTGGCAACTTCCAATACGATGGTGTAATTACCCACCGAATCGTAGACGAAAGTCGGGAACTGAGCAGCCGAGGAATCCGGCTGCGCTCCGGGGGCGGACCACTGCCAGGAAGTTACATTCTCGCTCGAAGTATCCTGCGGCATGACGGTAAAGGCTACGCAGCCAGCATCCGGCTCCACAAAGAAGCCGGCGGTGGGAGGAGTTACGATGGCGATGTCCTGCATAGCGGTGTCGCTGCCGCAGTTGTTGTTGGCTATGAGGGTTACGGTGTATACCCCATCTTCAGCGTAGGTATGAGTTGGAGCTACTTGCGTACTGCTGGTACTATCCCCGAAGTCCCATTCGAAGGTCCATGCTCTTACCGAGTTGTTGGCAGTAGCTAGCTGCAGGCTGCCCAGTTCGTTTTCCAGTTCAAATGCACTCACAGGCAAACCGGAAATGGTGACGCTCTTGCTGAGGGTGTCGGCACCGGTAGCGTTGGTGGCAATGAGCATAATATCGTATACACCAGCGGTGGGGAAACTGACTATGGGATCCGAGGCGGTGCTGGTATCGGGCATTGCCCCCTCTATGTTCCATTTAAAGGCAGTGCTGTTGGCACTGGAATAATTCACCATCTGCACCAGGATAGGCCCGCAGCCGGAAAGGATATCCGCCTCGAAATCAGCGGTAGGGGGAGTGATGATTTCGATATCCTGACTAGCCGTATCTACCCCACAGGCTCCGAAAGCGATTAACTGCACCCTGTAGGTGCCGTCTGCCGTATATTCGTGCTCGGGATCAGCTTCCGTGCTGCTGTTTCCATCGCCAAAGTCCCAGAGCAGGCTATCCGCCCGCAGGGACTCGTCCGTGAATTGCACCAATGCCCCGGAACTGTCTATCTCGTAGCTGAAGGCCGCCTCGGGCAAGGTATCGATCTGTATGTAATCAGCCTTCAGGAGGGTGTCTTTAAAACCACTGCTGTCGGTTACGATCAGTTGCAGATCGAATAAGCCGGATTGCTGGTAGGTGGCCGTTGGATGCTGCAGGCTGCTGGTATCCGGGCTTGCCCCTTCGAGTTTCCAATCCCAGCTGGCAATAGCGCCGGTGCTTGTATCGCTCAGCATAACTTCCAGGCCAGGGCATCCCTGCAGGGTGTCAGCTGAGAAGCCAGCTTCTATCGGGCTTACCGCCGTGACGGTATCCACGATAGTATCCTGCCCGCAGGCATTTTCCGCTATTAGTGTGATGGCATAATCCCCGCCCTCTGCGTAGGTATGGACAGGATCGGTTTCCGTAGTGACCGTACTGTCTCCAAGGTCCCAGCTAAGGCTGTCAAAATCCTCGGTCTGGTTTTCCAACGCTACGGTCAGTTTGTCCATTTGGCTGGAAAATTCAGCTTCAGGGGCCTCTTTTACCGTAATGAAACTGGTGTCGGTCTTGGTATCCTCGCCAGACATATTGGTTACCGTGAGCGTCACCGGATAGACTCCCGGGCTGCTGTATTCTACAACGGGGTCTTTTTCATTGGACTGGCTGGGCAAGCCGCCAGGAAAGCTCCAACTCCAGGTATCTATCTGCCCGATGGAAAGATCAATAAATTCCACTTCAAACACAGCGCAGCCACTCTGCTCATCCGCCGTAAAATCAGCCACAGGCGGCTCCACCGTGATGCAGTCGCTGGTGACCCACACTTGGTCCAGATACAAGTTGTTGCCAATATCGCAGATGTTTTCAATCTTAAAGCGCACTTGAGGCTCTCCGTAGTAATCGGAAAGGTCCAGCGAGATGCAGTCCGCGCCAAAACTGCCGCTGAAGCACCAGTCTGAAGGCGTATCGGGCGTAAATTCCGAGCTTTGGTCCGCAGCGGTGGCAAAACTGCCTCCTCCTCCTTCCAGGCCGATGAAGATTTCGTCGGGATAAGAGTTGCCGCCATCGGTAGAAACCAGCACCCGCATTTGGTCGCTGTTGGTTGGCCCGTAACGAGCGTAGGCGTAGTCGATGAACAGTCGGGCACCGCTTTCCTGGCTAAAGTCAAGAACTGGAGAAACCAGGGCGTCTTCCTCCCCATCGGCATTGTAGTTGAAATTCTCCATGAAGGCAGCCCGGTCGCCGTAGGGGTTGCCGTCTACTGCGGTGACATCCCAGCCGTTGCCATTATCAGGGTTGAGCACGGTCCAGTTTCCCAACCCGCTTTCAAAGGTTTCGTGAAGCAAGTACTTGGTATTGCTCTGGTTGATCTGAATGTCCTGGTTGAGCACGGCAACGTCTATGCCAGCACTATTTTCCACAGTCAGGGAAACCACATAGTTTCCCGGATTAGGGTACTGTACGACCGGGTTCTGGGCAGTAGAAGTGCTTGGGATGCCTCCCTGAAACGTCCATTCCCAGGAGACCGGGTCGTTGGTAGATTCGTCAATGAACTGCAGTACGCTGCCGGGGCAGGCTTGCGTTACCGGGGCGCCGATCGCTGCCTCCGGCGGCAGCACCCCAGGGCCGCCAGGGCCGCAAGCACTGAAGCAAAAAGGGTTGTTGGCGTTGGCATTAATGTTGCTGTTGATTGCGTTTTGAGAAGCAGCAGACCACTGATTGCTCGTATTAACCGATGGCGCCATGATGAAATTGCTGTTGGGCGCATCGTGCGTGGCGCTGAAGTTGTGCCCGATTTCATGAGCTTGCAGCACGCGCAGTTGCTCGGCGTTCAGGGTGAAACGCTGACAGACGTTGTAGCGGTTGGAAGTACAGAATCCCCCGACGTAAGCAATGCCAATGGTAGAACCGGAAAGGTTGCGGTTGGTCCAGAGCGTAGCCAGGCTATGGCTGAAGCCGAATCCCCCGCCATTCGCCCAGCTAGCAAAGCTGCTCAGCAGAGCCCCCGCATTATTGGAAGAAGTCCAGGGGTCGCAGGAGGGGCAGGTTGAAATGAAGAAGCCCTGGTTTTGGAACTCGATCTCGTTGTTGAATTCATCGTCGTAATTGGCCTGCACATTATTCAGCACTCCAAGCATGAAGTTCTCCGTAGCCGTCACGCTGCCGTATTGGCTGAATAGGGAGTAATCGGCTGCCAGCCCCATCTCAACCCCGTTGCACTGCATCATCATGCGCCCTGCCTCCGGGGCAGGTTTGGGCCCGTGTTGGTGGGCATCATTTGTGCCGCAGGTATGGCTTTGCTGCTTAACATCTGAAGCCTTGTAAGCTACATAGATGCCACTGCTGATCGTAGAATCTAAGTATTCCGCCGGCTCAAAGTAGTACACCTCTTCTCCTTTCTCAACCAAGCCGTACAGAAAATTACGGTCGACAGTCATGCGCGCGGCAGCGTCGGGCTTGCCGCCCTGTGTCCCGCGGTAGGTTTTATTTTCAGATCGTTCAAGCGTGCTGCGCCCATTGGGGCCCTGAACGACCAATTGAAAATCCGGCGCACGCAAATCATAGGCTTCCATCTGCAAATTCCAGATGGGCCATGCCCCAATACGGAGTTGGAGTTCAGTGGAGATGGAGTCCTGCTGCAGTTCGCGCCGCAGGGCATCCGGGTCGGCTTCGAACAACTGATAAGCCTCGAACTGCTTATCCAGGGCAGCGGAAGTCTGATCCAAGGCGGGAAAAAAGAACTTGGCTTGGCTTAGCCCCAACAGGGGTAAAACCAGCAGGCAAAACAGCGTAACAACTCTTAACATGGAAACTCCATTTTATAGTTTTGTGGCGTCATAAGCTCTGCCGCAAGCAGAACTCCTATTTGTTGGGTATACGGATCGCCAGCTCTATCAAGGGGGAATTAGGTTTGGGATGGATTGTTTGGGGTTTCCGGAGATGCATTAAAATACTCCGGGCAAACTAGCTGCAAAAATAGGAGTTCTCCGCTTGCTTTTAAAATCGAGCCCCTCCTAAAATGCGGTCTTTGTCGCATCTCTGCCTATGATTGGCATCCAATTGGGGCAGAATTGCGTTATACTGACGATATACTGGCTTGCTTACCGCCCTTTTCTAAGAAGAGGAAGCGCAACGCCAGATGGTGTATGTACGCTGGCGTACCGAAGCAAAATCAATCATCACTAAATATCAAGACTATGAAAAATGTGATCCGGCTGTCCCTGCTTTCTGCTCTGCTGTGGATGGCTTTACCGGAGGCGGCCCTAGCGCAAAGAGGGGATAATGTAGATAAGTACTTCAATGAAAGCGAAGGGTTTACCCACCGTTTGTGGTACGGCGGCGGCCTGACCTTAGGCTTTAACGGCAACAGCTTTTCCAGCCTCTTCCAAATCGGTATTTCTCCGCTGGTAGGCTACAAAATCACGAATGAATTTTCGATTGGCCCAAGATTTTCCTTGCTGTACAACCACTACCGAAACAATACCACCGGGCAAACCGCCAGCGCCAATCTCTTTTATTACGGTATCGGAGCGTTTACCCGCTACAAAATCATCCGCAATTTTTTCATCCACCTGGAATACGGAGCGGACAATATAGAGGTCATTGATGGCATCATCGGTGACGACGTAGCGACCTCCCGGATCATTCAGAGCAATGCTTATGTCGGAGCCGGCTACAACGACGGCAATGGTGTATGGGGTTACGATATTTACGTGCTCTACAACCTGCTGCTGCCGGAGAGTTCTATTCAGAACCCTATCGACTTCCGCTTCGGCCTGACGTATAACTTCTAGACAAAAGCGGCGTCTACTGAATACTACAGTAAACGCCGCTCTCCTTTTCTCTCAAGCTCCTGCCCTGAACTATCGGGCGATGAGGAACTTCACGGCACGCACTTCCTTACCGTTGTTCAAGTAAGCTACGTACACGCCCGCTGCCCAATTCGAAGCATCGATGCGGTACTGATTGCTGCCTGCTGTGGTGCCAATGCGTTCGTTGAGCAGGACTTGGCCCCGGCTGTTCATCACGCGGACTTGGCTGAACGCCTGGGCTTGCTCGCTCAGCTCAAATTCTACCCGCAGGGCTGCCCGCGCCGGATTAGGAGCTACCGAAAGCTCCGTAATACCGGAGGAAGCCTCCTGCGCTGATGCTCCTTGCTCTTGGCTGCGGAAGGCCGTATTGCTCTCTTCATCGCCAAGCAAACCAGGATCATCGGTCCGGATGACAGTGACAAAATTGTCGGAGAGGTCCCAGCAAGCGTCGGTAAGCAGCGCCGTGGAGGCCGTGTCGCCCACTTCCGCCAGCAGGCTGCCAGTGTAGGACAAGCCCCACACTCGGCAAACGCCCGGGTTGGTATTCTCAAAGTCTTTGCTGTCGCCGCTGAGCACTTCCAATAGGACGTTGGCCGTATCCGTGACTACGTACAGGAAGGGAGCATCCGCTGAAGCCCCCACACTGATAAAGGAGAGGTCATCCGCTTCTCCATCGCCTACCAGCACTTCTACCTCATCTGCTCCATCTTCAGTGAAAACAGTACCTCCTTCCGGAGTCGTGTGGACTACCGTTATAAAGTTGGAAGAGTACTGGAAACAACTGTCAGAGGCCGGCTCCGTCGGAATTGCATCGTTGAAGCCGAGGTCTAGCTCGCCGGTGAAGGAAACGCCCCAAACTCGGTAGGTACCTTCGGCAGCTCCGTTGAAGTCGATAACGCTGCCTTCTACATCGGCTACCTCTATGGTGTTGTTCTCGTTGGTGATGATGTAGCGGTACTCGCCCGCGGTGCTCGTATTGCTCATGACGATCGGGTCGCCCAAATCATCGGCAGCACAAGTATAGATGGTATCCAGGCCAGTCAATTCTTCGGCAACCATGCCGCCGTCTACATCCGCCGCCCGATTAACGGCGATGAAGTTGGCTGACAACTCGAAGCAGCTCGTAGCCAGATCAATGGCTGCTGCATCTTCCCCGATGATGTCTTCCAATAGGCCAGTGTAGGCCAGCCCCCAAACCCGATAATCGCCGGATGGCAGGGGTTCGAAATCAAAGGAGGGGTCCTCCAATACATCGATGATGATGTTATTCTCGTCAGTCAGCAGATAGACGTAGGGCGTGATGGAACCGCTGGTATTCTCAAACGCCAAAACGCCTTCACCTGGGCTCACGCAGAGGGTCACATCCGTAGCCCCGTCGGTAGTGCTCACTTCCCCGCCCTCGGGTGTGTCCCGCCTCACGGTTATCGCATTTTCAGAAAGCGCGAAGCAGCCGTCGGAAATCACCGCATCATTAATATTTTGCCCTACCGATAGCAAGAAGTTGCCGGTGAAGGATATGCCGTAGAATTGGAATACGCCTGAGCCTGCAACATCCAAATTGATCTGATTGCCGGCCAGGGTGCTGAGTACGATGCCGTTGGCATTGGTAATGACGAAGGTATCCTGCGCATTAGCAGCACTGCTTGTGGAGGAGAAGGTAAGAATGTCCGTATCGTCATCCTCCGTGCAGAGGCTGATCTCGTCTACGCCAACGCCAAAATCCGTAAAGATGGTACCGCCATCTACCCCTACAGCATTGATCTCAATGAACTGGTCTGTCAGGTCAAAGCAATCCGAGGACAGCGGCCCGCCAAAGATATTGGTGCCCGGCAGCAAGTTGGTATTGCCGGTGTAAGACAGGCCGTACACCCGGTAAGTATCCGGCGCTATGTTTTCAAAATCGAAGGTGCTCTCCTCTATGGCACTGATGAGGAAATCGTCCCCGTTCGTGATCAGGAAGAGGTAGGGATTGCTCGTGGCCCCCAGCACCTCAAAGCTCACGCTGTCAGGAACGCCATCGCCTACGCAAAGCTCCAGGTTAACCGGCCCGGCTTCCGTACCTATGGATCCGGCTTCCGGCTCCTCTCGGGTTATGGTTACGAAATTGTCCGACAGGTCGAAGCAATCGTCCGTGAGGTTGACGAGATCCGCGTCATCTCCCACTTCCGCCGTGATGTTGCCGGTGAAAGCCAGTCCCCAGACGCGGTAGGTGCTATCGGCGAGCAGCTCAAAGTCGTAAATATCGCCGTCGATCAAGTCTAGGATGACGTTATTTTCATCCGTCAGCACGTAGTTGTACTGAGATTGGGTGCCGCTGCTGTCGAAGGAGACCAGGCTGGACAGGGAACCGCTCGGGCAGAGCAACAATTCCGTGGCCCCGTCTTCGGTACTCACGGTACCGCCCTCGGGCTGTTCCCTTACGACGGTTACAAAGTTGCTGGACAAGGAGAAGCAGTCGTCCGACAGGGGCACGACGGAGGCTGTATCCCCGACGGCAGCTGTTATGTTGCCGGCGTAAGCCAGGCCCCAGATGCGGCATACGCCGTCGGGGGCATCCTCAAAATCGAAGGTATCGCCGTCCGGCAGCTCTAGGATGACGTTGTTCTCGTCGGTTATGACGTAGGTATAGTTGCCGATCGCCCCGGCGCTGTCTACGCTTACCAGATCAGGGTTGCCATCGTCGGGACAAGTGTAAACCACGGTAGCTCCCCCCTCTGCCCGGACGATGCCGCCGCTGGGCACTTGGGTAATCACCGTGATGAAATTGTCAGAAAGGTCGAAGCAGTCATCGCTCAGTGCCACCGTAGAAGCCGTATCGCCGGGCGCAGCGGTGATGCTGCCGGTATAAGCTAAGCCCCAGACCCGGGTAGTGCCGATGCCGGCACCATCGAAGTCTTGCTCATCCCCATCTACCAGGCTAAGAATGACGTTCTGCTCGTTGGTCAGCACGTAAACGTACTTGCCCGCTGTACCGGCGCTGTCGAAATTCAGCAGATCGGCATTGCCATCTCCCGGGCAGAGCAGGAGGCTGTCGGCACCGCTCGCCGTGCTGACGTTGCCGCCTTCGGGCTGCTCGCGCACAACGGTGATGAAGTTGTCGGACAAGTCAAAGCAATCGTCGCTCAGGGGCACATCCGCAGCGTTGTCTCCTACCTGAGCCGTGATGCTGCCTGTATAGGCTAGCCCCCAGATGCGGCAGGTGCCTGTATCGGCATCCTCCAAATCGAAGCTGTCCCCCCCTGGCAGGTCCAGAATGTTATTGCTGTCGTCGGTAATCACATAAGTGTAAGGCCCAGCGGAGGTGCCCGCGCTGTCCGCCATCACGATGTCCGGATTGCCGTCCCCGGGGCAGGTATAACGCAGCGTTTCCCCATTGGGCATCGCCACGGTGCCGCCCTCCGGCACCTCCCGCACGACGGTAATGAAGTTGTCGGAAAGGTCGAAGCATTCATCGCTCAGCGCTACTGCGGAAGCCGTATCGCCAACGGCAGCCGTCACAGAGCCGGTATAAGCTAAACCCCAAACCCGGCAAACACCCGCCGGCGCAGCTTCAAAGTCGAAGCTATCCCCCGCCGGCAAGTCCAGGATGACGTTGTTCTCATCCGTAACGACATAGGCAAAAGGTGTAATGCCCGCAAAGACACTATCGAAGCTTATCAGGTCAGGATTGCCATCGCCGGGACAGGTATAAACGGTCGTTTCCCCCGCTTCTGTTTCAACCGAACCAGCGTTGGGAGCTTCCCGTACCACAGCCAGGAAGTTATTGGAAAGGCTGAAGCAATCGTCGCTCAGCATTACGGTCGATGCGGTATCGCCGACTGCCGCTGTCAGGCCGCCCGTGTAGGCCAGGCCCCAGACCCGTACAATGTCTTCCTCATCCGTCTCGAAGTCATAACTGTCACCGCCGGGTACATCGAGGATGATGTTTTGCTGATCGGTGATGACGTAGGTAAAATTAGGGCCGGCTACCCCGCTGCTGTCGAAGGACAGTACATTGGGCAAGCCATCCGCTGGACAGATGTACTTTAGGTCGGTGCCATCTTCAAACGTCAGATCACCTCCCACCGGTACTTCCCGCACGACGGTGATAAAGTTGTCGGAAAGGTCGAAGCAATCGTCGCTCAGGCTGACCGCCGATGCGGTGTCGCCTACGGCCGCCGTTATACTGCCCGTGTAAGCCAGGCCCCAGACCCGGCAGTTGCCCTCGGGTGCATCATCAAAATCGAAACTGTCGCCATCCACCAGATTGAGGATGACGTTGCTCTCATCGGTCACCACATAGGCGTAGGGCCCGCTGGAAGTGCCGCTGCTGTCGAAGCTAACAATATCCGCCATGCCATCCCCCGGGCAGGTAAAGCGAGTGGTTTCGCCGTTGGGCATCGCCACAGTACCGCCCTCCGGCTGCTCCCGCACGACGGTAATGAAGTTGTCGGAAAGATCGAAGCAATCATCGCTCAGGCTGACCGCCGATGCGGTGTCGCCCACCGCTGCGGTGATGCTGCCCGTATAGGCCAAGCCCCAGACCCTGGAAATGCCCGTGGGCACATCTTCAAAATCGAAGCTGTCACCCGCTGGCAAATCCAGTATGACGTTGTTTTCGTCGGTAAGCACGTAGGTGTAGGCCCCAGCGGAAGTGCCGCTGCTGTCGAAGCTAACGATATCCGCCATGCCATCGCCTGGGCAGGTAAAGCGGGTAGTTTCACCGTCGGGCGTGGCTACTGTACCCCCCTCCGGGGTCTCGGCAACTACGGTAACGAAGTTGTCCGAGAGGTCAAAACACTCGTCCGACAGCGCGACCGCGCTAGCATCATCGCCAGGCGCTGCGATCAGGTTGCCGGAATAGGCCAAGCCCCAGACCAGCGCGCTGCCCGCCGGCGCACTATCAAAATCAAAGCTGTCGCCATCCAGTACCGCCTGAATAATGAAGTCTTCAGAGGTGATGACATATACATACTCTCCAGAGGAGCTGCCGGTATTTTCGAAGGCCAGCTCGTCCGCGACATCATCCCCCGGACAGGTGAAGACGGGATCCTCCCCGCTCGTAGTGGCTACCGTACCGCCATCCACAGATTCGCGGCGCAGGCTGATGAAGTTTTCCGAAAGGCCAAAACAGCCATCCGCCAGTGCGACCGCTGCTGCATCTTCTCCTTCCTCCGCTAACAGATCGCCGGCGTAAGCAAGGCCCCAAATGCGGCAGATGCCCACCTCAGCGCCCTCGAAGTCGAAGACCGCATCCGGGGCGAAGTCCAGAATGACATTATTGGTATCGGTGATCAGATAGGTATAATTATCGGCACCAGTTGATGTATTGATGAAGGACAAGCTGTCCGCCACTCCATCTCCCAGGCAGGCAAAGGTTTCGGTATCGCCGTTGGCCAGGCTCACCGTGCCGCCGTCTGCCTCCTGACGGGTTACCTCGATGAAGTTTTCGGAAAGGTCAAAGCAGCCGTCGGAAAGCGCGACCGCGGCAGCATCGTCGCCCTCTTCTACAGTCAACTGCCCGGTGTAGGACACCCCCCATACGCGGCAGATGCCCGCCTCAGTAGGTTCAAAGTCGAAGCTGTCGGAGGTAACAACATTCAAGACGACATTATTCTCATCCGTTACCAGGTAGCTGTATTCGGCCGTGGCGGTAGACTGATTGGTGAAGGTAAGCTCATCGGGTTGGCCGTCGTTCACACAAACCGTAGCTGTGGTATCACCATTGGCCAATGCCACCGTCCCGCCGTCGGGCTGCGCCCGGGTGATGGTGATGAAGTTGTCAGAAAGCCCGAAGCAGTCCTCCGCTAGGGGGTCAACCGCAGCGTCATCGCCTACGGCGCCTGTAAAATCGCCGGTATGAGAAACACCCCATACGCGGTATACGCCCTCCGGCAGTTGGTCGAAGTCAAAGCTGTTGCCGTCTGCGATGGCTACGATAACGTTTTGCTCGTCGGTTACGACGTAAGTGTAGCTGACCGACTGATCGCCGGTAGTTGTAAAGCCGATGATGTCGGAGACGCCATCGTCCGGGCAGACCAGCTGCTCCGTGGCTCCATCCGCGGTGGCGAGCGTACCGCCCTCGGGTACGAAGTTGGTAATGGGGATGAAGTTGGTACTCAGCGCACTGCAGACGGTAGCCAATTCTGCCGTTTCTGCATTCTGCCCGGGCTCGGCGATCACCTGGCCCAGCCAGGAAAAGGCCCAGACGCGCAAGCTTCCTTCTCCAAGCCCTTCAAAGCTAAGGGTATTATCGATGCTTACCCGAAGAATGGTATTGTTCTCGTCGGTAATCAGGTACCCAAAGGGCATGGCCAGCGTGCTGGTGCGGAAGTCGTACGTCTCTTCCAAGCCATCGCCTTCACAAGTGGTAATGGAGCTACCTCCGCCAAATACGGAGACAGTAGCAAAGTCGATGCACTGCACCGGAAACTGAGCATTCGCTACAGGGCCGAGCAGTAAGAACAAGCTGAGCGCCTGAAGTAAAAGTTTGACCTTCATAGATAATTGCAATTTTGCGTGACTCTTAAATTTTATGGCGGGAGCTAGGTCCCGCTTGCAGGCTTGTAGACAGAAGGCTGATAAGCTGCCCTATCAAAAGCCAGCCATTGACAGTAAAGTAATAAATATTGAGGGGGTAAAACTACCCGGAAGCACCCTTCTACATACACAGTTGGGCAGTTTCGGGTGAATCTTTTTGTAGGAATGCTAGTAGGTTTCTTTCGGCGAGCGGCTTAAGCTGTTGCCGCATCTCGCCTCTACACAGTGCTTGCAAGAGCATCTGAACAAAATGTTGTTGCTCTTCGTAGGCACTAGCGAAGTTATTATATTTTTTTCTATAAAAAAAGAGAAGGGGGCAATTTTAGCATAGAAAGCCTGCTAAATCATTTGGCTGGCAAACGAGTCCGAGCGGCTCCACGGGCTCAAGCGGCGATTTTGCTGCTCTTTATATCAATCCGGGCGGATGATATCCATCGCTATGTGCGCGGGCGTTGTCCCCAGGCTTCCCCCCACTAGATGTTTTCGGTTCAGTTGGTGTATGCCTTTGATGTAGCGGATGGAGCCAGTCAAGGAACGAATGACGATGCTCTCGGTGGTCACCCCTCCCCTGCGGTCAAAGTGTACGCCCTCCAGGAAAGTCGTGCTCGTGATGCCAGTAGCGGCAAAGAAAGTATTGTCGGTACGGATCAGATCGTCCAAAGTCAGGACTTGTTTGAGATCGATTCCCTCTTCCCGGAGTTTGCGCTTCTCTTCTACGCGCTGCGGTGCGCGCATCGCCTGCATCCCTCCGCCGATGGCCTTTACGGCGGAAGCGGCGATAACGCCCTCCGGCGTGCCGCCGATGCCCATCAGCACATCCACGCCGGTGCCAGGTATGGCGGCCATGAGCGCCCCCATGACATCCCCGTCGCTGTTGAGCATGATCCGAGCGCCCGTCTGCCGGATATCCTCGATCAAGTCAGCGTGGCGGGGCTTGTCCAGGACGAAGACAGTCAGGTCCTCGACATTTCGGTCCAGGGCTTCTGATATGTTGACCAGGTTGGTAGAGGGAGACTTGGAAATATCGATGGCGTGGCGGGCGGCGGCCTCTACCACCAGCTTGTTCATGTAAAAGCTGCTGCCCGGATTCCACATACTGCCTCTTTCCGCCACTGCAATGACTGATATGGCGTTGGGCCGGCCGTCTGCGAGCAATCGGGTGCCCTCCACGGGGTCTACCGCCAAGTCCACTTCTGGGCCGCTGCCAGTGCCTACGGATTCACCATTGTACAGTATTGGCGGTTCATCCTTTTCGCCCTCGCCAATGATGACCGTTCCTTGCATTTCTACCGTTTTCAGGAAAGCCCGCATGGCATCTACAGCGGCTTGATCCCCGCCGTTTCGGTCCCCTCGCCCCATTTGGCGGGCGGCAGAAATGGCGGCGGCTTCGGTGACGCGGACTAACTCTATAGCGAGATTGCGGTCGGGGCGAAGTAGTTTTTTTTCGGACATACCTGGATAGCGTTTTGAAGAATCAATCCAAAGATAAGATACTAAAAGCGAGCAGGGGGTGCGGAATATCACCGGAGCAAGATTTATTGAGTTAACAATAAATTAGCAATAAATTAATTCCCGGAAAATGCGGCGGAGCGCGAACTGACACTACCTTTGCTGGAAAAAAGTGACGAAGATCAACAGGCTACGGGATTGGGTTTTCCAAAAAGTACACATCAACAACCTTGTATACAACACTTGCTGGGAAGACCCGCGCTGCGACCGCGAACTCCTTGAGATCAGCGACGACAGCGAAATGGTCATGATTACCAGCGCTGGCTGTAACGCTCTGGCCTACCTGCTCGACCAACCTCGGCGCATCCACTGCATCGATATGAACCCCCGGCAGAATGCGCTGCTGGAACTAAAGCGGGCGTTTTTCCAGCACGCCAGCCCCCGGGAGCTTTTTCAAGCCTTCGGAGAGGGGGCCTGTAAGGATTTCCCGGCTTTGTTTGAGCAGCTCAGCCACAGCTTGCCGGGATACGCTCGGGCGTACTGGCGGAAGAACTTACACTACTTCAATGGCAAAGGGGTGCGGATATCCTTTTACCACTACGGCTCTTCCGGCACTTTCGCCTGGCTGGCCAGCAACTACATGCGCAGCCGCCGCAAATTGTACCAGAAAGTGCAGCGAATGTTCGAGGCAGAAAGCCTGGAGGAGCAGAAAGACATCTACTACGAAGTCGAAGGGCGTATTCTCAACAACATGGTGGAGTGGATGGTCAACCGGCACCTGACCATGTGCCTGGTAGGCGTACCCCGCTCGCAGCAGGAACTCTTCAGAGATAAATACGAGAGAGGTGCCCTGGGCTTCATTCAGGAGTGCCTGCGCAAAGTCTTCACTGAGCTGCCCCTCCGCGACAATTACTTCTGGCGCTTGTACATGTACGGTTCTTACACTCCGGAGTGCGCGCCTTCTTACCTGCAAGCGGCTAACTTTGAGCCCCTGCGCGAACGCATTGGCCGCGTCCAAACGCACACTACTACCATCAGCCAATTCCTGCTCGATCATCCGGGCCAGTATTCTCACTACATTTTGCTGGACCACCAAGATTGGCTGGCAGCCAACGATCGCCTGGCGCTAGCGGAGGAATGGCGGCTCATTCTCAACAACAGCCGTCCTGGCACCCGCATACTGCTGCGCTCAGCAGCCCACGAAATTGACTTTTTCCCGGATTTTGTGAAAGATGCCGTAGTTTTCGAGCAAGAAAAAACCGCCGAGGCCCATCAGCGCGATCGCGTAGGCACCTACGCCAGCGTGTACATGGCTATCGTGCAGTAAAAAAACATCTCCGACATGGCCAAGAGCATTACTACAAGCGTAGAAGAACAGAACCATACCATGCAGCGGTACTACGTGCTGCAGTCCAAAATCTACGACCTTACCCGCTGGTCCTTTTTATTCGGCAGGCGGGCCGTCATTCGGCAAATACCGCTGGATACCGCCCAAGCCCACCGGATGCTGGAGGTCGGCTGCGGGACTGGCTACAACCTTAAGCTGCTCGCCCGGCGATTCCCCAAGGCTCGCTTGACCGGCCTGGATGTCAGTTCCCACATGATTGATAAAGCCGCCCGCGCCACTAAGGCATGGGCAGAACGCGTGGAGCTGGAGCAACGCCCGTACAAGCTGGGGGACAAAAGGTACGAGGGCAAGATGGATGCCATCCTGTTTTCCTACGCCCTTACCATGATCAACCCGCAGTGGGAAGAGCTGATACAGCAAGCCAAAGCGGACTTAAAGCCCGCAGGCATTATCGCAGTCGCTGACTTTCACGACTCCCGCTTCCCATGGTTCAAAACGCACATGGGCCACAACCACGTACGCATGGACAGCCACCTCAGGCCAAAGCT
>CAYNIT010000093.1:0-15311 GCA_964397205.1 uncultured Phaeodactylibacter sp. | reverse complement strand
CTTGCTACCAGTACATCATCAGCAAAGGCATCAGCCCAGAGCGCGTGGAATTCAAAGGATACGGGGAAGAAAAGCCGATTGCCAGTAATGCTACCTCTTCCGGGCGCCGGCTGAACCGCCGGGTGGAGTTTAGCCTTTATATTGAACAGTAGTCGAGTGCTGCTGCAGTGTGGAAAGCGCTGAATGCTTTTTTTCGGCATTCAGCGCTTTTTTTACCGCTTGTAAATCTTGGCATCGGCGGTGAACTCATCGCGCACAGCATTGAGCATCTGCTCTACTTCCTCCGGCTCGGTGTACGTTTTTTGTATACCTACTTTCGTCAAGGAGCCCGCCCGCTCCGTGTAGGGCTCGTATCCCGCATCGTAGATTCGATCTACCAAACGCTCCACGTTTTTCTGATTGCCGAATGCCCCGATTACAATAACGAGGTAGCGGCGGTCGGGGGCGGCGGTCGGGCTTTCTGTGTCGAATTCCCCAGCCGGGGGCAGCAGCTCCTCTTCGGTTTGTCCCGAGTCTTTCTCTTCGCCCGCTGAGAGGCTATCGGCGGCTTTGCCTTCGCCGCCGGAGGGGCTGACGTTCACACGCGAGGTAGGGACGCGCTGCAGGCTTTCTTCGGATGAGGATTGAAAATCGGTGAACAAGAAGTAGCCAGCGATAGCAATCACCACAACAGCAGCGGCGATGGCTGCTACCAGCCCCAGATTGGCAGCGCGCTGCTGTTTGGGATTGGGCGCTGGGCGGCTGCGCTCCGCAGCGGTTTGGCGTTGGCTGTGCGACCAGGCGGCCGGATAGGCGCTCACCTTCGGCAAGCCATAAGACTGCGTGCTGAAATTGGTAGTGTCCGGCAGGAACTGCAGGTTCTTTTCGTAATCCTGGTACAAACGCCCCACTTCCGGGAATACCACAATCTCCTGGCGCTGAATAGCCCCTTTGACCTGCTCGACGTATTTGCGCACGGCCTCTCTGGCCTGTTCGACGGACAGATCATGTTTGTGGTGCACATAGCTTATCAACAAGCCATCATCTGCCACCAAATTCTCATTGAACGAAATGGTTTTGGATGGCGGGTGCAATTCTCCCTGTACCTGATCTACTTCTGCCGAGCGGTAAGCGCTTACAAAACTACCCAAGCCAGGTACCGCCACCGCCTCATGCTCAAAGAGCAGCTCGCCTACATAGGTGCCAATATCCATTTCCATAATTGCTGTTTTTGATTGTGGCCTCCTGCTCTTGCCACGATTTGCCCGGCTTCCAACCCGCAAATTTACCACTAAATTAATTATTTTTTGTCACAAATGTTGAGCGCTCTGGTATTTGCCTAATCTTCACTACCTTTGTCAACCCGATTCACATCTAAGCGTTGACTGTTAGGACGGACGCGAATCTTCTTTGAACCTTTGAAATACGGAATCCATGCTCATTAACGACATTTTGAAGCAACGCATTATGGTTATTGACGGTGCAATGGGCACCATGATACAGCAGTATCAGCTTGGAGAAAAAGACTACCGCGGCGAACAATTTGCCGATTGGCCCAGCGATATACAAGGCAACAACGACATCCTATCCCTTACCCAGCCAACGGTTATTGAAAACATCCACAAGGCTTACCTGGAAGCCGGAGCTGACATCATAGAGACCAACACCTTCAGCGGCACCCAGATTGCACAGTCAGACTACGACATGCAAGCCTACGCCTACGAAATCAACCGCGCTTCCGCTGAAATTGCCAAACGGGCAGCCACGGAATTTTCTGCCAAAACCCCAGAAAAGCCACGCTTTGTAGCGGGTGCAATGGGGCCCACCAATAAGACTGCCTCCCTTTCTCCGGACGTTAACGACCCTGGCTACCGGGCCATCACTTTTGATGAATTGCGCGACAACTACTACGAGCAAGCCTGCGGCCTGATGGATGGCGGCACCGACCTGTTCCTGATCGAAACAGTTTTCGATACCCTGAATGCCAAAGCAGCGCTCTATGCCCTGGATATATTGTTCGAAGAACGAGGCGAAAAGCGCCCCATCATGATGTCGGGTACCATAACCGATGCCAGCGGCCGCACCCTTTCTGGGCAAACGGCAGAAGCCTTTTGGATATCCGTAAGCCATATGCCATTGCTCAGTGTAGGGCTGAATTGCGCATTGGGCGCCAAGGAAATGCGCCCGCACCTGGAAGCGCTGTCGGAGGCAGCGGATTGCTTCATCAGCGCTTATCCCAACGCTGGCCTGCCGAATGAATTCGGAGAATACGATCAGGCACCAGAAGAAATGCGCGAGTACATCCGCGATTTCGCCAAGAGCGGTTTTGTGAATATTATCGGCGGCTGCTGCGGTACTACCCCGGAGCACATCAAACTGATGTCGGAAGCAGTAGAAGGCGTTGCTCCCCGAAGCATCCCAGAGATGCCTGGCTATACCCAACTCAGCGGGCTCGAGCCGTTGGTCATCCGGCCGGAGACCAACTTCGTCAATGTAGGCGAACGCACCAACGTAACAGGCTCTCGCAAATTTGCCCGCCTGATCAAAAACAACGACTTCGACGAAGCGCTCAGCGTAGCGCAGCAGCAAGTGGAAAACGGAGCCCAGATCATCGATGTCAACATGGACGAAGGGCTGCTCGACTCCGAAGAGGCTATGGTGCAATTCCTCCACCTTGTCATGGCAGAGCCCGACATCGCTAAGCTGCCCATCATGATAGATTCCTCCAAATTTTCTGTCATTGAAGCCGGGCTGAAGTGCGTACAGGGAAGATGCATCGTCAATTCCATCTCCCTGAAAGAAGGAGAAGAAGCCTTTATCGAACAAGCCAAAACGGTGCGGCGCTACGGAGCGGCTACTGTGGTGATGGCCTTTGATGAGGAAGGGCAAGCTGATACGACGGAGCGGAAGGTTGCCATCTGCAAGCGGGCCTACGACATTCTCACCCAAAAGGTTGGCTTTAAGCCGCAGGATATCATATTCGACCCCAATATTTTTGCCGTAGCTACCGGCATAGAAGAACACAACGAGTACGCGGTCTACTTCATAGAAGCTACCCGGCAGATCAAGGAGCAATGCCCGGGCGCCAAAGTAAGCGGCGGCGTCAGCAACATCAGCTTCTCCTTCCGCGGCAATAACGTGGTTCGCGAAGCCATGCACTCGGCTTTCCTATACCACGCTGTCAAAGCGGGGATGGACATGGGCATCGTGAATGCCGGCATGATTGAAGTTTACGACGATATCCCGGATGATCTGCTGGAACGGGTAGAGGATGTCATTTTCAACCGCCGCGAAGACGCGACAGAACGCCTCACCGATTTTGCCGAAAATGTGAAAGGCGATGGTGGGCGCTCCATGAAAAAAGACCTTACTTGGCGCGAATGGGAATTGGAAAAGCGGCTCGAGCATTCCCTGGTGCGCGGCATCACAGATTTCATCATAGAAGATACAGAAGAAGCCCGTAAGAAGTTGCCGGAGCCCCTGCACGTTATCGAGGGCCCGCTGATGGACGGCATGAACGTAGTCGGCGACCTCTTCGGCTCTGGCAAGATGTTCCTACCGCAGGTGGTTAAAAGCGCCCGGGTTATGAAAAAGGCGGTAGCGTATCTGACCCCCTACATTGAAGAGCGAAAGGCTGCAAACGACCAGGAGGCTAAGGGGCGCATCCTGTTGGCTACCGTGAAAGGAGACGTGCACGATATCGGCAAGAACATCGTTGGCGTGGTTCTGGGCTGCAACAGCTACGAGGTCGTAGATATGGGCGTGATGGTACCAACTGATAAGATCCTGTCAAAAGCCAAAGAGGTAGGAGCCGACATCATCGGCCTGAGCGGGCTGATCACTCCCTCGCTCGATGAAATGGTGCACGTAGCCAAAGAAATGGAGCGGCAAAACTTCAAGCTTCCGCTGCTCATAGGCGGAGCTACCACTTCCAAAACCCACACTGCTGTAAAAGTTGCGCCGGAGTATTCTGGCCCGGTAGTGCACGTCCTGGATGCCAGCCGCAGCGTTTCTGTAGTAAGCCAGTTGCTGAATAAAAACGAGGACGAGCGCAGCAACTACATCCTCGACATCAAAGATCAGTACGACAAACTGCGCGAGCGCCGGAAGAACCGCAAGTCCAACAAAAAATACCATACCCTTAAGAAAGCCCGGGAGAACCGGCTCCAAATCAACTGGGCGGAAAGCGAACCGATCAAGCCCCAAGAGCCCGGTATCAAAGTTTTTGAGGATTACTCCCTGGAAGAGCTAACAGAGTACATCGACTGGACTCCCTTTTTCAGCAGCTGGCAGTTGGCTGGCAAATTCCCGGCTATCCTAGAGGATGAAACCGTGGGGGAAGAAGCTCAAAAGCTGTACAACGATGCCCGCAGCATGCTCCGTCAGATCATCGATGAGGGCTGGCTGCAGGCCAAGGCGGTGGTTGGGCTCTTCCCAGCCAACGCCATCAACGAGGATGATATCGAGATCTACGAAGATGATAGCCGGGAAAAAGTCATTGCCACCTTGCACAACCTACGTCAACAGCGGCAGAAAGCTCCCGGCCAATTCAACCTAAGCCTGACCGATTACCTGCGGCCGAAGGAAGAAGGGCCAGACTACATGGGCGGTTTTGCCGTTACAGCTGGCGTAGGCATAGAAGAGCACGTCAAGCGCTTTGAAGCGGACCACGACGATTACCGCGCCATATTGCTCAAAGCACTGGCGGATCGGCTGGCAGAAGCTTTCGCAGAGCGCATGCACGAGCGCGTCCGTAAAGAGTTCTGGGGCTACGCTAGCCAAGAAGCTTTAGACAATAAAGGCCTTATAGCCGAAAAATACCAAGGCATCCGCCCGGCGCCTGGATACCCCGCTTGCCCGGAACACACCGAGAAGGGCACCCTCTGGAAATTGCTGAAAGTCGAGGAAAACATCGGCTTGCGCCTGACCGAAAGCTACGCCATGTACCCCACCGCAGCCGTGAGTGGCTGGTATTACGCCCACCCGGAAGCCAAATACTTCGGGCTTGGCCAAATCGGAAAAGATCAGGTGGAAGACTACGCTGAGCGCAAGGGCATGAGCAAGGAGGAAACAGAGCGATGGCTGGCACCGGTGCTGAATTACGATGTGTAAGAAGCGCTTACGGAGGCGGGGGCACTCGCCCCTGCGCCTCCTCCAAAGCCCTCTTTAGCAGTAGCAAACCAATAGACGTTCATTTCATGTGATTTTTTCCTGCTTTGTTTATGGAATTTTCCAATTCCTGAGACTACTTAGTAGAAGCTACTTTGAACGACAACCCAGGAAACCATGAAACAACAATTGCTGACAGCTCTGCTGAGCTTATCCAGCCTGTGCTTGTGCGCCCAAAACCCAGGCGACCTCATCATCACCGAATACATGGCCAACCCGGAGGAAGTCCCGGATGACGAAGGAGAGTACATCGAGTTGTACAACACAGCTCAGTACGACCTGCCTCTGCAGGGGTGTGTCCTGCAGGATGCCAGCAACCTGACTGTGGTTATCGAAGATCCGATTTGGGTAGCACCGGGGGGCATTGCCATCATAGGGGCAAGCGCTACGCCCGCGGCAGATTATTACTACCCTTCCTCTCCTCCCCCGTTCAGCCTCAACAACTTAACCGGCGACCAGATCACCCTCACTTGCAACGGAATACTCATTGCCCAGACGGCCTACAGCCAAGCTCAGACGGCGGGCCAATCTATGGAACTCGCTGCAACCAACCTGCACGATAATGGCTTAACCACCGAAGACAACTACCTGCCTGCCAGCAGCCAGTTTCAGTACAATGGCGTAAACGAGGACGATTTTGGTTCGCCTACTTTCGCCGGCAATACCATGGTACTGCCCGTAGAACTCAGCCATTTTGAAGCCAGCCGGGATGGCAAATCCGTGAACCTTTACTGGGAAACCGCCACCGAACTCAACAACAGCCACTTTGAAGTGGAGCACAGCACGAACGGGCGCAACTTCCAGGTAGTTGCCCGGATCGAAGGCGCCGGCAATAGCCAGCTCCCGCAGTCTTATCATTTCCAGCACCGGCCTTACACAGGCGGATTGCAGTACTACCGCCTGGCTCAGTACGATTATGACGGCACCCGCAGCTATTCGGCTACTGTCACAGCCAGGCTGCCCGATGGCGAGCAGAAGCTAACCGCCTTTCCCACTTTAACCGAGGGCCGGCTGCACCTGCGCTGGCCAAATCCGGCGCTCAGCGGAGAAAAACTGCGTATCCATAATCAGATGGGCCAGCTAGTCGCTGAACACAGGCCGGGCCCCGGCAGCACCGCTATGGCCCTCAGTGTGAATCAGCTTTCCCAGGGGCGCTACTATGTAAGCTTGCAAAGCAGACAAAAAACCATAACTGGGTATTTTATAAAGCGCTAATTATTCCGGACTGTGACTTTTCTCGAAGGAGCTCAAATTTTTTTGGCTCCTTTTTTGCTTTTCGGGGCCCGCTGTAGCTGCATTCTGGCAAAGCACCTGCACATTGTCGATTAATATTCTGCGCTTTTTCTTGGGCTTTTTCTCAAAGATTACCTAAAATTGCATTTGAAATTACAAACACATCGGGCAAGTTTATTGCTCGACCTTCCTGAACACCTCTCCCGGTAACAAGACGGAACAACGCTAAGCTGAGCAGGATTTTTTGTCCTCAAGCTTGCGGATTACGCAATCTTGAGTAATTTTGTTACTCAATATGATTGAGACTCTGATATCCTCAAAGACGCGTATCAAATTGTTGATGAAGTTTTTCATCAACACCAATACCACTGCTTACCTGCGAAGCTTGCAGAACGAGTTCGGAGAGTCGACCAACGCTATCCGAGTGGAACTCAACCGTCTAGAGGAAGCAGGGATGCTGACTTCACAATCCAGCGGCAATAAGAAGATTTTCCGCGCGAATACCAAACACCCCCTCTTTGACGAAATTCATAATATTTTGCTGAAGCAAATCGGCCTTGACCGTATCATAGAGCAGGTTATAGAGCGTCTGGGCAACGTACAGGAAGTGTACCTGACCGGCGATTTTGCCCGCGGTTTAGACAGCCAGATTATCGACTTGATTTTCGTAGGCGATATCGACCGCAACTACTTGCTCCATTTAATTGAAAAAGCGGAGAAGATGGTCAACCGTAAGATACGCTACCTTATCTGCGAAGCTGAAGAACTGGAATTGCTCCACCCGGGCGATTTGAGTTCAGAATCTTTGCTGCTATGGTCCAAAAAGCTGTGATCCATGGCAGCATTTGACATTACCATCGTAGGAGCAGGCATAGTCGGGCTGGCAACAGCCTACCAACTGAGCCGGCAGCGGCCAGATTGGAGCATCGGCTTGATTGAAAAGGAAGAGCGCGCCGCGGAGCATCAAACTGGGAACAACAGCGGGGTGATCCACTCCGGTATTTATTACCAGCCGGGCGGCTCCAAAGCGCTCAATTGCCGAAGAGGGTATCAGTACTTGCTCGATTTTGCCCAACAGTACGACATTCCCCACGCGATCTGCGGCAAGGTAATCGTAGCTACCCGGGAGCGAGAGCTGCCGCAATTGCAGGGGATATTCGAGCGGGGCAAGGCTAACGGCCTGGAGGGCATACGCATGATAGGCCCACAGGAGTGCCGGGAGATAGAGCCCCATGTCAATGCCCTGCAAGCCATTTGGGTGCCGCAGTCTGGTATCATCAGCTACCGCGCTGTAGCAGAACAGTACCTCCACCTGGCGGAATCCTGCAACACAGCCCCTCTGTTTGGCAGGGCGGTAAAGCATATAGAGCTATCGAGCCAAGGAGCTACAGTTGAAACTGAAAAAGAAACGGTAAGAACCAAAATACTCATCAATTGCGCCGGCCTTTACTCTGATAAAATAGCCCGCATGACGATGCCGGACATTGATTTGAAGATACTCCCTTTTCGCGGAGAGTACTATGAGCTAATCCCCCAGCGGCAGTATTTGGTCAACAACCTGATTTATCCAGTCCCTAACCCTAACTTTCCTTTTTTAGGCGTGCATTACACTCGCATGATTAAGGGAGGCATCGAAGCAGGCCCCAACGCCGTACTGGCATTCCGAAGGGAAGGCTACAGCCGTTGGGATATTGATTTCGGCGAGCTATGGGAAACCCTGCGCTATCCGGGCTTTCGCAAGATTGCCCTGCGGTACTGGCGCGATGGCTTAGGCGAGCTTTACCGCTCGTTTTCAAAGCCCGCTTTTGTAAGGGCCTTGCAGCACCTGATCCCGGAGGTAGGCGAAAGCGACCTGCGCCGGGGCGGTGCCGGCGTCCGGGCAATGGCCTGCGATTCACAGGGCAATCTGATTGACGATTTCCTCTTTTTGGAGACGGAGAACGTGATCAATGTCTGCAATGCTCCATCACCAGCTGCTACGGCTTCCCTGGCGATTGGAGAAACCATAGCCAACAAGGCAATACGGCGCATGGAAGGATAGCCGGCAGGCTTGACGAGCGGTTGACCGGGTTGCCGAAGGTTTTGCGGTTCTTTGCTTAAGGATAAATGGCATTGCATTAATATTTCACCACGAATGTATTACAAAAACTAGACAACATGTCTGCAACGAAATTGAACATACAAATGGTCGACCTCAAGGCGCAGTACGAAAAACTGCAGGAAGAGATCGACAGCGCTGTTTTGGAGGTTATTCGCTCCTGCGCTTACATCAACGGCCCCCAAGTCAAAGCATTCCAGGCCCACATGGAGGATTACCTGAATGCCGCACGGGTCATTCCCTGTGCCAACGGCACGGATGCCCTGCAGATCGCCCTCATGGCCACCGACATGCAAGCTGGGGATGAGGTCATAGTGCCTGCATTCACCTACGTATCTACTGCTGAAGTCATTGCGCTGCTAGGATTCCGCCCGGTGATGGTGGATGTGGACCCCGACACCTTTAACGTAACTGCTGATATCATTGAGGCGGCCATTAGCCCAAAGACTAGGGGCGTTGTGCCGGTGAACCTCTTTGGCCAGAGCTGCGACATGGAGCCCATCATGCAGATAGCTGACAAATACGGCCTCTGGGTTATCGAGGACAATGCTCAGGCGATTGGAGCGGACTACACCTTCAGCGACGGGCACAGCCAGAAGACGGGCACCATCGGCCACATCGGCTGTACTTCCTTCTACCCCTCCAAAAACCTCGGAGCCTACGGAGACGGCGGCGCTATATACACCAATGACGAAGAGCTTGGCGAAAAACTGCGCAAGATAGCCAACCACGGCCAAACCAAAAGGTATTACCACGGCTTGGTAGGCGTCAACAGCCGCCTTGACAGTGTGCAGGCCGCTATACTCGACATCAAGCTGTCGCACCTGGACGAGTTCGCTGCCGGCCGGCGCAGAGCAGCGGATTACTACGATGAAGCTTTTGCAGCAGTCACCGCCCTCAAGCCTCCCTACCGACACCCGCAGTCCACCCATGTCTTCCACCAATACACCCTGCAGGTGATGGAGGGCAAGCGGGACGAGCTGCAGGCCTACCTCAAGGAGCAGGGTATACCTAGCATGATTTACTACCCCGTTCCACTCTACAAACAGGAGGCTTATCAGGAGGCGATGGCCAACAATTTCAACGAATTGCCGGTAACGGAAGCTCTCTGCCAAAGGGTGATCTCTTTGCCCATGCATCCTGACCTTGATGAAGAAAGCCTGGCCTACATTACCAAGCACGTAAAACAGTTCTTTCAAAGGTAGCCCGGCGCCTAACATTTGAAAACCAAAATGAAACACTAAAATTACCTCAGCATGTACGAATCACTGAAAAAGCGCGAAAAAAAGATTTCCGTCATCGGCCTGGGCTACGTGGGCCTTCCCCTAGCATTGGAATTTGCCAAGGCGCACGAAGTCATTGGCTTTGACATCAACGAGCAGCGGATCGAGATGATGAAAAAAGGCGTTGACCCCTCCGAAGAACTGGAAAACAGCGCCTTTGAAGGAAAGAACATTGAATTTACCGCCGACCCGGACCTACTGCGGCAAGCCCACTTCCACATCGTAGCGGTCCCTACTCCTGTAAATGAAAGCAAGGTCCCCAATCTTACCCCCGTCCTTTCCGCCGCCCGCACGGTCGGCAAAATTCTCAAAAAAGGAGATTACGTCATTTTCGAGTCTACCGTCTATCCAGGCTGCACCGAAGAAGACTGCCTGCCCATCTTGGAAGAGGAATCCGGCTTGAAAGCAAGAACCGACTTTAAGCTGGGCTACTCCCCGGAGCGGATTAATCCCGGTGACAAGAAAAGAACCATCGACAAGATCCTGAAGATCGTATCCGGCATCGACGAAGAGTCCCTAAAGGAGATTGCCAAGGTCTACGGTGCCATCATCACTGCCGGCATCTACGAGGCGCCTTCGATCAAAGTAGCAGAGGCTGCTAAAGTTATTGAGAATACGCAGCGCGACCTCAACATTTCTTTCGTCAATGAACTGTCGATCATCTTTGACCGGCTGGACATAGACACCAAAGAAGTGCTGGAAGCTGCGGGCACCAAGTGGAATTTTCTGCCGTTCAGCCCTGGATTGGTCGGGGGGCACTGCATCGGAGTGGACCCCTACTATCTGACCCATAAAGCCAAGCAGCTGGGCTACGACCCGCAGGTCATACTCAGCGGGCGGCGCATCAACGATGGAATGCCCGGCTTTATCGCCAAGCGCCTCACCCAAATGCTCCTGCAGCGCGGTAAAAACCCCAGTCAGACTAAAGTGCTCATCATGGGGGTGACCTTCAAGGAAAATGTAGCAGATATCCGCAACTCCAAAGTAGCAGATTTGGCGCAGGAGATCATGCAGTACTCCATCAACGTCCACATAACGGACCCGCATGCCTCCCCAAACGAAGTAGCTAAGGAGTATCGCCTGACTTTGGTAGACAGCATATCGGACGACTACGATGCGGTCATCGTTGCTGTGAACCACGAAGAATACAAAGGCCACGACATGGCTTATTTCCAGTCTATTTCCAAAGAGCAACCTATACTTATGGACATCAAGGCCATATACGAACGGCCTAAAGAGGACATCGGGCTGACCTACTGGAGGCTATAACTTCAGCGGGACAGTTCGCGTAGCATTGGAAACACCTTATTTAAAGTTTAAAACGACCTAAAAATGACTACCGCTTCCCAACTCCAAGCCGAGAACCACCTCAGTGGCATTGAATCCCGCTGGTTCGCGGTTTACACCCATTTCAAACGGGAAAAAGTCGTTGCGAAACGGCTGAAAGGCAAGGGCATTGAGTACTTTCTTCCGCTCATGAAGTGTACCCGGCGCTACACCCGTAAGATCAAGCATGTGGAGCTGCCGCTCATCAACTGTTACATTTTCGTAAAAATCACGAAAATGGAGTACGTGCCGGTACTCGAAACAGAGGATGTGCTGCAGTTCGTGCGATTCAGCCGCAACCTCATTTCAATCCCTGATGACGAAATCGACATTCTTCGCAGAGTAGTCGGGGAAAACATTGAGGTCGAAGCGGAGCCCGGCAAGCTCTCCACCGGAGATGAAGTGGAAATCATAGGCGGGCAGTTGACAGGGCTTCGCGGCACCTTGCTGGAACAGCGTAGTGGCAAAAACTTCGTCGTAGAGCTGGATAACCTGGGCTACTCCTTGCTGATGCAGCTGGACCCCAACCTGCTGCGCCGGGTCAGGCCCGGTTCAGCCCGAAGCGACGACAGCTCTCCGCAGGGCTTTGAAAGGTACCTCTAATGCCGGAGTGCCAAAGCCTGTCAAGCGGTGGCAGGAAAGCGTAAAACGGGTGCCAAAGCAGATTTGAGCCCGCTCGAATTGTTTTTTTATTTAATATAGGCTACATTTGAACTTAGATTAGCCGCCCTGACGATTCGGCACTTCACGCAACACTTTCCACTACTGAGCTTGATACCTGTCACGGATTTGGTTGGCGCAACCAAGTCATGTTTTCTGTATTTATTTCGAACACCATTAGAGTTGAGCCGGGCAGCTGGGGATACGCCGGCCACGGGCAAACTCTCTAAAAACCAAAACAATGAATATTGCAGTAATCGGAACCGGATATGTTGGCCTGGTCACGGGCACTTGCTTCGCCGAAACGGGCAACCACGTCCTTTGTGTAGACATTGACGACAAAAAGGTAAAAAAGCTCAAGGAGGGCGTAGTCCCAATCTATGAGCCCGGCCTGGAAATTTTGTTCGAGCGCAATGTCCGGCAAGAACGGCTCAAGTTCACAACTGACCTCAAAGAGGGCGTGAGAGAAGCCGAAGTGATTTTCCTGGCACTGCCAACGCCTCCCGGCGAAGATGGCTCTGCTGATCTCTCCTACGTAATGGGAGTAGCTGCTGAGCTGGCGGAGCTTATTGATCAGTATACGGTGATCGTAGATAAAAGTACCGTGCCGGTCGGCACCGCTGAAAAGGTACACGATATACTGGCGGACAAGCTTTCAGAGGACCTGTTTGACGTGGTTTCCAACCCGGAGTTTTTGCGGGAGGGCGTTGCCGTTGATGACTTTATGCGGCCAGACCGGGTCGTAGTTGGCACAAGCTCCGACCGCGCCCGCGAAGTCATGCACCACCTGTACGAGCCCTTCGTACGGCAGGGCAACCCCATCTACTTTATGGATGAGCGTTCCGCCGAAATGACCAAGTACGCTGCCAACTCCTACCTGGCCACCCGAATCTCCTTCATGAACGAAATCGCCAACCTCTGCGAAAAGGTAGGCGCTAATGTGGACATGGTCCGCCTGGGCATGGGCAGCGACACCCGCATCGGCAAACGCTTCCTCTTCCCGGGGGTAGGCTACGGCGGCTCCTGCTTCCCAAAGGACGTGCAAGCCCTGGCCAAAACAGCCCATGAATACGAGTACGACTTCCGCATCCTCAAATCGGTCATGCATGTCAACCAGGGCCAAAAGCATATACTGGCAGAAAAAATCATCCGCTACTTTGGCGGAGACCTCAAAGGGAAAACCATCACGCTCTGGGGCCTGGCTTTCAAACCCAATACGGACGACATACGCGAGGCGCCGGCCCTGACCATCATTGAGCAATTGCTGCAAGCGGGAGCGCAGGTGAAAGCTTATGATCCGGAGGCTACCGAGAATGTACGCGCGGTATTCGGCGAGCGGGTTACTTTCTCCAATGAGCAATACGAAGCCCTGATCAGCTCCGATGCCTTAGCAATTGTAACCGAATGGCCGGTATTCCGTACACCAAGTTATAAGGTGCTGAAAGAGCTGTTGTCATCCCCGGCTATTTTTGACGGGCGCAACATTTACGACCCGGAGACGATGAAACGGGAAGGCTTTCACTACGAAAGCATCGGCCGCAATCCTGTCAAAGCCAGCGTGAGCCAGCTGAAAGACTGAAATTTGGGAACACCCTATTAGCCATTCAAACAATATCACTCCATGAAAAGAGTACTCATCACTGGTGCGGCGGGCTTCCTCGGCTCTCACCTTTGTGACCGGTTTCTGGAAGAAGGTTGCCACGTTATTGGCATGGACAACCTGCTGACCGGCAGCCTCGAAAACATACAGCACCTTTTCCCCCTGAAGGAATTTGAATACTACCACCACGATGTCACCAAATTCGTGCATGTGCCCGGAGACTTGGATTATATCCTCCACTTCGCTTCTCCCGCCAGCCCGATCGACTACCTGAAGATGCCCATCCAAACGCTGAAAGTGGGTGCCCTTGGCACGCATAACCTTCTTGGCCTGGCTAAGGCAAAAGATGCCCGCATGCTGGTAGCTTCTACCTCCGAGGTGTACGGAGACCCCCTCATCCACCCCCAAAAGGAGGACTACTGGGGCAACGTCAATCCTGTGGGGCCCCGGGGCGTGTACGACGAAGCCAAGCGCTTCTTGGAAGCCATCACGATGGCCTACCACAACTTCCACGGGGTGGAAACCCGCATCGTACGGATATTCAATACCTACGGCCCCCGTATGCGGATCAATGACGGCCGGGCGCTGCCTGCTTTCTTTTCACAAGCTATACGTGGCGAGGGGCTTACGGTTTTTGGGGACGGTTCGCAAACCCGCTCCTTCTGCTATGTCAAAGACTTGGTAGAAGGCATATACCGCCTGTTGATGAGCGATCATGCCCAGCCCGTCAATATCGGCAACCCAGACGAAATCAGCATCAAAGAATTTGCGGAGGAAATCCTTGAGCTGGTCGGAAATCCGCAAGCGACCATCACCTACAAACCACTTCCCGAAGACGATCCGAAGGTACGCCAACCAGATATCACCAAAGCCCGGGAGCTGTTGGGCTGGGAGCCAAGGGTATCCCGCAAAGATGGCTTGACAATTACCCTTGACTACTTCCGGGAAGTGCTGTCGAGGGATGTGAAAGTGGTGTAAGATTTAGCCTGGGAGCTGGCAGCAGGCAACTCTGACAGGGGCAAATTGTTTATACAGGCAACAAATCCCTTGATGCATGTTCAACCTCTTCCGGCCCAAACCACTGCTCGGTTCATTTCGTTTCCTGCACACGGATTTGCACTCCCATTTGTTGCCGGGAATCGACGACGGTGCGGAAGACATGGAGCAGAGCCTGCAATTGATCCGGCGGCTGCTCGATATGGGGTTTCAGCACCTTATCACCACCCCTCATGTGATGGCGGATCTTTACCCGAACACGCCTGGTGTCATCCGCAGGAAACTAGCGGAAGTACAAGAAGCTGTCAAAGCCAAAGGCTGGCCTATCAGGATTGATGCAGCGGCGGAGTACCTCCTTGATGAAGGGTTTGAAGCGCTGCTGGAAACAAACAAGATACTTACGCTTCCCGGAAAGCGCGCACTGGTGGAAATGAGCTTCATCTCTGAGCCCCCTAAGGTCGAGCAATACCTCTTCCTTATGCAGACAAAAGGGTATCGCCCCCTGCTCGCTCACCCAGAACGCTACTTGTTCCTACGCGATGAGCCTCAGCGTTATAAGGAGCTGAAAGACCGGGGCTGCGAATTCCAGCTCAACTTGCTATCCCTGACTGGCTACTATGGCAAACCCACCCGTGAAAACGCCTACTGGCTATTGAAGAAAGGCTTGATTGATTATCTGGCGACCGACCTCCACCACAACCGGCATGCAGAAGCACTTGAGGCTTTGCTTACCGACAAGAAAATCGCTAAGGCTTTGCACGGCAAGCAATTCCTGAACGAGCAGCTCGCTGATATCCAATGCTAAGCCATAATTGCCTCCGGGCACAGCGCCCCGCCTTTGGGTTCGTCGAAGCCATACAGGAAGCAGTTATTGTATTTTCGACACATTCTCCCTATCTTAAAGGCAGATGTTATTCATTCAATAAGCATGATCCATGAGTTCCTTATCTTCTCTCGATCGCTCGGC